>JALZUI010000114.1 GCA_023301545.1 Akkermansiaceae bacterium
CACCCAAGACTGAAGTGCTCATCGACCTTAGCAAAACCAATAATTGTGAGACCTCTCCCCTGTCCGATAAAGCAGAAGATGAATGGTGCGCCTACCACGCCGTACCTCGCTGGAATCGTGAGATCGTTCCCGGAAAGCTCCCTGCCGAACAAGGCCTATACGACCTCTGCCTCTCTTTTGATAAAGGTTGCTATATCGGCCAAGAAATCATCTCCCGCATGGAAGCTGCGGGCAAGACTCGTACCAAACTCTACCAGGTAACAAGCGCTACCGAGCTCTCCACCACGGACTACACCACGATCGCTAATGTAAAGGGGACTAATTACGGCTTAGCAGTCTCCAAGGATCCGCCTGAGGCTGAGCATATTCGGAGTTTTTAGCCGCCCTCCTCATAAGAGACTACTCGCTCAAACGTGCCACGTAGATGCGGTGCCAGTTCTCTTCTGCATCTTCGTAGGCCTTTGCCTCGTGCTCAATTACATTGAAACCTGCTGCTTCCAGAGCCTTTTGTAGCTTTGGAGAGGGCGCGGCCATCCAGTAGGCTAAGCAGCCTCCTGGATTCAGAGAGGCGCGGAGAGATGCGAAAAAGCTTGGGGTATAGAGCTTTACATTATCCTCAGTGATTACCTCATCAGGCGTATCATCAATATCGATCAGGATTACATCGTAAGTATTGCCTCCTCCTAGGCAATCGAATAGATCTGCTAGAATAATATTTGTCCTTGGGTCATCCAATAGTGGCCCATTGTGCTTAATAAGATACGTACGATTCCAGTCGATCACTTGACTCATCAGCTCCGCAACATCTACGGTCGCGGGAGACCCTATTAATTCTAGAACACGCTTGAGCGTGAAACCCATGCCCAACCCACCAATCAGCACACGTGGGTGCTCAGGACGGTTTGGGGAGCCTTCTAGTAGATCCACGCACCCCAATTCCGCAAGCATCTGCTCCGACCAGGTTAGATTTGTACTCATCAGCTCTAACCCATTGTATTCTAGGATATAATCGCCCTCATAATAATAGATTGCGAGTAAGTTACCGTCGGGGAGGTTAGCTGTATCTAGTGGAATATAAGACTGCATATCTGGGGATAACTCCGTATGCGCGCACTAATCAAGATAACTAACAGCTTCTTTTATCATTCAAAATACACGGGACTCAATTTTGTCCGCATAACCCATCTTAGATTCCGCACCAGCCTTGCGAGTTATTGTTTTTTTTCATCAATCAGCAGCGCGAGCCTCCCACATCGTAAGATTACGATATTTCGCAGGACCGCCGTTCACTAGGAAACCTAATCTTTTAGGCTTACCCTTCCAGACACTGTCCTTGCAGCGTATTACATGATCGCCTACTTGAGCCACAACTTGATCTCCTCTCATTTCAATGCAAATCGAATGCCATTCATCTTTGGCAAAGCGCCCCGCCGCATTGCTAAACTTTTTTTCGATATTATGGCCAGGTGTACGGTGAGTTTGAAGTCCTTTTAAAACCTTAGAGTTCAAGAGCACTTGCCCCAATTTCTTAGGCCTATCATCAATCGTAAAACCCATCTCGACAGCCTCCCCCAGATACATTTCACAAGTTATAATCACATCTACAGGTTGTGGGTTTTTAATAACCATATGCCCTTTGTGCGCCTTCCCCTTAGCTTGGGTTCCTGTGATCGCATTATCTTTACAGACCCATTCCCCACTAGAAACCCGCCACTCTTTATTATCTTTAAAAGAAGTCTCATACAGCAGCTTCCCTTTTTTAGAGATCTTTAACTCGAACTCTTCCTTCTCATCCACAGAACTTTTACTTTTGCGGGTACTCCATCGATTGATATATTCTTGATCCCCTTTAGAAAGTGACACGATAGGCAGGGTATAAGGAACTCCGTTTCTCTCAATAACAGCATTCTCTCCCTCCACTTTGATTAGCCTAGCCGAAACCGAAGCCCCATCCAAACTCGTCCAAGTACGACGAAGTTCTCCAGCAAAGCTAATGCTAATACAGGAGTAATAAATGCCTACCAAAACAACGAATTTATTAAAGTGTGATGTCATCAATATGAAAGAATATGTATATACTGCTATCAGTCAGCGCCCCGTGGGTCACGCTAAAACTACTCTAAGAAGAAGTAAAAAACCGCTCGCCATTTCTTACGAACAAGCCTATAAATCTACAACATATGAAGGCCCTTGTTAAATACCTACTTCCACTCTTTATATTAATCACAACCATAAACGCTGAAACAAAAATGAACCCATCTGTTAAAATCACAACTAACCTCGGAGAAATCACTCTTGAACTCAATGCAGAGAAAGCACCTGTAACCGTAAAAAACTTCCTCCAATACGTAGAAAGCGGTTTTTACGACGGCACAATCTTCCACCGTGTCATCAAAAACTTTATGATCCAAGGAGGCGGAATGCTCCCTAATATGTCAGAGAAGAGCACTAAGGGCCCAATCACTAACGAGTCCTCCAACGGCCTCAAAAACGACCGTGGCACAATCGCTATGGCACGTACTAACGACCTGAATTCAGCGACTTCACAATTCTTCATCAACACCGTTGATAATGCAGGCCTCAATCACGGAGGCCCTTATGGAGGTTACGCCGTATTCGGTAAAGTCACTAAAGGGATCGAAATCGTAGACGCAATCCGCGAAGTTCGCACCGGAAACAAGGGCGGACACGGAGACGTTCCTCTAGAAGTAGTAACGATCGTTTCGATTACCAAGATCGAAGAATAAGCTTGCTCATTAAGCATCCTGCACGCATTTAAGGGGCTCATTATGAGTCCATATATCCTGCCTCTTATTGCGTTCCTCCTAGGGTCCATTCCTTTTGGACTCTATATTGCCCGCTCTCGAGGCATTAATATTCGAGAGCATGGCTCTGGTAATATCGGCGCCACTAATGTCCTCCGTGTCGTTGGCAAAGGCTCTGGCCTCCTCTGCTTTGTACTCGACATCCTTAAAGGAGCTCTTCCTGTTCTCCTCGCGGTAAACCTACTTGGTATCGAAGGAAAGTCCCCACTCAGTCAATATGACTTTCTGGAAAGCATCCGCACCGTCTACCCCGTAGATCAACAAACCTTTATCCAGTTTATTCACGTCCTCACTGGCCTCTTCGCCGTTTTAGGACATAACTTTTCACCTTGGGCGGGCTTTAAGGGAGGCAAGGGAATCGCCACCTCCGCAGGAGTCTTTCTCGCCCTGGCCCCTATCGCCACGCTGATTCTCATCCTTGTCTGGGTCATTCTCACCTTCAGTACCCGCTACGTCGCCGTCGGCAGTGTAGGAGCAGCCATCGCCCTGCCTCTCATCATCTTTTGGGGATCTAACCACCATAAGGTTAACGACAACGACCCAGACTCACTCTCCCTCTGGGAAGCAGGAACCTACAATAAACCCTTGCTCATTTTCGCCATCGTAGCAGGAGCCCTCGCCGTCTTTAAACATCGCACCAACATCGTGCGCCTCGCTAACGGAACAGAACACAGATTCGGGAAAAAAAATGAAACAGTATAAGCACGTCTCCGTCATTGGAGCGGGATCATGGGGCACCGCCCTGGCTCAGCTCATCTCCGCTCATTCCGAGCGCGTCACCCTCGTTCCTCGTTGCGAAGAAATGGCCGCCACCATCAACGCCTCGCAATGTAATCCTAAATACCTCAAAGAGCTATCCCTAGCTCCTAATATATCTGCCACCACCGACCTCAGCCAAATCATCGAAGCTGAGGTTGTTGTGCTCGCGGTTCCTACCTCTGCGATTAGAAATACGGCTAACCTTCTAAAGGAACTAGGCCTCCACTCAGAGAGCGTCCTAGTATCGGTCGCCAAAGGGATTGAACGCGGTTCTGGTCTACGCATGACGGAAATCATCCAAGAAGTTCTCCCTGACCACCCCATCGCAACCCTTTCAGGCCCCAACCATGCTGAGGAAGTCGCCCTAAATCTCCCCACCTGTACCGTTATTGGCTGCGATAATCAAGAGATCGGCGATCAATTACTGAGCCTCTTTTCCGGCCCTACTTTCCGCTCGTACTCTAGCCCTGACATCATTGGAGTAGAATGGGGTGGAGCCATGAAAAATGTTTATGCCATAGCCGCAGGAATCGTCTCCGGCCTCAAGCTAGGCGACAATGCGATGTCGGCACTAACCACCCGCGCACTAGCAGAGATGACACGACTAGGAACCGCTTTTGGAGCGAATCCACAGACCTTCTCTGGACTCTCAGGAGTAGGCGACCTCATGACGACCTGCTACTCTCCGCACTCCCGTAACCACCGCGTAGGTCTTGCCCTCGCAGAAGGACTCAGTGTAGATCAAGCTTGCGACCAATTAGGAATGATCGCAGAAGGCGTGCGTAATACCCAATCGATCCAAGAGCAGGCTACGCTAAAGAGCATCGACGCTCCCCTTCTCGAAGCCGTTTACTCAATCCTCTACCAGGGAAAAAGCCCCGAAAACGCAATCCAAGAGCTTTTCACCAGGCAGCTTAAATCGGAATAAGTGAAACTACCATTCCCGCTATTGATGAAATCTTCAAAGAAGATTGACATTCATCGAAAGCTCCCCTATGAACTTCCTTCCTTGGCGCAAAAACGTCTAACCCTAATCCGCTCGAACTAATGAAAGCAGACCTACACCCAGAATACCATCCTGTTATTTTCCAAGATCTTACGACTGGAAAACAATTCGCTACACGCTCAACCGTAACTTCCGATAAGAAAGAAACTGTCGACGGCGTTGAATACTACGTAATCGCAATGTCAGTTACTTCTGATTCCCACCCGTTCTTCACTGGTAAATCCCAGTTCGTTGATACTGAAGGTCGAATCGACAAGTTCCAAAAGCGTTTCGGTGGCCGCAAAGAGCGTCGCCAAAAGCCAACTCTTGGCTAAGATTCTTTCCGTTAGAATCTATAAATCAAACCCACCGTCCGGTGGGTTTTTTTATGCCCTAATCGTGTGGGTTTTTTTATGCCCTAATCGTTTTCGTAATACGTGTACCCATTCAAGGTTGCACGGAAACTATCCATCAAGTCACGTCGCTGCGTAGCGGTCAGTTTATCCTCGCGCACCGCACTTTCAGCAATCGCACGGAATTGCTTTTCGATCGTCTTCGGGTCATATTCTACATACGATAACACATCCGCCACCGTATCACCTTCCACCTCATTCGTGTACACCACCTTACCGTCTTCCACTCCCACGGAAACAACGTGAGGATCACCTAGCAGATTATGCAGGTCGCCTAAGGTTTCTTGATATGCTCCCACCAGAAAGGCTCCAATGAGGTAATTCTCTCCTGGCTTGCAGGTATGAATCGGGAGATGGCGTTTTGCTCCTTTAACATCGATAAAGCGATCCACTTTCCCATCACAGTCACAGGTAATATCAGCGAGAATCGCCTGATTCATAGGTTCCTCATTTAGCCGCTGCAGTGGCATGATGGGGAACAATTGTTCGATCGCCCAGTGATCAGGCAAAGACTGGAAGACACTGAAGTTTGCATAATAAAAGCTAATCAAATTCGCCTCTAAAGTCGCTAGATCCTCAGGCACCTCCTCTAACTCCCCTAGTTGATCCGCAATCTTGGTAATCGTGTACCAATACATCTTTTCCCCATGAGCACGGGTACGTAACGAGATCACCCCATTATTAAAGAGTGAGCGAATCTGATCCCGATAAAAGAGAGTATCGTTAAAGCATTCCTGCAAGTGGTTAGGCTCTTGCGTATTAACGCGCGCCTGCACCTCCCAGAGGTTTTTGAGCATCTGATGATCTTCTGCTAGTGGAGCCTCGGGTTGCTCGTGGAGCTTAAACTCCGTGACATCCAGCACGTTAAACGTCAGCACGGAGTAATGCGCTACCACCGCTCGCCCAGATTCGGTCACGATCGTGGGGTGGTCAACCCCTGCCTGGTTACAGGCATTTTGCACCACTTCTACTAAGTCTGTGGCGTATTCTTTAAGCCCGTAGTTACAGCTTGAAATGTAATTCGTATGGCTTCCGTCATAATCAATCGCCAAGCCACCTCCGAGATCAAGGATTCCCATAGGAGCGCCTTCATTAACTAAGTTTACATACACGCGCGCGGCCTCCTGACAGGCCTCTCGGATAACACGAATATTAGGAAGCTGTGATCCCTGATGATAATGAAAAAGCTCGAGGTGCTTCAGCGCTTTCCGGTTCTTGAGGCGATCCAGAGCGTCGATCAACTGCGAGGTATTAAGCCCAAAGGTGGAACGGTCGCCTCCTGACTCCGCCCAATGCCCTTCAGATTTAGCTGAAAGCCGGAAGCGAACTCCTAATTTCGGCTCAATTCCTAGGGCTTCAGCTCGGTCTAAAATTGCATCAACCTCTCCCGGCATCTCTACCACTAGGATAATTTGAATGCCTGTCTGAGAAGCCTTGAGTGCCAAGTCGATAAACTCAACATCCTTGTACCCATTACAAATCAACAGGGCCTCGGGGTCTTTCAAATGCGCCAGCGCAATCAAGAGTTCAGGCTTGGAGCCGCACTCAAGTCCGTAGTTGTACTTCTGCCCAAATTCCGTAATTTCTTCAATAACCTGTTGCTGTTGGTTGACCTTGATTGGGTACACTCCGCGGTACGCCCCTTTATATTGGGAAGCCTCCATCGCTTGTAAAAAGGCCTGGTTCAGCGCCTCTATACGGCGGTTCAGCAAATTCCTAAAGCGTAATAGCAGAGGCACCGGGCGTCCTCGTTCACCTTGGTCTTGCACGATTTTTGAGAGAGACACGGCCGTCTCTCGTCCTTCGTCATCTTGCAGTCTAACTACGACCTCCCCGCAGTCATTAATATCGAAATATTCCTGCCCCCATTGCTCAATAGAGTAGAGTTCCCGTGCTGAATCAACCGTCCAAGACATATGCTCTCTACCCAATCACAATCTCCCTCGCAGGCAACTCAAAAAAATAAACTCTTCAGGCCGTAGGCTGTACTAATTTTTCAACCCAAAGAAGTTATGCTGCCCTTCTTTAGACGCCACAGGAGCGATCTCTGCATTATTCACCTCTGGAGCAAAAAGAGTCACTTCCTCACCCTTAGCTAAATCAATTTTCAAACGCCCGTCAGGAAGCTCTTGAACCGCCTTAGCATCAATTCCTTGGATACGATCTACCTCTATTTCGGCTTTAATGATACAAGGCTCACCAGCTAGGCTTTTTATTTTGATAAATGCTGTTGCTCCAGCCTTTCTCGACGCACTGATCTCGAAGCCTCCTTTTGCGAGAAGCCCATCGAAGCAAGTATTTTGCCATGACTCCGGCACCGCAGGGAAAATACGAATCGTGTCACCCCAGCTCTGCAAGAGCATCATCTGCATAGAGTCACAGAGCGAGAAGGGGGTTTCCGTGACTGGTTGGTAGCGCCCCGTTTCGGTGTACATCGTCGTACAGTGAATCGCGGCAGGATTATCAGGAAACAGCTTCTGCATGTTCATGAAAATATCTAGGTACTTAGCTGATTTCTCACCATCGCCCAAGAGGGCATACATAGCGGCTACTCCGCTCCAAGAATAACCCGCATTGCCTGTTCCTGGGTAGTTAATCCAGTGATCAATTGATTTTTCCATCAGCTCAATATTCTCAGCCTGATCAATATTAATTTCACAGAGGGGGTAAACCATCATCAAATGAGAATAATGGCGATGCGACTGCTCGAAAGGGAAATCCTTAGCGACCATGTACCCATTTTCACTAATCGGGTAGTCTACTAGGCGCGCAGAAATGTCTTTCCACTTAGGCAGCAGCTCGTCCTCTACCCCGTAGCGCTCTGCAATATGCGTCAAGGTTTTACAACCCCAGCGGAAGAGCGCTAGATTAAAGTTACAGTCCTCCCCGTCACCATATTCAGGCGAGCGTGAATGCGGGAGGTGCAGCTTCCCGTCCTCGCCTTCCTCCATATTATAAATGTAGGTATTTACTGACTTTTTGAGCAAAGGGAAAAATTTGTTTGTGATCCGCTCCTCATCCATCGTGCGTTCTAGCATCAACCAATAATCATGACAGGTCCAGAGGAGCTCCCCCATAAAGCCTAACTTGTTAGAAGGAAACGGACTCGTGAAGTCCTGCGGACAGATCGTTGCCATTCCCGCGCACTCGCCCTTGTACTTAGCTGGCATATTCGCCACCAAGGTCGGTAAGCTTTCATCCATTTTAGTGAACAAGCTCTCTGCCACTTCCATTCGGTTAGCAGTCGTAAGGAACCAATATGATAACTGCGTGTTAAGATTGAACCAACCATTCGCCCAAGCAGTGTTCTCCACCATCCAAGGACCCATAGTATCCATATAGGCACGGCCTTGTCTCGCTCCGGCACCGAACTTGTAAACCTGAATCCAATAGAAGCCCTCCATCAGGGTATCCTCGATACTAATAAAACTCTTTGGGTAATACTGATGCCACCAAGCCTGGTGCCTTTCTCGGAAGCTTTCGTAAGATTCCTCTTTCACTTTTTCTAGATGCGCCACCGCCTCATCTACAGCGGTAGCCTGCGGGTAGCTATGCTCTACGGAGACGAGTAAAAGCTTAGACTCTCCTTCATTACGCAGTAGCCAGGCTGTACCTATTTCCCCACCAACCGCTAAGGTTTGACGGGATACTTTATAGCTCCCCACATCTTCTAGCACAGGATCTGGGTTGTATTGATACTTCGCCTGCGACCAAGAGATTCGAGTGCGATTCGCTTTTTCCCCTTTTTCAGCCACTTCTTTTTCCGCTTGTAACCTAGCTGGAGCAATCGCCTTCAATGGAACAAACTGAATTTCCTCCGCGGTTTCACCACCTGAGGGGGTGAACTCGTAGGCAATGACCATATCATCACTATGAACAATCGCCTTCAATGCAATCTCTCCCGCAGTTGTCTTAATCACCGCGACGGCCTCTGCATCATAGAGGTTTAGGCGTCCCGTAAAACCCGTGATCTCACCTTTCGTCTCCAAGATAAAATAGCCATTCGGAAGGCGTGATTTAGAAATAAAAGGGGTTGTCCCTGACTGCCTATCTTCTGCGTCCACTCGCCCTAGATCAATTCTCAGCTTACGCTTATCTACTTGGTAAAACATGGAGCCTAACATCCCGTTCCCTAAAAAAGGGGCGTCATACCACACTTCCGGAGACTTCTCCCATACCAGATCATGCTTACTTAAAAACGCACTCCAATCCACAGAAGCTCCTCTTAAGGCCATGCTACCTGCCAGCGTAAAAGAAAGCACTATAAAGGTTAAAATACGATTCACTGAGAATATCATCTTTCCATTCCAATCTCCCTTCCCTCTAAAAACAAGCCTAAAATCATCAAGGAAAGGCGCTTAGAACAGTAATCCTCTCGCAGATCTCCCCCAAAAAGTGTTGCACTTCCTCACTGAGCAGATTAATTCATGAGCATGTCACTTGCTCCAGTAACAATCGCGGGAACGGGAAGCTACCTTCCTGAAAAAGTTCTCACTAATGCCGACCTCGAAAAAATCGTCGATACTACCGATGACTGGATCACTTCGCGAACAGGAATCAAGGAACGCCGTATTGCTGCCGAGGGACAATCGACCTCAGACCTCGCTACCGAAGCGGCCAAAAAGGCGCTTGAACAAGCTCAGATTAACGCCGCCGACCTTGATCTCATCATTGTCGCCACAATTAGCCCTGACACCCTTACCCCTGCCACAGCCTGTTATGTACAGGATAATTTAGAAGCGCGTAAAGCAGTCGCATTTGACATCTCGGCGGCTTGCTCAGGCTTCCTCTACGCTATGGAAATGGCGCGCAACCTCATTGGTGCCGGAACCTTCCAAAACGCTCTCATCATCGGTGCGGAAAAGCTCTCAGCCTTTACTAACTGGGATGATCGCAACACCTGTGTTCTTTTTGGCGATGGCGCAGGAGCAGCAGTCCTCCGCAAGTCAGAAGAAGGCGAAGGAAGAATCCTAGCCATGGAAATCGGGACCGATGGAGCGCAAACAGACATTCTGAATATCCCAGGCGGGGGCTCGGCTTGCCCCATCACGATCGACAATGCTAATGACCGCCTAGCGTCCCTGTCCATGCTTGGTAAGGAAGTTTTCCGCCATGCCGTAACTCGTATGAAAACGGCTGCGATGAAAGTAGTCGAAGACGCAGGACTACAATCCAGCGACATCGCGCAAGTAATCCCCCACCAAGCGAACCTCCGTATTATCGACGCGATTGCGGACCGTCTAACGATTGATAATGAGAAAGTCTACGTCAACTTAGACCGCTACGGGAACACTTCCGCCGCTGCTGTAGCAATTGCACTCGACGAATCAGCGCGTACAGGAAAATTCAAACGCGGCGAAAACATTGTTTGTGTCGTTTTCGGAGCAGGACTCACTTGGGCCGCTGCTGCCATCGAATGGTAAGCTTTCGACCCTGAAACCAAGGCCTAAAAAAACCCTCCCCCTGTCATACAGGGCGGAGGGTTTGTCTTTAATCAGCTAGCTAGAAGTTAGGCATTCTTGATCACACCTTCTTCACCTGCGTTTTCGTGCGCTTCTTCAGCAAGCTCTAGAGCGTGCTTTTGCTTAGGAATAACACGGACGATCTTCTTCACGTTCTTATCCCAATCAGCAAGGATTTCCTTAGCGCGTGCAGATCCTGTGAGCTCGAGGTGCTTCTCGATCTCTGCTTTGACCTCAGCAATGTGCTCTGGGCGTTTTACCTGGAGAGGCACGACCATTTCAGCATTGATCCGAGTTTGGAATTTGCCGTCTAGGTTGTAAACGTACGCTGTACCACCAGACATTCCGGCGCCAAAGTTTTGACCTGTACGACCTAGGATCGTGATGAGACCATTCGTCATGTACTCACAACCGTGATCGCCTGTTCCTTCAACAACTGCCGCCGCGCCTGAGTTACGAACCCCAAAGCGCTCTCCAGCACAACCGTTAATGTAAACTGCTCCGCCAGTTGCTCCGTAGAGACAAGTATTTCCTACAATCGAGTTTTCCTCGGCCTTGAAGGAATGGCCAACAGGTGGATTGACGATGATTTGACCACCTGACATTCCTTTACCTACGTAGTCATTGCCTTCACCGATAACGTGGATATTAACCCCTTGTACAAGGAAGGTTCCTAGTGATTGTCCAGCTGTCCCTTTGAAGGTCAGGTTGATCGTTCCGTGTGGAACTACACGATTCCCTTCAAACTGCATCGCAAGGGCACCCGAGAGACGTGTCCCGAGGTTACGATCTGTATTGATCACATTGTACTCTAAGTTGACCGCTGGGCGATCCATTACGTTAGCTACCGGAGCATCTTCTGAGGCATCCGTCGCCTTCGCAATATCCTTTAAAATATCAATGTCGACTGCAGGCTTATGGAGTCCGTCATTACGGTTTTGCTGACAAATACGGGCGATTTCCTCAGGCTTAACACCGCGGACTTTGGCAACCTCTGGACTAACGTCCTTGAGAATTGCGGAAAGATCTAATGTATTCGCCTTCGGGTGATTTGGAACTTCACGCTGCTTTAGGTATTCAGGGTGCCCAATCAGCTCGTCAAGATTTCTGACCCCGATCGAAGCCATAATTTCACGCGCATCATTAGCCACACCAGTCATGAAGTTGATGACGTGCTCTGGAGTCCCTTTGAACTTCGCACGCCACTTAGGATCTGTTGTCGCCACCCCTACCGGACAGTTATTGAGGTGACACTTACGGACGTAAACACAACCCATCGCAATCATTGCAATTGTACCGAAGTTAAACTGCTCTGCACCGAGAATCGCGCCCACAATGATATCTTTACCATTACGTAGTCCACCATCTGTTCTGAGCGTCACACGGCTCCGTAGGTTATTAAGAATCAGCGCCTGTTGAGCTTCTGAGGTTCCTAGTTCCCATGGTAGCCCTGCGTACTTAGTAGAGGAAAGTGGAGAGGCTGCTGTACCGCCATCATGTCCTGAGATCAGGATGTTATCAGCATTAGCTTTTGCTACTCCAGCGGCAATCGTACCCACTCCCGCTTCTGACACGAGTTTCACGGTAACCTTTGCCTTAGGATTCACTTCCTTGAGGTCATGAATCAGCTGTGCAAGGTCCTCAATCGAATAAATATCGTGGTGCGGAGGAGGTGAAATCAGTTGCACTCCTGGCTGCGTATGACGCAGACGCGCAATGAGAGCATTCACCTTATGACCTGGGAGCTGGCCTCCTTCCCCTGGCTTAGCGCCTTGAGCCATCTTAATCTCTAGCTCATCAGCATTAACGAGGTAGTGCGCAGAAACCCCAAAACGTCCTGAAGCCACTTGCTTAATCGCAGAGCGAGCAAGGTCTCCATTAGGGTATGGTTTGAAACGCTTCTGGTCTTCGCCACCTTCACCCGAATCAGACTTTGCTCCGATGCGGTTCATCGCAATCGCGAGCGTCTCGTGAGCCTCTGGAGAGAGTGCCCCCATCGACATTGCTGCGGTCGTAAAGCGACGCATGATGTTTTCTGCGGGTTCTACTTCTTCTAGTGGAATCGCTCCTGACTCTTTTGGTACAAAGGTCAAAATATCTTTAAGCGC
>JALZUI010000115.1 GCA_023301545.1 Akkermansiaceae bacterium
CGCCTTAAACTCACGACCTAGAAAATGCCTTGCCTTCAAAACTCCAAACGATATCTTTAAACCTCCTCAGCCTGTTGCACTGGCTAGTTGAATCCGCGATGAATAAAGATGTTTTCCTCTTTGGTTAATGACACACAAAATGGCTATTCTTTCTTTTCGACCATTATCAATACGCTTCAAACTTGAATCTTATTGCCAATACTCTAGCGTGACCTCATGCGCTACAAAATCTCTGGGGATAATTTAATATGCACTCATTGTGGGGGGGCAGACTTTGAAACCACTAGGGCAAAGATGAAAGCGTCCATGATGAACCTCTTTGATCTCGGATGGTTGGAAAAGACCTCAACAATCTATATTTGCTCGTCCTGTGGGCATGTCGAATGGTTTGCCAAACCTGTAATAGAGAAGCCTGAACTCATGACCGAGCCCATAGACTGTCTCGCTTGCGGTTATGAAATTCCTGCAGGCGAAGATTCCTGTAAAAACTGCGGATGGACCTATAATGTGCTCGAAGTATAATTTGACGCCTCTCAACTGACCCCGTATTTAAACAAGATGTCACTAGGAAGAATCGCCATTGTAGGCGCAGGAGCGATCGGCTCGTACTATGGAGCACGCCTGGCTCAAGCGGGGCATGATGTGACCTTCCTCCTCCGCTCCGATTTTAATCACGTTTCGAAACACGGTCTGGAGATTCAATCCTGCGCTGGAGACTTTCGCCTAAGCGAGGTTCAGTGCGCTCGTACTAGCGATGAAATCGGGGAAGTCGATTTAGTGATCGTGGCATGGAAGACAACCGCTAACGCCCAGGCCCAGTCAATAATCACTCCTTTAATTGGTCAAAACACAGCGATCCTAACCCTTCAAAACGGACTAGGTAATGCGGAGCATTTGGCCGAAACCTTTGGCGCCGAGCGTATTATAGGAGGACTCTGCTTTGTCTGTATTAACCGCCTACAACCCGGGGTGATTTCGCATACCGCCTCTGGACTTATCAGAATCGGGGAGTTCGACGGGAAAAACTCCCTACGACTCGCCAAAATCGCTAACATATTTAACGAAGCAAATTTCACTTGTGAGGCCGTAGACTCTTTAGAAAAAGCCCTTTGGATGAAATTAGTGTGGAACTACCCCTTCAATGGTCTTGCGATTGTGGAAGGAGGCGTCGACACGGAAATCCTTCTCAAAGATCGACAACTAGAACCTAAAATCCGCAGTATTATGGCTGAGGTTGTGGCAATTGCTAAGGCTCTTGGCCATGAGATCCCGAAAGACTTTATCGATAACCAAATCGCCATCACTCTTAAGATGGATCAATATCAACCCTCCAGCATGATCGACTATGTCAACGGGCTTCCTGTGGAGTATGAAGCAATTTGGGAAAACCCATTAAAGGTAGCGCGCAAGGTTGGAGTTCCTGTGCCAGCAATGGAGGCTTTAGCAGTGGGCATCAAGGCCTGCCTAGATGCTAGAGACTTTTGCTAATCAAGCGGGAAATGAAACCATGCTCTCCTCCCTCTGCGCCTTGCAGGCCAGGAGAGGCATTAACCTCTAGAACGAGATCTCCTTTTGCTGTTGGGAGGAGATCTACTCCTGCAAAATCAAGCCCTAGAGCCTCGGCCGCCTTGATCGCTAGCTCCTTTTGTCTTTCGCTTGGTTCGTAAGGTTCAGCGGTTGCGCCTTGATGGAGATTCGCACGGAACTCTCCCTCTTTCGAGCGACGAGAGATCGCCGCCACAACTTCTCCGTGCAGGACGATAAGACGGTAATCACAACCTTCAGATTCCCCATAATACTTCTGCGTCAGGCCACTGGAACGAAGTGAGGCTAGCGTGGTCAAAAGCGAGCGTGCTGTCGTAGAATCCTGCGCTAGAGTAACGCCTCGACCCTGGCTAGAGTCTAATAATTTAATGACCTTAGCCTCCCCTTCTCCTAGGATGGAATCAAAGGTTTCTTCTGTGGAAGGCTGGCTACAGAACGACGTTTGTGGAATCGGCAATCCCGCTTGCTGAAGGTGCTGCAATGTCGCAAGTTGATCATTAGCGATTGCGATCGATTGGCTGGAGTTCAATACAGGAATAGAACGATTCTCCCACTCTCGTAAGACCGCTAATCCAGCCACGAGAAGGTGGGAAGAAAAGCGTGGGATAACTAAAGTTGGTTGCAGCAGCTCACCATTGAGGAAAACTCCGTAGCCTACTTTGATTTCAAGCGCTAGTACATCAATTACCTGCACCCTGTGCCCCGCCTCTAAAAAAGCGGATTCCAGAGATTGCGTACTATATAAAATCGAGTCTCTGGAAAGGATGATAACCATTACTTCTTGGAGCTAAAGCCATCACGCCCCCATGCTAGCGCGTAACTGTAACAGTTAATCATATAGAGGCTAACCCGTTGAAAGTTACGGTTGCCTTTGCCTAGATCGCCACGGCGAATCAACTTCACATTATTAACGACCGTTTGGAGCTGGCTCATAGTGGCGAGCGGGTACTCATTAACACCTACGACCTTATCAAGGAAATCTTGCTTCACTTGCCCGAGCGTCCAGATCATTTCGTCTAATTGCTTTTTGGTATCATCTGAGTATTTTCCAGCTGATTTTTCAGCAATAATGATCGGTTCAAGCTTCTTCATTTGCTCATGAACGAGCAGTAGATCACGGATTGCGTATGGGTACTTTTCCCATACTGCTTTTCCTTCGAGCTCAGTAAACACTTCATATAGAGACGGCGTTTTCAGAGTTTCACCAAGAAACAGCTTATTGGCAGGCTTATTATTATAAACAGAAATCCAGGTAGAGTATGCTGAGTTATTATAAATATCGCTCGCCATTTTACCGAGAGTGTCGCCACGCACAATTTTATGACTTTTCACACCAGTATAGCCAATACATTCCGACGGTGGAGTAGGATCCCCCGCCTTACGTTCGGCAATACGAGCTATACGCTCTTCCTCCTTAGCGCGTTTAGCTTCATTTAACTCAGCTAGACGATTTTCTTCAGCCTGCTTCGC
>JALZUI010000116.1 GCA_023301545.1 Akkermansiaceae bacterium
CCTCCCGCAGTATAATATTCCTTCGTAGAAGTAGCCCGTGATTTGATCGCAATAACGATATAGAGAATGAAGGAGATTCCGATAAAAATACCGTTCCAGACAGATTGGTCCATGTGAGTGGGGAGTGTTATAGGTTAGTCTTCGAGCGTGCTATCGAGGCGACTCATGAGAACGGTGTACAAGGCCAAGAGCCCAACAAAAACAAGGATCGAGCCCTGCTGAGACATCCAAAAACCGAAAGGGACTTTGCCAATATGCGGAAGGTTTGCATCGCACCAATCGCGGAATAGAATAGAACAACCAAAGGAAGCAAGAAACCAAACTAAAAGGATCACTCGAGTATATAACACACTGATCCGCCAGTGGTTAAATGATTTTTCGGGCTGTTCTGAATTCATAATAATTATTAATGGACGTTTTTTTAACCTATTCAGCTTTCGCTCCCCTTGTCATCTAAAAAAGCACTATTCTGTTTGTTATTCCACTCTCCACTGCCCTATTATTAAATCATAATGAATGTAATTGATATCCATGACGTATGGAAAACCTACCGAGGAGGCGTGCAAGCTCTTGGTGGAATTTCGCTCCAGGTTCCTCAGGGGCAAATCTTTGGGTTCTTAGGCCCCAACGGAGCAGGGAAAAGTACGCTTGTGAAGGTCCTTACCTCCATCGTTAAACCTAACAAATGCCAAGGGACCATGCTCGGGATGCCGATTGGACACAAGCCCACCCTTGCGAAGGTCGGCTACCTCCCAGAGCACGCTCGTTTTCCCGAATACCTCAAGGGGCGCGAGGTTATCCAATACGTCGCCGGGCTCTCTGGCGTTCCTAAGTCACGCGCACGCGTCAAGGCCGACGAACTCCTAGAACTCGTCGGCATGTCTGACTGGGCAAACAAGAAAATGGGAACCTACTCCAAGGGGATGAAGCAGCGTATCGGACTCGCTCAAGCGCTCGTAAACGACCCTGAAATCGTTTTCCTAGACGAACCTACCGATGGTGTTGACCCACGTGGACGTAAAGAAATGCGAGATGTTCTGGAAAAAATGAGAGACCAAGGGCGCACCGTCTTTATTAATAGCCACCTGCTCGGCGAGCTAGAAATGATCTGTGACAGCGTCGCTATTATGGATCGCGGAACCCTCGTGACCCAAGGCTCCATAGCCGAACTAACCGCCAAATCACAGCGTATCGAGCTCGACTACCAAGGCTCCCTCTCCCCCGACCTCACGCAGCGCCTCCACTCCATGGGAGCCGAGAGCGCACAGCAAACTCTCACGATTTACCAAAAAAGCATCCCCGAAGTACAATCCATCATCGACGCCCTCCGGAAAGAGCAAGTCACCATTGCGCGTGTACAAGAAGTACGCCAGAACCTCGAAGATTTCTTCATCTCCTCCGTCTCCACCGAAGGCGTAGGAGGAACTCAAAACTAAGACAACACCATGACTCAAATTCTCGCCGTCCTCTGGGATTCCTACAAGCTCCTGACCGCCAAAAAGCTCTTTTGGATCACGCTAGGCCTCACCATTCTCATCGCTCTCATCTACGCCTCGATCGGAACTTACGATCAGGGAGTTTCGCTCTTGTTTGGTGTCATCAAGTGGAAAAGTGACCTCATAAATGCACAAGCCAGTTTCGCGGATCACTTCTACATGAAGATTTTCACGGACCATCTCGTCCCCTGGTGGCTGGGATTCTTTTCCATCGTTTTAGCGCTGATCTCTACGACCCCCATCTTCCCAAATTTCTTGGACAAGGGCTCTGTCGACGTCGCTATTTCTAAGCCCGTCAGCCGAACCACCCTCTTCCTAACCAAGTACATAGGCAGCCTCCTCTTCGTCGCCGCGCAAGTCGCCATCTTTTGTGTCATTTGTTACCTCGCCCAGGGCTACCGCTTAGCTCATTGGAGCCCGCAAATCTTTTTGGCCGTTCCATTGATTTTATTGGCCTTTAGCTCGATCTACTGCGTCATCGTCTTAACCGCTGTTTTGACTCGCTCTACCATTTTTTCCCTGCTCATGGGCTTAGTCATGTGGGGAGTCGGAACGATTATTAACGGGGCAGAAGAAGGCGCTTACAACTACGCCTACAGCCCACTCAAGGAAATCATGCGCCGGAGCGAAAATGACGGCCAAATCACGCACGAAATCGTTCAGAAAATCAGCACCCCGTTCCCAAAAATCGAACGACTCAAAACGCTTCTTCAAGACGAAGTTAAACTGAACGGAGAAAAACCCGATGGGTACCTAGACGCCTTTCTCAACGCCATGGGCGCAGATCGAGTCGAAAGCGCATTCAACATTCAAGCCCGACAACGTCACTCCCTGACCTACATCATCGGATCAACCTTAGCCTATAACTTTGGCGTCCTAGGGATTGCCTGTTTCTTCTTTAACCGCCGTGATTACTAATCGGCGATAAAGATGGTCAATATCAGACTCCAAAACACTAATATTAAGTTCATCAACACCATTTGGAGTGAAAGCGGGAAGGCGTAAATAATGCTGACCGCAGGAATCCACACCGCCCAGTTCGAGATCATCAACGGTAACCCTCGCGATAAGAAATTCTTCTGTGCCAGCGCGGACTTCACCTCTCCGAGGGAGAAATGCTTGTCGCGCCAAAGGAATAGGAGCGTAAAAACGGGGATTACATAGATTGGGACCCACACAAACTGGTCCACCAAAACCTTCTTTAATACGGTTAAAACATTCAACTCAGATCCAAAGAGCCAATCTTGCCCTTGATAAAACAGCGCTGTTATCGCCCCGTTCGCCCCCCACAGCGCTAGGGTGAAAACCACCTGCGCCACCGTCCGTTGACTTTTACCCCGCGACTTTGCTTGCAGAGCCTCAATCGATAGAGGAATCGCGCCCCCAAAGACCATCGTCACCATTACCGCAAACCATAGGCCAAACTTCGTATTAAGTTCACCTAAAACATCCAGTTGCGCCCTAAAGCTATCCACCTGATAATACCCGAAAATCAGCGCCAAGGCCAACACCTGCAAAACAATCCCTGGGATTAAATTTTGCTTCGCTGCCGCCCCGCCCTTACGCGCGGCCTCTTGCAAGTAATGTTTCATCCACTCCAGATAAGCCATCTCCTAGAATTTCCAAGAGTAAAAGGTTCATTTTAAGAAGCGTATTGGTTGCAAGAGCAAGACACTTTCTTGCAGTTTCCTGATCTCACAAGCGCACAATTAATTTCAGGAAAAGACTCCGAAGACATTGACTTCCATAACCTCAGAATAACCACTATTACACTTTTTCACAAAGAGGGAATTCCTCAAGCCTCTGATGCATTACCAAAGATTTAGCTCTTATTACGTATGCTTGACTTTATAGACTTAACTAACTAATATGAAAGAGAATGAGTTCCCAAAAGAACATACAGGTGAAGCCTCTCATCTCAGCAGAGAAGATGAAGGAGATAACCTCAAAGCGTGCTTACGCTACCTCAGAAAAAGCTTACAAGGCGATCGAAAAGCACCTTGGTCGCCCTCTTTCTCCCGCGAGGAGAAAAGTCTTGCAGAATGGGCAAGAAGCGTGGGTTTGCTCATAGAAGACCTCTCCTACCTTTCCCAGTTCAAACGAGGAGGACAGGAACATGATATTTTTGAAGCGGGAGAACGTATCTTTAAAATTACTAAAAATGGAATCTTCGGTCTAAAGGCTGGGATTGATCTCGCTCTAGTATCCAGTGATCAAGACGCAAGACGCTTCCACTTATGGGAAGCAACTCCATATCAATACCTCGAAAGACTGGCTCTTCAAAACCAACTCGTCCCTAGCTTAAATAAGCTCGAAGGAGTGATAAAGCCCTCTGTGAACGAGATTGCCATTATTACCTCACAACCCTTGCTAAAAATTGAGCCTGTAACGGTTAGTGAGATAGATAAATGGTTCTCAGATCTCGCTTTTCGTAAAATTGCTAACTCAGCTTACTATCGTGAAGAGGATAATTTAGGAATTTTTGATGCTCATGATAAGAACTTAGTTCGTAACGGAAATACCCTCATCCCCTTTGACGTCATCCCATGCCATCCCGATGGTGGCTTTCTAAGCTTCATCCAAGACAGCCTGAAAGCTGGTCATACTTTAACATCTGTCAGATCAACTACTCTCACTTGATTGAAGTTCACCGCTAAAAACGCTGCAACCTCTTATAAAAAAAGGAATTATATGGTGGAGCATAGCGGATTCGAACCGCTGACCCCTTGTCTGCCAGACAAGTGCTCTACCAACTGAGCTAATGCCCCATATAATTCGGGACACAAACCTAAGCGCCAACCTTAAGGGGGGGCAAGACTTCTTTTAAGGTTTTTTGAGCGCAGGAGAGAGCTGCTAGAATTTACAGTTCCCTGGAGTTCGAGGAAAAGGAATGACGTCGCGGATGTTTGTAACACCAGTAAGAAGCATGATAAGGCGCTCGAAACCGAGCCCGAAGCCGGCATGAGGCACTGATCCGTACTTTCGTAAATCGAGGTACCATTGGTAATGCTGAGCGTCGATTTGGTGCGTCTCAAGAGCCTTAGTTAGAACCTCCAAATCGTCCTCACGCTGACTCCCCCCGATTAATTCGCCAATCCCTTGGACGAGCACGTCCATTGCCGCGACCGTTTCCCCGTCAGCGTTCTGTTTCATGTAGAACGGTTTTACAGACTTGGGGTAATCATAGACAATCGTCGGCTTTTTAAAGTGCTCTTCACAAAGGTAGCGTTCGTGCTCGGATTGGAGCCCGCTTTCAAAGGTGTATTCGTATTCGAACTCTTGCCCGCTCTGAGCAAGGATTTCTAGAGCCTCGCGGTAACTAACACGGGCAAAAGGTGCGGCGACGAGAGCACGCAGACGTTGGAGAAGCTCCTTATCGACAAACTGGTTCAAAAAGGCGATATCATCCGAGCAATTATCCAGAATATCTTGCACAACATAGTGGAGAAATTCCTCAGCCACTTGCATATCCCCTTCCAGATCACAAAAAGCCATCTCGGGCTCGATCATCCAGAATTCAGCGGCATGGCGGGAGGTATTAGAATTTTCTGCACGGAAGGTCGGCCCGAAGGTGTAGATACGCGACAGCGCGGTAGCGAAAGCCTCGCCCTCCATCTGCCCACTGACGGTTAGAAAGGCCTCTTCGCCAAAAAACTCCTCTTTTTGACCAGGAACCACCGCTTGGAACATCTCCCCTGCTCCTTCACAATCACTGGTCGTCAGGATTGGAGTATGAATATTATGAAACCCTCGCTCTTGAAAAAAGGAGTGAACGGCTAAGGTCGCGCGGCTTCGGATACGGAAAACGGCACCGAATAGGTTCGTGCGGGGACGGAGATGCGCGATTTCCCGAAGGAACTCCCGGCTATGACCCTTTTTCTGCAACGGAAAATCCTCAGGAGCAGCCCCAATGAGCTCAAAAGAAGACGCCTGTAGCTCCCACTTTTGATTTTTCCCTGGGGAAGCCACCAGTTTTCCGGTAATCGCTACAGACGCTCCTGTATTCGCCTCGATCATGGTTTCACTACCTGGAATACCCTGATCCACGATGGCCTGTAGAACTCCCTGACAGGATCCATCATTGAGGGTAAAAAAGGAAAAGTCCTTAGAATCGCGGCGACTACGCACCCACCCCTTCACGGTCACATTCTCTAACGCTTCCTCTTGGGCGATAATTTCAGCGATCAATTTCATGAGGGTAAAGTGCCCCCTCCCCCTTGGTTTGTCATCTCTAAACTATCGGTAATTATACCATCTGTGATTATTATACAAGTAAGCCCAAGCTGCAACACAGCTTGGGCTTAGTATTTAAATATTACAGGAACTGCTTAGAGGAATTTCACCGAACCGTCTTGTAAGCTGTAGTAAGCTCCAACGATTTTGATTTTTCCAGCGGTCTCGAGGTCTGCGAGTACTTCACTGCGCTCACGGATATCATTCACTGTTTTAAGGACGTTCGCCTTTACTACGGATTTTACAAACTCCTTATCGTCCGCTGTTTTATCCGCATACCCATCTATGGAGCGAACTGCTGGACGAATTTTCTGAAGAAGCTCTGAGACATTACCGAGCTTCACATCTGCACAGGCGCTTTTCACGGCTCCACAGGACTCGTGCCCCATAACAACAACAAGCTTAACACCTGCTACAGCAGAAGCATATTCCATTGACCCTAGTTGGTCACCATTTTCAATGTTTCCAGCCACACGACCTACGAAAACATCACCGAGTCTCATGTCGAACACTTGTTCCGTAGGAACACGAGAGTCGACACAGGATAGGATGTAGGCTTGAGGAAACTGGCCTTCTTGTGCTTTTTTGATTCGGTCAAGAAGGTTAGGGTCTGAGAGCTCGCCTTTCATGTATCGAGCATTCCCGTCCTGAAGGTTTTGCAGAACAATGTCAGGAGTCAGAGTGGCTTGTGCAGCGGCGTCTGGTTGAAGGTCGGCGGTTGCGAAGCTGGCAGAAAGCCCAAGCGCTAATAAGGTTTTGAATAGTGGTCGCATAGTGTTCCATTACTAAGCTTTATTTTTAGCTCTGTCAAATTTTTGAGGCGTTTTTCCCTCGTTTCTTTTCTGGATCACCTAAGATTACAGGAGGATTGAAAGAATTTCCCGTTAATATCACCTAGGATAGCGCTTTTTATTTGTCATTTGATTTAGGTTTAGCTTATGCAAAGACTGTGAATTTTCGATTTCTTCAGCGATTGGCCACCTTTTGGATGGTTATCTGTGCCGTCCTAGCTTCTGGATCAGCCGAGACGATGGCTGAAAAAGCAGCTAATGAGGGAATCCTCCTCCTCGGTAATGGTAACGAACCTAAGGCCCTAGACCCCCATCTCGTCAGTGGTGTTATTGAATCTAACTTACTGCGCGCACTCTTTGAGGGACTCTGTATTGAGCACCCCAGCGATGACAGCGCGAGCCTTCCTGGCGCAGCGCAGAGCTGGAGCGCCAATGAGAACTTCACCGAATGGACATTTAATCTCCAACCAACAGGAAAATGGTCAGACGGAAAGCCCGTCACCGCCCATGACTTTGTCTTCGCCTACGAGCGTATGCTCCACCCTGATTTCCCTTCAGGCTACTCCGACATGCTCTACTTCATCAAAAACGCGGAAGAATTTAACAAGGGGCAAGTCACCGACTTTTCCCAAGTTGGAGTCAAAGCGATAGATGATTACACCCTCCTGATTTCACTTAAGGCGCCGACCCCGTTCTTGCCATCCCTGACGAAGCACTTTACCTGGCTTCCTGTGCCTAGCCACAAGGTTCTAGAGTACGGTGAAATGACCGAGCCCTATACCGCATGGACGCACGAAGGGAATCTCGTCTCGAATGGTGGTTTTCAGCTCAAAAAGTGGCGCCAAAACCACTTCATCGAAGTCGAACGCAACCCGCACTACTGGGACCGCGCGGCCGTCTCATTAAACGGCATCCGCTACTTCCCTGTAAAAAATGCCAATACCGAAACCCGCATGTTCCTCAACGGGCAATTGCATGCAACCTACACCATTCCCCCAGATTTCATTCCGACAGCATTAAAGAAGTACGGGGAACAGATCATGCAGGAGACCTACATCGGAACGCGCTTTGTCCGCGCCAACGCTCAGCGTGAGTTCACCTCCAACCCCCTTATTCGCCAAGCCCTCTCGCTTTGTATCGACCGCCAGTCCATCATTGATAACATTCTCCAAGGCGGGCAAAAAGTCGCTGGCTCCGTTACCCCTCCGTTCGGTTCATACCAGCCGAAGAACATGACCGCCTTCGACCCGGCGAAAGCCAAGCTGCTCCTCGCTCAAGCAGGATATGGCGAAGACGCAAAGCTCCCTGAGCTCGAACTGCTTACTACTGATTCCGATACTAATCGTCGTACCGCTGAAGCCATGCAAGGACTCTGGCGTGAGCATCTGGGGCTCAGGGTTCGTATCGTGCAACGCGAGTGGAAGTCATACCTTAAGATGCGAAGCGAACTCGACTTTGACCTCATGGATGGAGCATGGATCGGCGACTACCTAGACCCTACCTCCTTCCTCGACCTCTGGAAAGGCGGGAACGGAAACAACAACACTGGTTGGTCTGACGCAGGGTATGAAGCAATTTTGGCCGAAGCGGAACTGATTGAAGACCCTGCAACTCGCTACGCTAAGCTACTTGAGGCCGAAGCCTACGTCATGGAACAAATCCCTGCCATTCCTGTCTATCATTATAATACCAATTACTTCCTTTCTCCTACTGTGAAAAATTGGCACCCTCTCCTGCTTAACACGCACCCGTACAAATTTGTCGAACTTCAGAAGTAATTCCCGATGTTAAAAGCTATCTTATCCCGAATCGGACAGACTACCTTAGTGGTATTCCTCTTAGTCTCTGTCTGTTTCTTCATCGTCCACGCTCTCCCCGGAAACCCCTTTACCGAGGAGCGGGCTACTAGTGATGTCATCATCGAGCGCATGGAAGCCTCCTACGGGCTTGATAAGCCTAAGATCGTGCAATACGGGATCTACTGGAAACGCATGATCCTAGATGGTGACATGGGGCAATCCTTCAACTTCAAAGGAATTCCAGTCAAAACCATCCTTTTACAGAGTTTCCCCGTCTCCTTCCAGCTTGGGATTGTCGCCATGATCTTTGGTTGTGGAATCGGAATGCCCCTGGGCGTCATCGCGGCGCTCTATAAAAACAAGTGGCCTGATTACCTCTCCATGGTCATCGCGATGGCGGGAATCTGCTTGCCCTCTTTCGTTGTCGGCCCTCTTTTACAACTCTGGGTCGCTAAGCCAATTCCGTTCCTAAATATAGCCGGTTGGATGATGCCGCAGGATGTCCTTCTCCCCGCCCTCACCCTAGGTTTCGGAGTGGCCGCCTATATCGCGCGTCTCATGCGAGGCGGAATGTTAGAGGTGCTCAGTCAGGACTATATTCGTACCGCACGTGCCAAAGGAGTAAGTACACTCAATATCCTCCTCAAGCACGCCCTCCGCCCCGCCATCACCCCCACCGTAACCTATCTCGGCCCCGCCTTTGCCGCGGTTATGACGGGCTCCTTTGTCATCGAAACCATTTTCCAAATCCCCGGAATGGGTCAGCACTTTATTGATGCTGTCCTAGCCAAAGACATCTACCTCATTCTCGGCCTCGTCTTCTTCTATGGCGTGCTCATGGGACTTGCTAATCTCGCAGTAGACCTCCTCCTTCTTCTGATCAACCCTCGCCTTCGTTCCTAATGTCTACTAAATCTCGCTCTCTCTGGTCTGATGCGTGGTTGCGCCTCCGCAACAATAAGCTCGCTACCGCTAGCCTCTTTCTCGTCCTCGCGATTCTATTTGCGTGTTTCGTTCTGCGGTGGTTCCTCCCCCATGACCCAAACATCGGCAATCTTAATGACAAATACCTCGCGCCTAACGGCACGCACTGGCTCGGCACCGACCAATTGGGACGGGACCTACTTACCCGCATGCTAGATGGCGGGCAAATCTCGCTCATGGTGGCCATAATCGCCACCACTCTGACCGTTGCGATGGGTGTAATCTATGGTAGCGTCGCTGGTTATGTCGGAGGCAAGGTACAAAACGTGATGATGCGCCTAGTCGATGGGCTCTTGGCGCTTCCCTTCCTCGTCATCGTTATTCTCATGCGAGAGATGATTGCTAGCCAGCTAGAAATCGTTAGCGAATTCCTCGTGGATACATGGGGGTGGAAAAGTGACCTCGTTCAACGTTTCTCTAATATTATCCCTCTCATCTGCGCGATTGCAGCCTTTGGATGGCTCAGTATGGGGCGAATTGTATGCTCCCAAGCCGCTAACTTAGCTCAGATGGAATATGTCGAAGCGGCACGTTCGCTCGGTCTTGGTTACTGGAAAATTCTCTTTCGCCACATCGTCCCTAATCTATTGGGTACCGTTATTATTTACGCCACTCTCACTATCCCTAGCTTCATTCTCTATGAGGCCACGCTCTCCTTCATCGGCATGGGGATCGAGCCTCCCAACTCCTCCTGGGGAATGCTTATCAAGGACGGCGCGAACTTAATCGAAACGCAACCATCGCTTCTCATCTTCCCTGCGCTTCTATTCTCCCTGACCCTCTTTGGCTTCAACTTCTTAGGCGACGGTCTCCGTGATGCCCTAGACCCTAAGACGGCAAAGGATTAATCGGCTTCTAGTTACTTGGGGTCAGTCGCACCCCTTTGACATCGACTCTTTTCCAAGCGTGAGGATGACCTGCTTTTAGGCGAAGTTTCATGCTCTCCGCATTGGGAAAGTACACTTCCCCAAGCGAGTACGTTTGGAAGTTTTCGTACTTACCGGTTACAGGAACTGGCCCATTAACCCCCTTTGCCGATTTAGCGCTAAAGTTGACAACGATTATAGAACCTGGCTCTGTACAGGAGGTTGTTAGCTCGACCTTATATCGTCCCGGGCTGGCCAAGCCCAGATCCCAGCTTATTGTATTCTGAGGGTCAGCCCATCCCTTAATCGCGCCCTCTTCGAGCTCCAGCCCCTCGGTCAAAGTTGCTTGCTCTGGGGTGAAATCTAAGGTTCCAGGAATAACATTGGCCTCACTTTTAGCTAAAGCAGGGGAAAACAAAGGCCCATCGACCGCCGCGTCTAAGGTAAGCTTAACAATGCTCACATGCTCATTCATTGCTTCCTGTGGAACTTGGATTGAGACCGTATGCTCTCCTTGCGTAAAGGGAACCGCTACTCCTTCCATCGTCTCTACCTTGAGCACCGATTGAGGTAAGCGGTTGAGTTCAATAGTTCCTTCATCAAAGAGGTGGAGATAAACGATCTCCCCCTTATGCGTCGACCCGCCCCAATCTCCATTTATCCAAGGCCCTCCACGAGTTTCGTAAATCGCTTCCCCATAGGTCTTGATCCATGGAGCAATTCCCTCCAGCACCGCCCGTTCCTCAGGCTTGAGGCTCCCATCAGGTAGAGGCGCCAAGTTCAGTAGCATATTCCCATCCCCTGCCACGCAGGAAGAAAGAAGCCTCAGGGTCTCGGTCAGAGAACGCGTCTCAGAGCCCGTCCGGTATGACCAGCCTCCATGATCAGGAGCGGGAGAGAGAATCATGCACGACTCCCATGGACGGCCGTATTGAAAGGCGCCCATCCGGTTTTCGGGGGTATCATAGTCCCCTCTCGCTAATGGGTCGAACTCTTTAGGGACATCTTTAATCCCGCGCACCGCTCGATTATTCACGAGGAGCTGTGGGTTATGCGTGTACATCTTCTCATACAGTCGAGGAATGCTGTATTGTGACCATTCCCCAAAGCAGTGATCGAACCACATAATATCAACCTTTCCGTAGTCCGTCAGGAGCTCTTCCACTTGGTTTTCATAGTACGAATTATAGGCTTCATTATCACCCTGCAGATAATCGGGATGAGTCCAATCACGAGTGCTATAATACCAGCCTAACTTAAGTCCGTACTTATTCGTGGCCTCCTGCACCTCCTTACAGATATCCTTCCCATAGTCTGTATCTGCGATACTGTAGTTCTGCGGGTAGTCGGAATTGGCGGGAAAATGCTTCTCCTCCGTATTCCAAAGGCTAAACCCGTCATGGTGCTTCGTAACGAAAACGATGTATTCCATCCCTGCATCCTTCGCCAGGGAAAGCAAGCCGTCCGCATCAAACTTAGTAGGATTAAATTCCTTATAGAGATTCATGTATTCCTCCCTAGGGACTTTTTGATGCTTTGCCCCAGCCTCGATCCGATCCATCATTCCCCAGCTAATTTCCTCGCCACTAATCGCCGCAGGCCCCCAGTGGATAAAAAGCCCAAATTTCGCATCGCGGAACCATTGCAGTCGCTCAGCAGTGGCCTCCTTCGACTCATTCATCTGAGGAACAATAACCTCCGCAGAACAAAACCAAAGGGGTAGTAGAGATAAAATAAAGAAGCGCATATTCTTAATTATACGCGTCATCATCTATGAAAAAATCATAAAGGCGCAAAAAAGGCACTGAAACTACTTCGCCAGGTATTTATGCTGGGCCTTACGCTGGAGAAAAGGCTCCTCGATATACTTCCACGAATAGTGCGCCATCGCATAAAGGAGCCCCGCTCCCATAATGAGTCGCGGGAAAAAGAAGTAATCCGTCGCGCCCTCGGCGGGGTAAAGCGGGAAGGCGATGAACCCCAAGAGTAGCATCGCTAAATTGTGGTAAACGTAATAGCCATAACTGCGTTGCCCAATATATTGTATCACCCTGTTTTCTAAAAGTGATTTACCTACACCAGTAAAACCATAGACGGCCAACCCTACTAAACAGGCAGAAAAACCTGCCAAGAAAGTTTGTTGCCAAATAAGGGAAAGCGAGCCCTCCTCAAAAAACCAGAAGCGGTAGCGGGCGGCTAAATACGCCACAAGAAATGTAATAAGGCCGACCCAAAAAATCTTTTTGCTAGGGAGGCGAGCAAACTCATGAGCGTACGCCAACAAGGCTCCAAAACAAAGGTGGTCGGTCAAAAACCAAGGCATCAGATCATCCTTATCTCCCAGGAAGTAAGGAACCTCTAAATACCCGAGATAGCGGGAGAACGGCGCACTACAAGCAACCAGCGCAAAGGCGTAGGGCAGAACCTTTCTTGGCAACAAGAGAATCAAAAATGGCCAAAAGGCGTAGAATTGTTGATCCACTGCCAAGGTCCAAAACTGATCCGCCCCGCCTTGCCAACCACCCTCAAGCGCGAAGTGAATGTTCGAGGTATTCGTAGCATACCAAAATAGATTTTGGCGCACTTCAGGGTACCAAATGAGAAGGTAGAGGAGAATCCCTGTCAAATACGCCGGAGCCAGTCGGAAAAGGCGGCGATAAGCAAAGGATTTAAGAAAATGGCGGGTAGTCGTCGTTCCTTGGGCGATCTTATTCTTCCCTCTCAATAAAATCCTCGTGATGAGATACCCCGAAAGTGCGAAAAACACAAACGCTCCAATCTCAAAAGGAAACGGAATATGAAAGGCCTTAACCGTCCAGTGGTGGACAATGATACTAAGCAAACATAACGCGCGCAGGCCATCCAGCTGCGGCATCTGCGAGAGTACAACCTTCTTTCTCTCAATAGGGATTTCCATGGGAAAGCGCGCAGATTACTCTGTACTATCAGCCAGTGCTTGGATCGATAAGTTGATCAACGTATTAGGCTCGCCGATCGAATGAATTTTCCCCGTCTTATCTAAGAGGAATACGGCGGGAGTTTGGCTGATGCGGAACTGCTTAGTAATTTCACCAGATCCATCAAAGGCGTTTTTCCAAGTCGCTTCTCTATCTGCCAATTTTTGTCGAAGAGTTCCCAACTCGCCAGTGTAGATCCCGATCATTTCACCGCCCACTTTAGAGAGCCTCGATTGCATACTCTGAAGGAATTCTAACTGACTAGGCTTCGAAACGTCCTTAGCCGACCAAAAGACCAACGCGGTCACCTTCCCCTTTGCACTAGTAAGACTGATTGGAGCTCCAGTAACGTCTTTGCCTGCAAAGTCAGGAGCCTTACGCCCCTTAGAAAGAAACCTAATCACGTAAAGTTGATCGCTTATAATATCAGTTACCTTTTTTCCGTTCACTTGTTTTTCTGTCGGAATCGTTTTGATGGCAGTACGCAAATATTCTAAACGCTTGGCTACCAGCTCCGAATCACTGCCCAAGCTTGAGAGCGCAACACTAACGGAAAGAGACGCTAACCCTTGTTCAATCTCGTTAGAGGCCTGCTTGGCAACCTTCTCTAAAAAGGGGAGGTCTAATGGCGAAAAGTTCTGACTAATCGTGATACAGAGATCGCCCGCACCAGCTTGATTAAAGTGGCTGCGCATGAGCGCACTTCGGATTGCCTTCCCTGTTTCTGGAGCCTTGGGGTTATTGAGGGATTGGGAATCATTAGCGTAAATCCACGCAATCGCACGCAGGGACTGAGGGTCGTTTAACTGAGTTCCTATAGACTTAATAATAGTTTGCGTAGTCCGTCTCGCCTCAGGTCGAGTCTTGAGGAGCTGCAGGCGCGTTTCATCATCCTGAGTGTAGGTAAATCTCTGCTCCCAGCTGTCATAGCTCTGATCGTACTGAGCCATTGCCCGGCCAGCCGTACCAAAGTCACCATAAGCGAGGGAAAGAGTAAAAATGCTCAATACAGATAAGATCCAGCGTGTCTTCATAAGACACGAATCTCTCTTATGCACTACCAGACATCAAGCCTTCTTTTCCCAAACTCATGTTAGGCCCTATTCGGAAAGAAGGACTTCTGCCATTCGTAAGGCATCGTGATTTTCCTTAACCTGATGCACGCGGTGCACCCGTGCGCCCAATGTCCGTGCGTATGAAGTCAATGCCACCGTAGGCCACTCTCGCTCGGCCACGTCACTAGACTCCAATAACTTACCGATAAAGGACTTACGTGATAGCCCCATCATTACAGGGCGCCCTTCAATCTCCAAGCCCCCTACCCCATTAATCAACGCCTTATTATGTTCCAGCGACTTACCGAAGCCAATGCCGGGATCAAAGCAAATCATCTCCGCAGGAATCCCCGCTACCGTCAGCATTTCATATTGCTGCGTTAGGAATTCGCGCACTTCCTCTAGAACATTCTCATACATCGGGTTTTCCTGCATAGAGCGCGGCGTCCCCTTCATGTGCATACAGACGATTCCCACACACCCATCGCGACAGGTGAGGATCATCTCAGGATCAGTTAAACCCGTAACATCGTTTACTATACTGGCACCTGCCTCGATCGCCACCCTCGCCACTTCAGGCTTAGAGGTATCGATCGAAATCGCCCCATCCCAACGCTCGCGTAATGCCTCTACTACTGGAATTGTACGCTGGAGCTCGTCCTCAAGCGACACGGCAGGAGAGCCCGGACGTGTGGATTCACCCCCGATATCGATCACCTCTGCTCCATCAGCTACCATTTGTAAGGCCGCCTCCACAGCTTGATCGCTATTGGAGTAACTCCCTCCATCGGAAAAAGAATCAGGAGTCACATTAAGAATCCCCATGATGATCCCCCGCTCGGTAAGATCAAAAGCCCCGCCTTTATATCTCCAAATCATATCTACTCTTAAAGACCCATTGGAGCGGTTTGTGGAGCACACGCTACATCTTCCTTATCAGGCACAAAAGCATAAAGGGTTGTCGGCTCCGTCACGTTTTGGAAATTATTACGGAAATTGGGAGTCGTCGGGCGCAAGCCGTTTTTCTCGTCGTACACAAAGAGAATCAAGGCTTCTTCTCCGTACTCGGCATAAAAGTCTTCGACCCCAAACTTCTCCGTCAAATTCGTGCTTTTAATTGAGTGAGGCTTAGTGAACTTCGTACTCAGTTCGTTGTAAGTCGCATCGGCTGAGAAACAAATACGCGCACGCTTATGGTGCGAGACCGCCTTTGAGTGGTGCTGATGCTTATCCTCGGGGGCTAGTTGCCAAATGTTTTTCCGGCCAAAATTATGAACGTATTCAATCGACGCCAAAGAGTTAATTTCGTCATTAGGAGTGGCCGCCACGAGTTGGCCTATTCCTCCTAGGTCCACTTCATGTTCAGCGTATTCGGAAAGAATATTTGCACGCATTGCGGGAACCCCTGCCAGTTTTGCTTCCGCGATTTTTTCATACTTCGTATCCATCAGGAGAACGGCGTGGCCATCTTTTGCGAGAGCGCCTGCAACCTCAACAATCCAGCTATCTGCACCGGCGAAAAGCACCCCGTCACTACGCCCTGCCGTCACGCCCAATTTCTTCGCTAACGGGAGCGCAAGAAGTCCGTAAATAGTAACGGTTCCGATAATAATTAGGAAGATCAGCGGAACTAATTGGTGCGCTTGTTCTGCTATCGCATAGGGAAGCTTACCAGCCTCGGCAGCGTGCTCAAACTCTAACGCAAAGACCGAAATCACTGCAGCCGCCACAATTCCTCGGGGGGCTAGAAAAGAGATGAAGGCTCGTTCCCTCAACCCTAAGGTGTCGGAGAACAGCATCGCACCAAAGACCGAAATGGGACGGACAAAAAGGATCAAGGCGCCAAGTAGAATCAAGCCCGGCACGAGAACCTCCTTCATCTCCATCATATCGATTCGACCAGAGAGGAGGATAAAGAGTAGGGAAATAATGAGAACCTGTAGGTTTTCCTTAAACTCAATAATATGACGTACTGAAACCGCGTTTTGGTTCGATAAAACCATACCAAGAACCGTGACTGTGATCAGTCCCGCTTCTTTTTGGATTTGATCCGCCGCCGCAAACGAGCCCGCAACCATCGCTAGAAGGAAAACACTGTGGAGAAAGTCAGGGATCAGGTGACGCTTAAGGAGGAAGATGATAAACTTCGCTAAAATGTAAGGGAAGACTACTCCCGCTCCGATTAGCTTAAGAAAGATTAAAAGGTAGGTTCCCTGAGCATCATTACTCCAACCCAGAGTAGCCACCTCATAAACGAGGAGCGCTAAGATTGCTCCGATAGGATCGACAACAATCCCTTCCCACTTAACGACGCTCGATATTTTTTTAGACGGCTGAACCACTCGTAAAAGAGGGCCAACCACCGTGGGGCCAGTAACCGTAAGGATCGAAGCTACCAAGGCAGAAATCTGCCACGCATAGTTCAGACCATAGTACATGACGAGGAAGGTCAGGACAAACCCGATCAACACCGTAAAGGTACAGAGCCTAATCACAGGAGTTCCGGCCTCCTTCAGCTCTGAGAGCTTAAGGGTCATTCCTCCTTCAAAGAGGATAATCGCTACGAAAATACCCACGATTGAGAGGAGCGTTTCTTCCCCAATATAATCATCAATTTTAACCCCCGTGGTGATAGAAAGCCCGAAGCCAAAGGCTAGGAGAAGCAGAATTGAAGGGATCTTCAACCGCCAAGAACTCCACTGAGCAATAATCCCCAGTACTAATACGATACCAAAATATGAAAGAGCGTCCATTCGTGCCTATTCAAGCGACTCCATTCACAAACTGCACCTACAAAGTTAAGTTTTTTTTGTAATAGAAATTTCGTCAGTGAACAGAATCATAAAACCTTACAGCTCACCCCCCTCAGTGAATTCATTACTCACGAATTACGCACAACAAGTACAGCCAAGCCACACCGCCTTAACCACAGGCGCCGACTACGTTATGTGGCGCTTGCGGGACGCCTCTAAGACTCCGAGTTGTAGTAAATTTTAACAAACTTCATCTGACGTTCTTCATCGAAGCCTTTTTCTAGGGACTCCTCGATGTTCTCAGAGAATTGGGGCTTAAAGGTAATGCTCGCACCGTTATCTAGGTTCATCACTCCCTTCACTTTCCGAGAGGCTTTTTTAGCGACAGGTTTAGAGATCGCAAACTGCTCCTCTAGCGGAGTACCGTCATCATCTTTATAGTGTTGCCTAAAGGCTTGGAACTGCGCTTTTTTCTCCTGATCTTCACCAAAAGCCGTTTGCTCAAAGGACTGTAGATCGAAATCGTCGTTTTCCTCAAAGTAGCTCATCGCTTGGTTCGCGAGCTGGAAGCGTTCGATCTTGTCAAACTCTTCCTCTTGCAGCTCATCTTGCGCAAACGCTACGGCCATATCGGTGTAGCGCTTCGTCATAAAGTTTTCATCGCGGAGAGGCTTAATCCCCAAAAACTCTTTGGACCACGCATGGGCGTCACCCGCAGACTTATCGAACGCATAAACCGCGAAGCCTTCCTTCTCTTGGTAAGCCACGATAAGCGCCCCTTTTTGGATCTTATCCGGTGCGATTACGTTGTGCGTCTTTAGGTCGAGCCCTTCCTCTCCATCAGAAATTTCTAAAACTGGGATTGAGCTCTCGCTCTTAACAATGCAGAGGGCCTTACAGGGAGAGCCTCCGATCGTTACATCATCAACAGTAGCAATACAGAGGTCACCTGATTTAACCTCGGGATCCTTAGTCCCATCGTAGAGATGGGTGGCGATGACATTAGCGCCTTTAACGAGGTCTTCTTTTAGGCTGAAAATTGACTTTGCGACAGAAAATACGAGGTTTTCACTAAGCTCTTCTACATGGGTAAACACTTGACGATCCTGGCTTTTAAAGCGCTTCAACAAGGCTTCACTAATGAGCTCCTCATTCTCTCCCTTAATCCCACAAACTGTATCAGAGGTAATTAATTCCTCTCCCATCAGAGGGTTTCCGACCTTCGCTAAGGCTACATCACGGACAGTTGCCGTATCAAATTTTAGTACAGTTGACATTGCGCAGGACTAGAATCGTTCACACCACCTTAGTCAAGAAAGTTGTGGTCATAATACCACGCATTTCGCAGGACATATTAAAAGCTTGATTCAAATCGGTGTAATCACCGTGTAAACGTGAATTATTTTCGCTCAGTCGTGGTTTTTCTATCGTTGAGCCTTGACCCTAGCGGGAATAAATTAGACGACAGAAGCAGGAACCCTTCACCTATTTTTATATGAAATCACTCATTTCTTCACTTTTCTTCCTCTATAGCATGGCTTTAGTCAGCATGGCCCAGGGAATCGTTGACCAAAAAATCACCGAAATCGACGTCAATATCAAAGGCCCCAAGTCCGTCAGTGAATCGCGGATTCGTAACTTCATGTCAGTTAAAAAGGGTCAAACCTTCAGCTACGACAAGCTAGATGATGATGTAAAGAGTCTTTATGAGAGCGGTTTAGTCGATGATGTGGTTTTCCTAGCAGACCCACAAGAAAACGGGGTTAAAATCATCGCCGAAGTTAAAACCAGGCCCTCCCTACAAGCCGTTGACTTCCAAGGAAACAGCACCTTTTCCGACAAAAAAATTAAAGAGGAAGTCGCCATTAAAGCTGGTACCGCTCTCAATGATTCAGAAATCCTGAAGGGTAAACGTGCGATCGAAACACTTTATACCGACAATGGATACCCAGACACCTCGGTTAGCTACCACATGGAAGACGGGCAAAATGGCTTCTCTATTCTCGTTTTTGACATTAACGAAGGAATCAAGGGCGAGGTCGATGAAATCTACTTCCACGGCAATGATAACTACTCCCGAGTAGAGCTGGAACGTGAAATGGAAACTAAGGAAAAAGGAATTTTCTCCTTCTTTACTAAATCAGGGGTGCTCAATGGAGCGCGCTTAGAAGAAGATAAACAACTGCTCGTTAAATTCTACCAAAACAACGGCTACCTCCGTGCCCGAATTGATCGCATTGATCGCACACAAAAGGACAACGGAATGCTCGACCTTAATATCTACCTAACCGAAGGAGCAAAATACACAGTAACAGGAATCGGGTTCAACGGGAATAGCGTTTACACCTACGACGAGCTCTGGGCCGCCTGTTCCCTCATCGGAGGAGATTCCTTTTCCGCTAAGAAAATGGAGGATGACATTAGAAACATCCGTAGCTTCTACGGAGCAAAAGGATACTCGGACGTCCGCGTACGACCTGAGCTTAAAAACACCGCTAATAATGGCGTTACTATTAACTACAGTATCAGCGAAGGTTCACGCTACCGTGTTGGTCGGGTCAATGTTGCTGGTAATGAAACTACAAAAGATCACGTCATCCGCCGAGAAGTTCCTATGACTCCAGGTGAGTGGTTTAACTCCGTGGACTTAGATACGACAAAGAATCGTCTTCGCAACTTAAACTACTTCAGCGTTGCTAATGCAACCGCTCGTAAAGGTTCTCGTGCAGGCTACCGTGATGTTGACATCCAAGTAGCAGAAAAGCGTACCGGCTCCCTCGGATTCGGCGTTGGGTTTAGCTCGATCGATAGTATTGTAGGCTTTATTAACCTAGAGCAAACGAACTTTGACATCAGAGACCCTTGGGGCTTCAAGGGTGGCGGTCAACGCTTCAACAGCTCGCTTCGCGCTGGTGCGGAGACCTTAGATTTTAAAGTTGGATTGACCGAACCATGGTTCCTCGGACAGCGCTTATCACTTGGAGGCGAAGCCTACTACCAAGACCAACGCTTCCTCTCAGACGCCTATGACCAACGCAACTACGGTGCCGCCATCTTCCTCAGAAAACCCATCGGCCAACGAGGCTTTATTAAGGGTGAATACCGTCTAGAGAATATTGAAATCGACCTAGAGAGCGATCTGCAGCCTGGGTCATCCTTCGTTAATGAAGAAGGAGAGTTCTGGCGCAGTGCCTTGACCCTTTCCTACGTTTACGACTCCCGTAACAGTAACATCAATCCTCGCCGAGGCTCTAAACTAGACCTTAGCGCGGCCTACACTGGAGGCTTCATTGGAGGAGATAATGAAACCTTCACGATTAGCGCCGCTGGAACCACGCACATCCTCCTTCCTTACGATATCATTCTAAACCTTTCTGCTGAATTCACAGTGGTCGAAGGAGATGACGTACCGATCTATGAGCGTACCTTCCTTGGCGGAGCCCGTAACCTCCGAGGCTTTGATTTCCGTGATGTTGGTAGTGTCGCTGACGGAACTCGTGATGAGGTAACGAATGAAGCCACCGGTGGTAACACCAGTGCCTTCTTCTCTTCCGAGCTTACCTTCCCCCTCTTTGGAACCGTCCGTGGAGCAAGCTTTCTTGATGTTGGGTTTGTTAATGAAGACTCCTTCGACTTCTCTCCTGGAGACTTACACGCAAACGTCGGAGTTGGCGTTCGACTCAACCTCCCCTTTGGTCCGTTTGCTATCGACTACGCTATTCCGATTCAAGACGCAGACCAGGATGATGACGGTAACCGCTTCCAGTTCTACCTAGACTACCAGTTCTAAGAGAACGCCAACCAGCGCTTCATTACTGCGCAAAAAAAGCTCCCACTTAATCGTGGGAGCTTTTTTGTGGAGAGGTTCAATCTCTCAATTTAACGGAGCTCAGCAGGCCCGCTCCGAGGCGCTTTAACCCGCGCCCCATAAGAAATGAATAGAGAAGGGTAAAACCTAGTTACTCTCGCTCGCTGGCCCCATAGAAGCCTTAGTCGTCTCTTTATCACCGCCATCGGTTATCGTATCCAGAGCGATCCCGGCAGCCGCTGCGAAGTCCGCAAGAGCCATATCAGCGAGCGCATCTTGCTCGGCCTCTTGCATCTTAACATCCGTCATATCTAGACTGTCCTTAGCAACACGTGCACGACCCGCTGCCTTTGTGCGCTCTTCTTCTACGATTTCACCCAAACGGTTCAAGCTATCACCTGATCCTCCGATCGATCCAACCATGCCTGAAGCCATTTCGTTAAGCTCAGCCATTGCCGATTGTACTTTCATGTCATCGATCCCACGTCTTAGTTCTTCGATTTTCTTCTTCGCACCTTCGATGCTAACGTCACGTGCACTAACTAGCTCTTTATAGCGTACTTCCGCCTCTTCCAGCTGAACTTGCACATCATCATGCTCTGCCTGTACTTGCTTGAACTTGAGGGCGGATTCAGCCGCACCTTCACGCTGACCTGCTTTCAACAGCGCGGTAGTTTTAACCTTAAGTTGCTCCTCGTCTTTATCTAGCTTTCTCGCGCGTGAAATCAGGCGTTCTACGAGGGCCGCGTGGTTAGCTAACCCTTTATTAAACTCGGAGATTTGCTTCCGTAGATTTTCTTTTTCTACCTCTAAGAGGGCTTCTGGGTTTTTCTTTTCGATACCGCCGACGAAGAGGCTAAAAAAGCCTTTGATGAGATTTGATATTCTATTAAACATGGTGATTTCTTTTTACTCTAATCATTGAAGCGAAATTCTACATGCCTCACAAGTGCAAAGAAGGGCTCTTTTTATAATCACTCCCTGAACGCGAGAAACAAAAAAACTCAGCACCCTCGGAAGAGCACTGAGTCATATGAAATTCAGACTAAATTACTTAGTAACTGTAGTAGTTGTTGGGCTGTAGATACCGTAAGTAAGTAAGGCGATAACACCATCTACAAAAGATTGTTCGATTTTGTAATCGTAGTTCGCTGCGCCTTGGGCAAGTTGCTCAGGCGTCGTGGTTTCGAGGGGAGCTAGGCCATATACTAAAAAGTGGTTTTTAGCCTTTTTAACGGAACCTGATTGAGCTCCCGAACCGATTTGGCCTTGGATCGTGTAACATGAGCTAAGAGCGAGAAGGCAGAATGTGCTGAGTAGTGTTGTTTTAATCATAGCCTCTATTAGAGGCTGTATATTGATAGAATGTCAAACAAGGCCTTTTAAAAAAAATTATAATCCTGTGCCTCTACGACGCAAAACAACTCCAACTTCTCGGTGATCAGTATAGGGGAATTGATCAAAGAGGGCGAGGTCTGTTACGCGGTGAGTATTAGCCAGCTGATCAAGGTTGCGCTCCAAAGTTTCTGGATTACAGGAAATGTAGAGTATGACGTCGTACTTACGGATCATTTCCACGGAATCCTCATCCATCCCGGCCCTTGGGGGGTCGACTAAGACGGTCGAAAAGTTGTAGCTGCTGAGCTCAATTTCTTGCTGCTGCAGACGACGGAACTCCCGGGCTCCATTCATCGCAAGCGTGAAATCCTCCGCCGATAAGCGGGCGATTTTAAGATTTTTAATCCCGTTTTCTCTAATATTCCATTGAGCCGCCTCTACAGATGGCTTAGCCAACTCAGTCGCCAAAACTTGTGTGAAATTCGGAGCTAGGGCGATGCAAAAATTCCCATTACCACAATAGAGTTCTAGCAGATCTCCTGAGGAGCCTTTCGTCTGCTCGACAGCCCACTCTAACATCTGAGTAGCCACCTCGCCATTCGGTTGGGTAAAGCTGTTTTCAACTTGGCGGTAAACGAGCTCCCGCCCCTTCACTCTAAGTTTCTCTACAACATGCTCGCGTTCAATGACTCGCTTTTGTTTCCGAGCCCTACCGATCAGATCTATAGTAAACCCTTGCTCCTGGAGCTCTACTCTGAGCTCCCGAGCCGCCGCTTCCCATTCGTCTGTTAGTGGACGGTGATAGAGGAGTGATACCACTAATTCCCCACTCATGGAGGACAGAAAATCGACCTGAAACAGCTTTCGGCGCAAGAGCTCGCTTTCCTTAATCTGCGCGATCAATATAGGCATCACCTCGTTAATCAGGGCGGAAGCGGTTGGAAACTGATCCACCCGGTAGCGCTCGCGCGTCTCCTTATCAAACATCACATAATAAAGGTCTTCATCTTCATGCCATACGCGGAACTCTGCTCTCATCCGGTAGTGCTCCACAGCAGAGCGATAACACTGCAGCTCGCCCCCTCCGAAGCGCTCAAACTGCCCCTGGGTCAATCGCTTCTTTTTCTCTAATTGCTCTTGGTAGGCCTGCTCCGTGTATTCCATAGTTCCAGCTAGTACTTAGACTTAAGCGAACGCAAACTCAACTGAATTACCCCCCTTTATTGCATCCAACGCTCTCACCCCTCTACCAGACGCGATCAGTTTACTATTTACAGAGCCCATTATCAAAAGTTAAATTCCCCTATGCCTATCCGCTTGTTCCTATTTTTACTAAGCCTCCTTTTCGCCCCTCCTCTCTTAGCCCAAGTTTCTATGCCCGCGTTTTTCTCCAACGGCATGGTCTTACAGCAAGAAACAACCGCCAAGCTCTGGGGTTGGGCAGAGCCTGGAACCGTTGCCACGGTTAACTTCCAGAGTAAAAGCGTAACAGGTACTACTTCCGAATCCGGTGAATGGGTAGTTGAATTCCAGGGACTCAAAGCCTCCCAACAAGGCGCCAATCTGACCATTAAAGTAGGTTCTGATACCAAGACTATAAAGGATGTCGTAGTTGGAGAGGTCTGGATTGGAAGCGGACAATCCAATATGGAGTGGACCACTAAAAAAGCAGTAGATCCCGACATTGCGGCCAAGGTACAAGATAACCTACTCAGAGTCTACGTCAGCGGCAACTCAACTGCGGCCAATGCAAAGAAAGACTTTCCAGGAAAATGGTTAGAAACGAAACCCGAGAACACCGCCCAGTTCACCGCTGTTGGTTACCACTTTGCTAAGGAGCTCCGCACGGAACTAAACGTGCCTATTGGTATAATCGAATGCGCATGGGGAGGTAAGCGGATCGAAAGCTTTATCAGCGAAAGCTCACTCAAAGAAGTGGAGGGGCTCCAGTACTTAGTACAGCGTAAGGCTGAGGCAATCAACGCCTATTCACTCGCTAACGCAAAGAAAAAACACAAAGAAGCGCTCGCCGCATGGAAAGTGAAAACCATTAAGTGGAAAAATGAAAACAAAGGAAAAATCCCTAAAAAACCTCAATTAAAGACACCCCCCTCCCTCGACACCAATTACCATTCGACTATTTTCAATGGTATGATTGCGCCCCTTGCTGGATACTCGGCGCGTGGGGCAATATGGTACCAAGGTGAGGCGAACGCTCACGATCAATCCTCTAACGACTACCGAGAGCTTCTCAAGCTCCTCATCCATGATTGGCAAAAGCAGTGGTCTAGTAACCTCTCTTTCTATTATGTGCAGCTCGCTAACTATAATACCAGCCGCCTAGGCTGGGTTACGGTCCAGGACCAAATGCGCCTACTCCTACACGACCCTGAAATGACTAAAAGTAATATTGGCATGGCGGTCATCAACGATATTGGCATCAACAACAACATTCACCCTCCTAATAAAATGGATGTCGGGAAACGACTAGCACGCTGGGCTCTAAAACAGGATTACCATTCTGAGGGCGTTGTCGTATCTGGCCCACTATTTAAGTCGAGCAAGGGAGCTGGAAACACGCTCGAAATCACCTTTGACTACGCAGAAGGACTTAAAACACGTGACGGAATGGCTCCTGGCTCCTTCGAGCTCATCGACGCCGAGGGGAATTGGTTACCTGCAATTGCTGAAATCCAAGAAGAGCGCATCGTCTTACAAAACACCGCGATTCCAGTCCCTACAAAAGCGCGCTACGCATGGACCCCAACCGCAAAGGGAGCCAACCTCATAAACGCCGAGGGCCTTCCTACTAGTTGCTTCACCACCGAATAACCACTGACAGCCTTTTCGCGTTTAGTAATTAAACTCTAAGCGCTCTACCCTGAGGAGAGTCTGCTTCACTGCTAGGCCTCCCGCATAACCTACTAACTTCCCACTTTTACCGATCACCCGGTGACACGGAATAAAGATAGAGAGTGGGTTTTTCCCATTCGCCGCTCCCACCGCACGCACCGACTTAGGGTTGCCTATCATCTCGGCAATTTCAGAGTATGAAGCCGTTTGCCCAAAGGGAATTCCCGTCAACGCCTCCCAGACCTGACGCTGAAAGCTCGTCCCAATAGGGCTCAAACGCGTCTCAAAGCTCTCCCGCTCTCCCACAAAGTACTCGTCAAGCTCCACCTGTGCTTGTCGTAAAAACGGACACTCTGGATTGAGCACGTAACCAGCAGCTAAGGAGTCTTGCTGATTAACATGATCCAATGCACACAAGCCCTCCTCAGAGGATCGGAGGCGAATCTTCCCAATCGGAGTGTCGTGATAAATGTAAGAGCCCATGAAGTCCCCTACGCTAGAAAAAAGCTCTTCCTTCTTCCAGTATTCTTTTTCATTAACTAAAAAGAGTATAAAAAGCCCTTTTGATTAACTTAATTAACATTTAAATAAAATATGAACAAGTGGCGCGATAACTATAACCGCTTTATCTTTCTTTTTAAAACGCCTCCTTCCCGACATAATAAATAAACATATTTCCGTTAACTCTACCAGCTCAGAACCAACCTAGACGCGTTTTATCTAAAAAATGACGTAAATTCGAGATTTCTTATTGACCCCGACTTAAAAATAGTAAATATGTCGTTCCCCTTCTTGCACGTGTCATTCCGACAAATGTAATCGCAAGGGTCAAAAAATATATATTATGAAAAACACATTATTTGCATTAATGCTTACAGCTGCAAGCGCAAGCGCAACTACAACATTCAACCTTTGGAGTCAGTACGACTTCACAGCAGGTGGAGCTCAAGACTTCAACGTTGGCACTATTAACGGAGTAGATTGTATCGTTACAATTGACGCTTCAGGTGCCCTTGTTAGCGGCAGCGGAGTGAATTTTAATTCCAATGGTGACACAGGTGGCTCAGCGGGTGCTCCAGTATATGGCTCGACATTCACAGTTACAACTAACTGGGATACTAACTTTACTATAACATCACCTACTCTCTTCGTTAATCCTGGTACAGGACGTATTGAATCTGCAATCGTATCATCTGATACTACAGTATCCTTTGATAGTGCTCTTGCTGCTCAAGCTGACGCTACTGCGACAGTAACCAACACTGCTACCGCTACTAGCTCAGAAATCACGCTATCACAGCCAGCTACTGGCGCAACTACTTCAACATTCGCTGTTGATTGGTCAATTGCAGACACAGACACATTCACCTACGAGTACTCAAGCTCATGGGGTGCTGCTGGTGAAGGTGTAAGCTTCACTTTCGACCTTGCTACACACGTAGTTCCAATTCCAGAGCCATCATCAGCTGCTCTTCTTGGACTCGGTGGACTTGCTCTTCTTGCACGTCGTAAGCGATAGGCTCTATTAGAGACCTTTATTCAAAACCGCTTTTCATTGAAAAGCGGTTTTTTTATGCCCTCATATTAAGAGCCAATCGAAATAAAGACAGCTAAGCGGCAAGCGATGGTTGTGAAAAAGCTTCTCCCATCCCTGCAAACCTCATCACTGTAGATCGGGGGAGAGCCTCACTCAGTAGAGTCCTAGAATATCTTTTTTTACTTCCCCTCTAGAGTGAAACCTCTAACTTAATAGCCATGACTGTCGGAGTGCTCGTAGATTACCTAAAAACCCAATCAAAAAAAGGGGTGAGTCACGTTTACCTCAGTCAGGAGGCTCGTGATGCCGTACGCTCCGCGATCAAAGCACAGAAAAAGGTCGCTCCACAACCAGCCCCGCCTACAGGCGCTCCAGCACCGCTGATAACCGCTCGACCAGTGACCACTGCTTCCGCGCCTCCAGCACGTACACCGGTAGCCAAACCGACTCCACAAACCGTCGTAGCTCCTGATAGCGTTAACCTTTCTCTGCCTGCGGGAGAGCCCGCAGCGCAATTAGCGGCCCTCAAAAAGCTCGCCCATACTTGGCCCCCAGCACAGAGCTTAGGCACTCTCAAATCACGCCTCGTGTTTTCTACCGGCGCAGCCCAAGCAGAGATCATGATTATTGGGGACGCTCCTGGCTTTGATGAGGAGACCACGCAGATCCCGTTCACAGGAAAGGCTGGCCAAAAGCTAGATCAAATCTTACGCGCGATGACTCTCAACCGTGACGATCTCTACCTCACCAATCTCTGTAAATTCCGCCCTCACAGCCCAAGGCAAACAACCGATATTCGCAAGCCCTCGGCCCAAGAAATCGCCGCGTGCATGCCCCTACTCAAGAAGGAAATCGAGATTGTAAAACCCAAGTGCATTATCGCCCTCGGAGCGACCACCGCCAAGGCGCT
>JALZUI010000117.1 GCA_023301545.1 Akkermansiaceae bacterium
GTTGATACCAGAGCTTAAAAAACTAGACAATCACGGATACGTACATTATAATGTCCATGTGAAAGCTATAACCTATACTGCAGCTCGTGAAAACCTTGCCTCCACAATAAATCAAGTTTGTGAAGATCACGACCCTGTCATTATTACACGTAAGCGTAATCAAGCCGTGGTTATGGTTTCCTTAGAGGATTACGAGTCACTACAGGAGACCGCTTACCTTTTACGCTCTCCGAAGAATGCCACTAGACTCTCTGAGGGGATTTCCCAGTTAGAAAGAGGAGAAGGCGTAATGAAGACTCTAGAGGCTCTGGCATGAACCTTCAATTCTCCGATCGTGCCTGGGAAGATTACACTCATTGGCAACAATATGATCGAAAAATGGTCAAAAAGATCAATGCCTTATTAACAGATATTGGACGCGATAATCCGTATGAAGGTATCGGCAAACCTGAACCACTCAAGCACGCCTTTTCGGGATTCTGGTCAAGACGTATAAACGATGAACACCGCTTAGTCTATAGAGTTTATGACGGCACTATTCAGGTAGCTCAAGCCCGGTATCACTACTAATAAAACTAGATGCTTCAGCATAAGGTGTTGGACTCAAAAATTACTATTTCAGGATTTTTAGAAGTCATAGTTCACCCTTGCGGTATTGTTGAGTCACCTTTAACGTTACTCCATGAAGCTTCGCTGGATTCTAACACTTGCTACTCTGTCGCTGTCATTCCTAGTTCTGCTTATCTCTAACGAGCTACTAGGTAACCATTCTATGCCAGACCTCATTGGTGTCTCTGCAATTGTTGTGTGGTCGTTTGCCATCATCGTACTCCTTCCAATTAATGTTTTTATAGATGCCGTTATGCCTAAGAGCAGAGAAGAGAGCTTAAATCATTATCCGTGGTGGCAATGGCTATTACTAATCCCAATTATCATTAGTGATGGTGAAGCCTCTGTGCCCAAATGGATTTATTTTCCGCTTATGGGCTTAGTATTGGTGATGGGCTTCACGATTATTGCATGCATAACAGTTATGATCTTCTCTCTCGTTTTTGGCTGGCTTTAAGTGCATAACAAACTGGTAGCGGCGTTGCCACCCCAACCGACACGCCTAAAATCGTAAGCTACGATCTGATAAGTCCAAAAAACTAGCGAGTTTCAACTCGGTGAGAAACGCATCGAGCTTTGATACTGCAATTTTCTATCGGTGGTTCTTTTGGAAAGTAGTAATCATTCTTCATAAAATGCTTGCTCCTGTAGGGTAGCTTTCATTATTTATTAGGCAACATTATGTCTAAATTCCCAAAAATTGGTATTCGCCCAACGATCGATGGTCGTTACGGGGGTGTTCGTGAGTCTCTAGAAGGACAAACCTACGCCATGGCTGAAAACGCTGCTAAGTTCCTTTCTGCAAACCTTAAGTACCCTGATGGTTCTCCTGTAGTATGTGTGATCTCTGACGGTTGTATCGGAGGAATTACCGAAGCGGCTGCCTGTGCTGATAAGTTTCGTACAGAGAATGTAGGCGTATCACTAACGGTTACTCCATGTTGGTGTTACGGTGCAGAGACCATGGACCAGACTCCTCACGTACCGAAAGCGGTATGGGGCTTCAATGGTACTGAGCGTCCAGGTGCAGTTTACCTCGCAGCGGTACTCGCGGGTCACACTCAAAAAGGAATTCCAGCATTTGGAATCTACGGTAAAGACGTACAAGACGCTGGTGACGAGACTGTCCCAGATGATGTTCAAGAAAAGCTTCTCCGCTTCGCTCGTGCCGGTCTTACCGTTGCGATGATGAAGAATAAGACTTACCTCTCCATCGGTGGAACGTCTATGGGAATCGTAGGCTCAATCATTGACCCTGATTTCTTCCAGGAATACCTCGGAATGAATTCCCAAGCAATCGACATGACCGAAGTTGTTCGTCGAATCGAAAAAGGAATCTTCGACGAAGAAGAACTCGCTCTTGCTAAAGAATGGGTTTCCGAAAAATGTATCCAAGGAAAAGACTACAACAGCGAAGAAACTAAGCGTTCCGCTGAAGACCACACTCACGAATGGGATACCTCCATCAAGATGTTCCTCATCTGTCGTGACCTAATGGAAGGAAATCCAAAGCTCTCTGAGAAAGGATTCCACGAAGAAGCACGTGGCTGGAATGCGATTTGTGCTGGTTTCCAAGGCCAACGCCAGTGGACCGATAATTACCCGAATGGTGACTTCATGGAAGCCATGCTGACCACTTCCTTTGACTGGAACGGTAAGCGTGCTCCTTACCAAATGGCAACCGAGAATGACGCCCTAAACGCCGTCTCCATGTTGTTCGGTAACCTCCTTACGAACACTGCTCAAATCTTTGCTGACCTTCGTACCTACTGGTCACCAGAAGCAGTAGAACGTGTTTCCGGTCACAAGCTTGCAGGTGACGCTTCTAACGGACTCCTCCACCTCATTAACTCAGGCCCAGCAACGCTAGACGGCACAGGTCAAATGAGTGATGCTAATGGAAATCCAGTAATGAAACCACACTGGGAAATTTCTGATGAAGAAATGGAAAACTGTCTCAAGGAAACAACTTGGCACCCATCCATCACGGAGTACTTCCCTGGCGGTGGAATGAGCACACGCTACAAGACAAAAGGCGGCATGAAAGCGACGATCCTTCGTCTCAACCTCGTCAAAGGTCTCGGCCCAGCGCTCCAGATTGCAGAAGGTGTTACCGTAGAGCTTCCTGACAATGTGCATGATGCCCTAGACGAACGTACGAACCCAACCTGGCCGACGACATGGTTCTGCCCACGTATCACAGGCGAAGGGGTCTTCCGCGACACGTACTCAGTAATGAACAACTGGGGAGCAAACCACTGTGTAATGAGCTTTGGCCACATCGGAGCAGACCTCATCTCCATGGCTTCGATGCTTCGTATCCCAGTGTACATGCATAATGTCGAAGATGCGAAAGTGTTCCGTCCATCCTCATGGGCTGCTCACGGCACCGCAAATCTCGAAGGCGCAGACTTCCGCGCTTGTGAGAACTACGGTCCTCTCTACAAGTAAGCCTCCGCGCTTAATTGTTAACTAAAAAAGGCTCTCTGGAAACAGGGAGCCTTTTTTTATATCTTAGCTTCCGAACTTATTCTTCTTACTCCCAGACTTAGACCAAAAGAAGAAGAGGATCAGACAAACGGCAAAGATCCAGGGTTGAATAGAAAGAACTTTCGAAAATGCGGATGACTCTAGTGCTGATACATCCTCTGGCGACCTGGCGGCGAGAACCCCTTGTGCAAAGAGTAACGAAGCCAGACCATAGCCTAAATTTAAGGCCATACTTTTCACACTCAGGATCGTGGCTCGGCGGGATGAATCCGCTAACTTATGAAGGTTGTTGTCAGAGATGTAACCAAAAAGCCCAAATGTGGCCATACAGATTACACTAGGGATCAAGCCATAGATCGGAATCGTCAAGCCGACTCCAAAGAGCCCGACAAACGCCACTCCTCCTATGATCATCAGAGCTGTTGCGGGGGAGTATTTTTTATCCAACCATTTTGCAAACGTAGGAGTAAACATTCCGATCAAACCTGCACTGGCGCCCATAAATCCCCATGACCACGCAGGAAGATCAATGGTACGATAATATCCGCTCGTGACCGTAGCATAGTTCCGAATAAAGGCATCGATAATGAGTGTTCCCACAATGACGATCGCGACCTTCTTAGTCGTGAAAGACCATTTCAGCGTCTGCACAGTAAGTGTTAGTATTTGGCGGAGGGTTCCTTTTTTTAACGCTTTCTTCTCCCCTACTTCCTTCATTTGGAGCGCGAGAATGAGACAAGCTACTCCCTGGATAAACACGAGAAAGAGAGGAAAGCGGAGGGTTTGTTGCTGAGTAAAAGCGGTCTCGAACCCACAGAAGGCACACACCTTATTCACCGTTATAGGGTCGTAGAGAAACCCACCTAATAGCATTGCTACCATAAAAGCGGCTGACCTCGTCCGCATTACTACGGGTAAAACCTTATCCTCCCATAGAGACTCCTGCCCTTTCACGGCTAAGGTGTCGTAAGCTAGGGCTTGGTCTGCCCCACTCGCGGCGGCCTCTGACACACCTGAAAGAATCCGATTAAGAATACAAAGACTAATCAAAAGCCCTGCCCCATTGATCGGGGCAAAGAGGAGAAGCCCCATTTCTAAGATCATGAGGAGCGCTGAAAAGACAACGAGCTTCTTCCGCCCAATTGTATCCGCTAATGCTCCCGAGGGGATTTCTAAAAGTAAAATCGTGAGTGCCCAGAGCGCATTGAGCCTAGAAAAATCTTCTAACTTAAGCCCCAGATCGACAAACAGTACCGCCATCACAGGGTAATAAGCCCGCGCCCCATGCAGAACCGTAAACCAGCGGTACAGTTGAACGTTCTTTTCGTTAAAGGGATTCAAGTGCGTAGGAAGTTAAGCTCGCGTGCTCTCCAGAGTCGCGTTATCGCTCCCCTTTTCATTCAATAAGACCCAACTGGCAACCCAATAAGCGACGGCATAGAACAGTAATGAGGCCACTCCCACGTGGAGGACTTGCGTCCAAGGGTGAATCCCAGAATGACCCAGAACGATCCCCATCACCATTAAAGCAATAACCATGAAGACCATCGAGGCTTCTATCAGGGTGAAATACCCTCGCGAACGCTTGATGCTCCAACTGAAAAAGAGCACCCCAGCGAGCACACTCCACGAAAAGGCACGGTGGAAGTAGAAGATCGTCATTTCCTGTAATTGTGCGGTCCAGGTGGCGCGGTCTGCTCCAAAGTTTTCTTTCGCTAGTTCATCAGTAACCTCTCTTAGTTGTGAGCCTGCTAAACCTTCGACAACCAAGAAGCTCAAGATCAGAGCAGCGCTCCAAAAAGCCCCCTTCCCTGCGCGTTCACGCTCTTGCCCCATAATTTGCTTACTCTTAACAATCCCGACAATCAGAAAGCCCATCAACAAGTAAGCGAGGGCTAAATGTGCGGTGATGACCCCAGGCTTTAACCCACTATACACGACCAAGGCACCTAAGACCGCATTTGCCAAAACGGTCAGAAGGGAGAGTGTCGTCATCCAGCGCAAGAGCTTACCTGCCCGCTTAACACACAGGGATAAAATGAGCGCTACTAATGAGGTCAGTAGCATCGGCGTAGCTAGTAAGCGGTTAACGAACTCAACCCACGTGTGCACAGGGTTGAATTCCGTACGCAGTGATTCGTATGTGATCTCGTCTGGGTTTCTTCCCGAACGAGCCGCCTTCGCCTTGAAACGCTCAATATCAATCTTATCAAAATCGACCTGATCCACTGAGGTTGGAGGAACTAGGCAGGCCCAACACTTAGGCCAATCAGGGCATCCCAGTCCTGATCCCGTGGCGCGTACAATCGCACCTGCAAAGATCAACACCATAAGGCATATTACCGCTGCCTGTAACCACCGAAGAAGAGATTTCATGGGGGTAAGATAACTCTCAATCTCTCGATTACAAGCTCAGGCACCATCAATAATACCTGGCGCTTAGAGCGGTTTAGCAATCGTCCCAGTAGGCGAATCCTCTAGCACCCAGCCTAAGCCTTTTAGTTCGTCACGAATCTCATCCGCACGAGCCCAATCCTTGTTGGCCTTGGCCGTGTTTCGCTCATCTGCTAGAGCGGAAATTTCTGATGGAACAGTCACTTGAGGAGCAGGTTCAAAGATCGGAACAATCACCCCTAGAGCTTGCAGGAGAGCGTTAAGCCCGTTCCATGAGCTCGCGGCCTCTGCTGGCGAAATCCCTTTGAGACGTTTCAGCTGCGCAAAAATTTTCCCGATAGCAGCCTGCGTATTAAGATCAAACTGGAGCACGTTCCACGCGTCCTGAAAGAGGCCAAAATCAGTTACTGGCATCGTGACTGAAGTCGTCTCCAGCTCAGGGTGTTCTTGCTGTAAATCGTAAATCGCTCGCGAGAGTTTCCCTAAGGCTTCTTGAGCCGCATGGAGGGAATCGAGGGTGAAGTTCATCGGTTTACGGTAATGTGCTCCCAGAAGGACGTAACGGACTTCCATTGCGCTATACCCCTTGTCTTCTAAGTCGCTGAGCGTATAGAAGTTTCCGAGGGATTTGGACATTTTACCACCATCAACTAGGAGGTGGGTAACATGAAACCAATGCTTAGCAAAATCACCACCACAGGCACATTTAGACTGCGCGATTTCATTCTCGTGGTGTGGAAAGACGAGATCGACTCCTCCACCATGCAGATCGAAGGTGTCTCCGAGATATTCCTTAATCATCGCTGAACACTCAAGGTGCCAACCTGGGCGACCTTGCCCCCAAGGACTTTCCCAATAGTGCTCGCCATCTTCATCCTTACGCGCCTTCCATAAGACAAAATCGCTCAGCGAATCCTTATCGTATTCATCGGCATTATTGACCCGGTCATTCTGTGTCTTTCCGAGATCGAGCTCACGCGTATCGAGCTTAGAGAGAGTCCCGTATTCAGGGTAAGAAGAAATCTTGAAATACACTGACCCGTCTTGGCCCGCGTAAGCATTCCCTTTTTCAACCAGCTCCTCGATCATCGCAATCTGATGAGGAATGTGCTCGACTGCGCTAGGCTCGACATGAGGCGGCTGACAGTTGAGGGCGTTACAATCGGCATGAAACTTATCCGTCCAGCCAGCGGTAAATTCGCCTAGAGGCTTTCCTGCCGCTAGCGCTCCTTTGATCGTCTTATCGTCAACATCGGTCAGATTCCGCACGTGGTAAGTCTGTAGCCCCCCGACTTCTAGCGTACGTCGCAGAGTGTCCTGTAAGATAAAGGTTCTAAAGTTTCCGATATGAGCGGGGCCATAAACCGTAGGTCCACAGCAGTAAAAACGGTAGGTCTCACCATCAATCGCCTGTAGTTCCACAGGTTTCCCCTGAGCGGTATCGTATAACTTCATACTCCTTTGCTACTCTGCATTTCCCGCATGACAATCTGAAAGTTAGACTTTTGCACCCCAAAGCCCTAAAAATACCGATTCCACATTAATATTTTTATGGATTTAAATACTCGTTCTGAATAGCCTCGCTGTAATTATTATGTTCAAGCTTCTCTCGTTTAGTTTTCTAACTCTCCTCGTCTCCGCCCAAGATCTTCCTCAAGGAAAAGTATGGGCGCATGAAGAAAGTGATATCGCCGTTGATTCTAAGGCTACCTTTGGCACTCTTCCTAATGGGTTTCGCTACATCGTCTATCCTAATGCAGAACCTCCAGGACGGGTTTCCCTTCGCCTGCACCTCGATTCAGGATCATTAAATGAAGCGGACGACCAGCAAGGAATCGCTCACTTTCTCGAACACATGCTGTTCGCAGGCAGCACGAACTACACCGCCGAGGAGCTCATCCCTGAGATGCAACGCCTCGGAATCGGTTTTGGAGCCCACGCTAATGCCTACACCAGTTTCGACGAAACCGTTTACAAGCTCGATCTCCCGAACCTTAACGAACCCACTATCGACCTTGGCTTCACCGTCATGAGAGACTTTTGTGATGGCGCGCTATTAGAAGAACAAGAGATCGAAGATGAACGTGGAGTCATTCTGTCCGAAAAGAACTCCCGCGACTCCGTTGATTTCCGCTTGATGAAGAAGCAGTTTGAATACCTCACCCCTAACTTCCTCGTCGCCAATCGCTTTCCTATTGGAACGGAAGAATGTATCAAATCCTGTCCTCCTGAGCGAGTCCGCGATTATTACCGCGATTTCTATGACCCGAAACTCATGACCTTCGTAGTCGTCGGTGATATTGACGCTAAGGTTTATGAACAAAAGATCATCGATGCCTTTTCATCCCTCACCTCTCCTACTCACGAGGTTACCAAACCCGATATCGGAACCATTACCGAACCGAAGGAATTGACCGTAAAACTCTTTACCGATCCTGAGGTCGATGAAGATGACATCAGCCTCATGCGGGTCACTAAGAACCAGTCCGCTCCAGATCAAGCCCACACCCGCCAGGAACGCTACACCATGAGCTTAGCCAGCGCGATGCTTGCACAACGCTTTAACAAACTCTCCAAAGCAGAAAACTCCCCTATTAATGGAGGCGCTTGTTATAAGTTCACCTGGTTTGACGAAGTGACCTACGGCAACTGCTACGTCACCCCTACTGAAGGCAAGTGGAAAGAAGCCGTTCCCCTTCTCGAAAACGAATTCCGCCGCGCCATCCTCCACGGTTTCACCTATTCCGAATTTAAGGAAGTCACCGCCAACCTTCTCACCAGTGCGAAGCAAGCTGCGGCCGCCTTCGCCACTCGTACCTCGCCTAGCATCGCAGATACGATCGTCCCAACCTTTGGTGATCGCAAGGTGATCTCAACCGCGCAGGAAGACCTCCGTGTGGTCGAGGAACTCCTCGCTAACCTCACCCCCCAAGACTGTCACCAAGCCTTCAAAGCGTACTGGGATGTTCCTGGGCTCTACCTCGTCCTCACGACCGAAGAAGCTTCCGAAAGCGATAAAGAACTCCTCCACGCCCTCTACACCGAGAGCCAAAACTCGGAAGTGATCGCGCCTGAAGAAAAAGATGCAGGAACCTTCTCCTACACCTCCTTTGGCGAGGCTAGTACGATTACCGCTGAGAAGCATATCGAAGACCTCGACGCGCACCAATTGACCCTCTCTAATGGAATCCGAGTCAACCTTAAGAAGACAGACTTTGAGAGCGGAAAAGTGTACCTCACTGCTCGTCTAGGAGAAGGACTGGAAAGCCTCAAGGATCTAAAACCAGGCTGGAGTAGTTACGCCTCTTCGCTGCTGAATATGGGTGGACTGGGCGAACATAGTACCGATGACCTGAAGCAACTCCTCTCGGGCAAAGTCGTAGGGCTCAGCTTTGCACCTACTGAGAGTTCCTTTGTATTCAGCGGAATGACGAACCAAGCAGACCTTGAGCTCCAACTGCAATTACTAGGAGCCTATCTCGTAGACCCTGGATACCGTCCTGAGGCTGATCGTCTTTACAAGAAATCCCTCCCTGATCAATTCGAACAGCTCACTCAAACGCTTGAAGGAGCACTCCAGTACATGAGCGCCTTCGAGCACGGCGATGATGCTCGTTACCGTGTTGCGACCGAAGAAGAGGCCCAAGGGTTCTCCAGTCAGGATGTTTCCACTCTCTTAAATCCTATTTTCAAGAACGCCCCGCTGGAAATTTCCCTCGTTGGAGATCTCGATCTAGAGGCGACTAAGCAAGCCGTACTAAAAATCCTCGGCGCTGATTTTAAATCTGAGGCTCGCCTCAATCAAGAGCGCACAGAAACTCAGCCCTTAGCGGAGTTGCCCAAAACAGGGCAATCCAAGAGCTTTGACTATAAATCTAAGATCGACCGCGCGGCCTCCATCATCACTTGGCGCACTCAGGGACTCACCGACAACATCAGCGAATCCCGCCGCCTCAGCCTCGTTTCCAGTATTCTGGCGAACCGCATGCGGGATCAGGTGCGTGAAGAACTAGGCTCCTCCTATTCCCCATACGCCTACTCCGACATGAACAGCTCATTTGATAACTATGGTAATATCAAGGCCGTCTCCATCTGTAAGCCAGCAGATATGCAGACCATCGCTGATCTTGTTATCAAAATCGGAAAAGAATTCGCCACAAACGGAGCGACCCAAGACGAGCTCGATCGCGTGCAAAAACCCGCGCTCTCGAATCTCGAAAGCTCACTACGGAATAACAGCTACTGGCTCAATACCGTTCTCGCCAGCAGCCAAGAAGAACCAAAGCGACTTGACTGGGCACGTTCCCGTACCGCAGACTATACCAAGGCCACTATAGAGGAAATCAATACGCTTGCTAAAACGTATCTAAACCCTCAGAACGCCATCACCTACCTGGTAGCACCTGAATCAAAATAGCCTTATGCTCTCCATCAACAACGTCAACGTACACTACTATAAAAGCGAAGGGCTTTTAAAGGAACAGCAGACTATCCGTGCCGTCAACGGAGTGTCCCTAGACCTCGCCAAAGGAGAAATCCTAGGTCTCGTAGGTGAATCAGGATGTGGGAAATCGACTCTTTCCCGTGCCATCATGCAGCTCCAACCCGTGACCGAAGGAGAAATCATCCTAGAGGGAACAGACCTCACCAAGTTGACTCGCAGCGAGGTTCGTAAACGTCGCCTCGACTTCCAGATGGTGTTCCAGGACCCCTACGCCTCTCTCAACCCTCGTTTCACGATTTACTCCACCCTCCTAGAAGCACTCCAACAACGTCGCCCTATCGCCAAAGTAGACCGAATGGACGCCATCGCTGCGTTGATGACTAGAGTTGGACTCAACCCTGACTTTGCTCAGCGCTACCCACACGAATTTTCCGGAGGACAACGTCAACGCATCGCCATCGCCCGCGCACTGGCGCCAGAGCCAAAACTCATCATTGCCGACGAACCCGTCTCCGCACTTGATGTCTCGATCCAATCCCAGATCCTTAACCTCCTTCTAGAACTACGGGACGAACTCGATCTCACCATGATTTTCATCACGCATGACCTTTCCGTTGTCCGCTACCTAGCCGATAACATTGCCGTCATGCAGAAAGGCCAAATCCAAGAATACGGAACCTCTGAGGAAATCTTTGATACTCCCAAAACGGAATACACCAAGACCCTACTAGCAGCGATCCCTAAGCTACCTGCGGCTTAACGTTCAAGGCCTGCCACCCGCTACTGGTGGCGCGCCTCCGACTCGGGTCTAGTGTTTAAATTTCCCTCCGGCTTCGACTCCGGAGCGGTAGCAGGTTGGTCAGCGCCGCCTTGTTCGCCTTGTTGGTTTCGGTAGGCTTCTTGACGCTCGCGAAATTCCTTGAAACGTTGCTTCTGGTTCGGTAGGTCGGCTATCGCAGATGAAAGGGCGATTACGCCGAAGACCAAGAAGATGGAGTAACTCGCCAAATTGCCTCGAACAACAGCAGTCGAAATCTGTGATGGTTCGCGATCAGGAAGGCGCTTCGCCAATGTCCGTCGCTCAATCCAGACCGAACCCATCCAAAACGGAATCAGCATGACGATCCACGCTGCCGCACTACCCACATTCATCCACTCGGTAGGCATCATCCCTCCAAAAAACGCGGTCTGCATTGCGGTCGAAGTTACTGCTGGATGTGCTTCGAGTCCGGCCGCAGATAGTCCCATCGAAACCGGGATCAATCCGGCAATCCAAAGAAGCCAGGCGAGAGGAATCCCCGCAATAGTGGACTTCCAGTTGGCATTGAGAGCATGTCGATAGGATTGGGCGTAACTCAGTCGAAGCACCTTCATCACGAACAATCCTTCGATCCCCGCAATCACCAGAATCCCAAGCAGCGTTGCAAAGCTGTGGGGCAGGAACGATGGTAATGCGACATTGGCGAGCATTCTTTATGGCGAACAGTATTAGATCACTCACCCGTGCTGATATTCGCACTTCGCTTGGTTAGCTGGTTGTAATGGGTTGATCTTGTTTGTTGAGCCTTATGATACAAAGGACGAGTTTAAGCTCAAGGGTAAAAGTAGACCTGCTACTCATCCTCCGTAAGTATTGGCAGGTCGTATATACATTTCCACCAATAGTCGGTCTTAGACATTCGGATTATTTGGCGAATTGTGTGAGACAGTCGGCGCCGTCGATCCATGTGGCTAGATAAGGCCAGTCGGCGCCTGTCTTCCATAGGAAAACGTAGAACGGTCGGTCACAGACGAAGCTTCTCGGGATGACGGGAGGAGGCTTGGGTGGATCTCCAAATGGATCATCTACGGAGCCAGTATGTATGCGAACCCGAGCCCCTTCTTCAAAGAGTTCAAATCTCGTCATTTGAAAAGCGCTTGCTACACGCCATGGTAAGGGTTCCCCTGCGTAATGGAGGCTTCCACTGAGTTGAGCCGTGAAATCGGTATCTGCATCAACGGTAACATAGGGAATCTTAACGACATCCTTTCGGTGTAATGAACCGTCCTGCACGCTTCCGTAGGAACCTGCTAAGGGCTCCTTCACCGCTTTCGTCACATGTTCAATGGCGTCCCGAAAGCTGAGCGCCCGATCAGGACAGTAGAGAATAAGGTTCTCGCCTTCCTTGTTGGTCTCAACGCTCAGAATAAAGGAGGCGGCCTCGTAGTGCAGAACCTTGACGTAATCACTGAATCCGTCGCTGTAATCACCAGTAGACCCGAAGAACTCCACCTTGTGGGTCTCGCCAGTTCGTGATTGGAATTCCAATGCCTTCTTCTGTGATCGAAAAAACTTCTTCTTAAACTTTAAATCGCGCAGAAGGATACCATAAGTAGCCCTCCCTTGAGGGATTATGGGGATACGACTGGCCTCAATCTCGATATCAAATTGCTCCTTGATTGCAGCGGCTGTTTCCCGAGCAAACTCTTGAGTCGCAGAACCAGCGTAGACAGCATAGCCATTTTTCGGCATGACCTTCTCAACATCCCACTCAAACTCATTCAATTTCGTAATCAAAGGGTTAGGAGGCTCAACCTTCTCGAGTTCGCTATCGTGCATCTCGCTTAACTTCTCCCAGGACGCCTGGAACAGCGGTGACCACACCTGCGTGGCACCCTTGGATGGAATCTCATCGATATCTAGAATGCACACCGGAGCAGCTGACACCCATGGGAGTAAGTTGAGCAGTAGGAAGGTGAGTAAAGCAACGTGTTTCATCATGCGTAAATTTCTTAGTCGTAGTGTGTCCATTCTCTAGTTGAGCTGTCGAAGTAGTATCCACTCATCATACCCGCCGCATCCCAATAATCAAAACAGAAGTAATCAGTGTCCGCTGAGTAGCTGTGGGAGTCCTCTATTAGTTTTGGTGGAGTGGGCGCGTTTATATCAGCTAAATCCTTAGGGTACTCTCCGTGCTTTTGTCGGTAGTCCTCTAGTTTCGGAATCACCTCGGCAACGTATGCCCGCGCTTCTCGAATCTCCCAGTAGTTAATCGCCGTCCCTGTACCGATCGAAAGAAGTAGTGAGCCACCAGTGATGACCGAAACGAGGAAAGTGGTCTTAAGCCCTCTGGGGATCACTCCCGTGCGCTTTAGACCGATAGCCAACCAGAAAGCCATCATGAACGCGAGCGGCACTCCCAGGTACACCCCTACTGCCATCACGATGATCAAATGCCCGAAGGTGCCTTTCAGCAGGATACCGGAGATCAGGGCTATCGTGCCTGCAATTATCGCGAATCGCTTCTTCATTTGTTTTTCCAAACCCAAGCTAAATAGATAGATGCTACGACTAGAGGGACGCTGATGAACCAATCCCAAAAAGAGCCTGGTATTAGCGAGTGCACGGCAATCGAAATAATAATAGCCAATCCGACACAGATCCAATAGCGCCAATTCGGTAATGTTGCTACCTCTCCAACAAAATCTAAAATTTCATCAATCATATTTTATAGAACGT
>JALZUI010000118.1 GCA_023301545.1 Akkermansiaceae bacterium
TTCATTCCAACCAGGGTAACTCACTGTAGGTATTTGTAGTGCTGCATGTGGTGTGTCATAAGCAAGATATAGGAAGAAAGGTTGTTCATCTCCATCATTAACTTCATCAATAATTAATTTTTTTGCGCGAGCTGTGAAGAGGTCAGGCGTGAAGCATTTATCTAAATCGGCGGCCATATTTTTATCTTGCTCATATAAGCTTACTTTCTTCTTAGTCGTTACATTATTAGGATAATGTGTATGTCCTGCTGCATGTTGAACATAACCAAAGAAATAATCAAAACCTCGTTTAGTAGGGTAAGCCTCCCAAGTTTGAGGCGTAGCTGATTTTTTATTTTTTTTGCCTGTTGGATTAATCCCCTGCAATCCATATTTCCCTATAATCGCAGTGTAATAACCTGCCTCCTGCAGTACGTTAGCTAAATTATAGTTATCTTCTAAAGCTTTATCAAATTGATTATCACGTACATTAGCATGACCTTGATGCAAACCTGATAAAAGCGAGGCACGTGAAGGAGCGCAAACTGGAGCAGGACAATAATGGCGATTAAGAATCATTCCCTCTTTTGCCATTTGATCGATAAAAGGAGTTTTCATCTTTTTATCTCCTGGCTTATCATTCTGCCACAATACTCCAATATCTCCATAACCTAAGTCATCAGCTAAAACAAAAATTATATTAGGTTGTTTTGCGAAAGCTATGCCTGATTGTAAGCACATAGCTATTAAGAGTATCTGATTAAGTCGATTTGATTTCATAGTTTAAAATTTATTTTTTATAACAGTTATTTATTCCGCGACTTAAAAGTTCCATACCGCTTCTGGGCTTGGGGTTCTAGCTGATTTGAGAAGCTTTGATAATTCTTTTACTTTTTCAGGGTGTTTTGTTGCTAAGTCATTTTTTTCACCAAGGTCATCAGAAAGATTAAATAGTTCATATCCAACTTTTTGCACCTTTTTATTCTTTTTCACCTTCGCACCTACGCCGTGCTTCACAAGCTTCCACTCTCCTTTCCTCAACGCCATACGATTCTGATATTCCCAATAAAGGAAATCATGGCTAGGTTGCTTTTCACCTTTTAATAATGGTAAATATGAAACCCCTTGAATCCCTTCAGGGGGTTTCACTCCAACAGTTTCACATACGGTGGGAAGGAAATCCCAAAAAGCTGATGCATGGTTCGTCTCTCTTCCTGCCTTTACGACCTTTGGCCATTTTACGATCATCGGCACGCGGATCCCTCCTTCATAAAGGTCCCGCTTACCTCCTCTGAGCTCTCCATTGGATTTCAGCAACTTATAATTGTAGCCGCCTTCTACATGTGAACCATTGTCGCTGGTAAAGCAGATTATGGTATTCTCATCAATCCCAAGCTCCTTAAGCTTACCTACAATCTCGCCCACATGTTGATCCATACGCGTAACCATGGCCGCGTGAGTCGCTAAAACATGCTCACATGCAGTATAATGACCTCCCTTAAATGACCGCTCATTAGGGAATTTTCCAATAAATGGCTCTACCGCTTCCTTTGGCGCCTGTAAGCTGGCATGAGGAACACTGTATGAGAGTAGGAGAAAGAATGGAGCATCTTTTGAATCGTCGATAAACTCGAGTGACCTCTTCGTGTATTCATCCTGTATATAGACACTACCTGTTTGACCGTTATTACCTTCTATTTTAACCACCTCACCCTGTGAGTACACTTGGCTGGGATAATGATAATGGGCGATTTTGTGACTGAGTGTTCCCCAAAAGTAATCAAACCCACTAACGTGCGGAGCTTGAGCGTCTGAGGTATTTCCGGTTACGCAAGATTTACCAACCATTCCAGTCTTATATCCAGCGTCTTGAAAGAGCTCCGCAACGGTTAGGTCTTCTTCCCTTAGCTGGTACTTACCATTCCCTCTGATATAAGTATTCCCAGAGTCTTGCCCAGTCATTAAGCAACTTCTCGAGGGCGCACAAACCGTGCTGCCAGAGTAATGAGAAGTGAAGCGGATCCCATCCTTAGCCATCTGGTCCAAATGAGGGGTTTCAAACCCTTTCTGTCCATAGCAAGAAAGGTCACTATACCCTAAGTCATCAGCAATAATGTAAACCACGTTAGGTTTTTCGCTGTAGGCTAAAGACATCAGAGAGAATGTGGAGATGAATATTTGAGTAACTAATTTCATATGGAAGAAAGAATAATACGCAGGCAATAAAGCACCCACTCCCTTAACATTACGAAACGTTTGTGGTAATTCCATCACATTAAGGCGGTTTTTTAACCGCAGATTGAAAGCTATTTCCCTCAAAGCTCCCGCCAGTATTTATTTTTTTATTTAGGATGACATTCTATATCTCATAATGTTAGGAGCATTCTAGTGGATCCTATTTCTTTCCATCCGATTTATAAGCAACGTATCTGGGGCGGCCGAGCCCTAGAGGACGTGTACCAACGCACCCTGCCTTCGGCTGATGAACCCTATGGCGAGTCTTGGGAAATTTCCGACCGCATTCATGACCAATCTGTCATCACAAATGGCACGTATGCTGGTAAGACCCTCAATCAAATCTGGCAGAGTCATCGCGAAGAAGTGTTTGGTAAGAACCTCCCTGATTCAGACCGCTTCCCTCTACTTTTTAAGATTTTAGATTCCAGCAGTGACCTCTCCTTACAAGTCCACCCCCCTACCGAAAGCGCCCTAGCGCTTGGCGGGGAGAGCAAAACCGAAATGTGGTACATCGCCCAGGCGGATCTTGGAGCCAAGCTCCACGTAGGCCTCAAGAAAGGAGTCCGTAAAGAAGAGTTTGAAACTGCGATTTTCGAAGGTACTGTCGCCGAAAAAGTTCATACCCTATCACCCAAAACGGGTGACCACCTCCATCTCGACTCAGGTCGACTCCACGCGATCGGCGCAGGGTTTTTAATCTACGAGATTCAACAAAACTCTGACACTACATACCGTGTCTTTGATTGGAACCGAATGGGCTTTGACGGAACGCCTCGAGAACTACATATTGCCGAATCTCTTGCCTGTATTGACTTTTCCGATCACGAACCCTGCATGGGAGAAGCGGTAGGCACAACGATTTCTCATTGCCCTCACTTCACCGTCAACAAGCACACAGCTGATAGTGGCAGTCTCTTCCGCCAGCAATCGCCTGATTACTTTGCTATTATCACCGTAATTCAAGGCTCGATCACAGATTCATCAGGGAATACGTACACCCCTGGGACATTTTTTCTCCTTCCAGCTCAAGCCTCCACCCTTACTTGTTCCGAAGAAGTAACTTACCTTGAAACTGTCATCCCGCGATAGTTCCCTGCAAAACTTTTGCGATTCAGAGTTAAAATTGCTCTTTAGGTACTGCCCAGCATGACTTTTAATAATCTCCAGCATGATTTTAAATACTCATCAGTATGGTTTTCGTTACTTTGACTTGATTAGTTGACCATATCGTGCATCTTTACAAAACTCGATAACACAATTTTTCTTAGTTTATGTCCTTATTAAAAATCGTCCCAGACTCTGCTCCATTCAACCCAGAACAAAGAGAGTGGCTCAATAAGTTTTTTGCCATGCACCTTTCTGGCCAAACTGGTGAGAGCTGCACCCCCGCTGTCAAAGTCCCTATTACCATAATCTGGGGATCGCAGACAGGAAACGCTGAAGGATGCTGTAAGCAATTAGCGAAAGCTATGAAAGACGGTTTTGATGCTGAAATTTTAGATATGGCAGAGGTCTCTGCGGATGACCTCTGCTCTAAGGAAAACCTCCTCGTTGTTACCTCTACTTACGGAGACGGAGAAGCCCCAGATAACGCTAATGACCTCCACAGCGCGATCATGGCGGAAGATGCACCAAAGCTGGAAGGAGTAAACTTTGCCGTATTCGGACTCGGTGACACCGAATACCCTGATTTTTGTCAAACCGCTAAGGACTTCGACAAGCGTTTTGAAGAACTCGGTGGCCAACGTGTAATCGACCGTGTCGATGCCGATGTCGATTTCGAAGACCCCTTTGATGAATGGAAGGCTATGGTACTACAAACCTTTGGGGGCGATACCACCGCTACGGCAGAAGTCGAAGAGGAAGAGCTAGACCTCGCCTTTGGCAAGAAAAACCCTTTCCCTTCAAGCGTTCTTACCAACTACAATTTGAATAAAGCGGGATCGCAGCGCGAGACACACCACCTCGAATTTTCCCTCGAAGGGTCAGGCCTCGAATACGAAGCTGGTGACGCCCTCGCCGTTGTTCCGGTCAACCCTGAATCCCAAGTTGACGAAATCATCGCAGGGCTAGGCTTCAAACCGACAGCTGAAGTCCCAACCCCTGACAAGAAAACGGCTACTCTCAGAGACGCGCTTATCAACAATTACGATATTCGCTCACTCAATAAAAAGCTCATCATTGCATGGCAAGCCAATAGCGGATCTCCTTTCCTTCGCTCCCTCGTGCAAGCGGACAGTAAAGAACACTACGATGACTTCATCTGGGGTCGTGAGTTGATTGACCTCGTGCTCGACCACCCAGCTGACTTCGGCGACGCTGAGGAATTTGTAGCGGTTCTTAAAAAGCTACAACCTAGACTATACTCGATCAGTTCCAGCCCTAAGGCTCACCCAGGAGAAGTCCACCTAACCGTAGCTGTAGTTCGTCACGACACACACGGCCGTCAACGTGGCGGAGTGTGCTCGACCTTTATGAGCGACCGCATGGATGGTATCCAACCTGGCGTTTTCGTTCATACTAATAAAGCGTTCCGCCTCCCAGAAGATCTCACCAAGCCCGTCATCATGTGTGGCCCTGGAACAGGGATTGCCCCTTTCCGTGCCTTCCTCGAAGAACGTGAAGCGACACAAGCCTCAGGGAAAAACTGGCTCTTCTTCGGTAACCCTCACTCGGAAACGGATTTCCTCTACGAGGACCAATTATCACAATTGCAGAAAAAGGGAGTACTGACTAAACTCACCACGGCCTTCTCCCGGGATCAAAAGGAGAAAATCTACGTGCAAGACCGTATGCTAGAAGAAGGTGCCGAAATCTGGAAATGGTTCCAAGAGGGAGGTCACTTCCTAATCTGTGGTGATGCCTCACGGATGGCTAAAGACGTAGATGCCGCTCTCCATAAAATTGCTGAAGTCCACGGAGGACTTAGTGACTCAGAAGCGATCGACTTCATTAAGCAGCTTAAGAAGGAAAAACGCTACTCCCGAGACGTCTATTAAGGAACCTTTCTAAGGCTCACTTTAATAACCAAAGCCGAAGCCTTGTCTTCGGCTTTTCTTGTATTCAGAATAAGCGGGAAATACACTAAGATAAGAACATTCTTCAGCATTTTTCTTAATCTTGTTGTACTGCAGCTCCAGACCAACTAAAAGAAGAGTGACATTTCACAGTTAATTCCGCTCTAAAGAGAGGAGAAACCATTAACCACTTAACCCTTAAAACAATAGATGAATTCATTATTTGAAACAACCGCATTCATAGGAGGCGGATTCGACCTGAAGTACATGATTATGATCGGCGCATGTTCAGCCTTAAGCTTCATCGCTAGTAGCGTACTTAAATCTCGCTTTCGCAAATACTCACAAGTCCCCGTAGACATGTCTGGTGCAGAAATCGCCGCCAAAATGCTTGCTGACAACAACATCTCAGATGTGAAAATTATCAGCACTCCTGGACAACTCACCGATCACTACAACCCAGCCAACAAAACCGTCAATCTCTCTGAAGTTGTCTATAATGAGCGTAACGCAGCCGCTGCCGCTGTTGCTGCCCATGAAGTCGGGCACGCCATCCAACACGCTACCGCTTACAGCATGCTGAAAATGCGTTCGAGCATGGTTCCTGCCCTCAAATTCGGCTCTGGAAAATCACCTTACATTATCATGGTCGGGCTTATGTTGATGAGCATGGGTTCTATTGGTGGACTCGGTGAGATCGTTACCCTTATCGGGATCGTGTTATTCTCCATCACTACCCTCTTTGCTTTCGTTACACTCCCTGTTGAGTTTGACGCCTCATCGCGCGCTCTAAGATGGATCCAAACATCAGGCGCCATGGGCACTATGGAACGCTCCAAGGCTAAGTCAGCACTCAATGCCGCTGCCATGACCTATGTTGTAGCCGCGATCACCTCACTCTCGCAACTCGTCTACTTCATCGCGAGGTACATGAACCGACGATAGAGCACCGCTAATATTTCTATAGTAAGAACTTAGGCCTCCTATTAAGGGAGGCTTTTTTACGCCCTTGAGCCCCCAAAAATCAGAGAGACTTTTATCAAAACAAACTTGACAGGTAATAAATACCTTGCCCATATTCACAACCCGTTAATCTTAGCGGACTATCAATCTTAAAACATTACAAAGTATGCCAGACAATACCCTCAGAGTAATCGAAGTTAAAAAAGGAGAATCAATCGATCGCTCCCTCAAGCGCCTCAAAAACATGCTTGATTCAGAAGGCATTCTTGAAGAAATGCGTCGTCGTCGTGCATTCGAAGACGTTACCACCAGAAATAAGCGTAAAGCTCGTTCTGCTAAGAAGCGTTACAAAGCAAGATGGAAGTTCCAAGAGAACAAAGCTGCTGAGCTTGAAACACACGACCTCACTGGAGGACTGTAATTCAAAGCTAATTAATTGATTGATGTAAAAAGCGACTGCCTCGGCAGTCGCTTTTTCGCGTTTCGAGATGCATTCTAAAACTGCTAGTACTGCAATAACTCAGAGTAATCTAATTGCACCCGATCTTAATTCAGATTACACTCCCGCTATGCCAGCTAAGAAAAAACAACACCTAGTTGGTAATGCCTTAGTCAAGGAAGTCTGTCGCCGCATCCGTGTGGCTCGCACCCTTTGGGATCAACACAAGAACGCAGGTTGCCGCCAAGAGCGCCTGCGGGCACTGGAGCTCTATGACAAGCTCACCAGGGAACAAGCTGAGCAAATCCCCCAAGAACTGCGCGTATGGCTACGCTATCGCAGTGAAAAGTACTTTGGAGAAGGGCGAAAAGGAAACGGCGCGAACTCTAAAGGCTAACACGTTTCTTAGGAGCTAAAGAGCCTTACGTAAATTCAATCGAAACGGGGCAATGATCACTCCCTAAAACGTCAGCATGGATTTTCGGGTTAGCTACACGATTATTGATCGATTCACTTACCCCAAAGTAATCGAGGCGCCATCCGACATTATTCCCCCGTGCGCCAGCGCGATAACTCCACCAGGAGTAAGCCCCTTCTAAACCTGGATTAGCATCACGGAAGGTATCGATATAGCCTGCATCTAGTAAAGCGCTAAAGCTCTCCCGTTCCCCGTCAGAAAACCCTGCACTTCCACGGTTAGAGCTCGGTCGAGCTAAGTCGATCTCATGGTGGCAAACATTTAGGTCCCCGCAAAAAATAACGGGCTTAGACTGTTCTAACTCTTTTAGGTAATCACAAAAGGCCTCGTCCCAATTTAGACGGTAATCAAGCCGCTTGAGGCCGTTCTGGGCATTGGGAGTATAAACAGTGACGAGGTGAAAGTCTTCAAAAGTAGCGGTAATGACTCGTCCCTCCGTATCGTGTTCAGGAATTCCCATATCATAAGTCACTTCTAGAGGCTCCGTCTTAGTGAAAATCGCAGTTCCCGAATACCCTGCTTTATCTGCGGAATTCCAATACGTACGATAACCTGCTAGGCTGAGAGGTAGATCAACCTGCTCCGCCTTAGCCTTCGTCTCCTGCAAGCACAAAACGTCTGGCTCATGCTCCATCACAAATTCTTCAAAATTCTTTTTTAAGACCGCGCGGATTCCATTAACATTCCATGAGTACAGTTTCATCCAATCAGCATGAGCAGAAAACTACTTTCCTGGCGACTCAGGAATTAGCTTTTTCGCAACTACTCGTCTCCGTCTAAATACGAAGCTAATTCCTCCTTAAGGATCGCTCGCGCGCGGAACAGCTGGCTTTTGACCGCTGATACTGAGAGACCTAAAACCTTCGCTATTTCCTCGTACCGCATATCCTCGTAGCGTCTTAGCACCACTGCCATTCTTTGCTTTTCTGGGAGTTTAGCAATTGCGCGGTCAACCGCCTTAGCTAACTCTTCTTGTAAATAGCTTTGATCAGGACTAGCCGAGTTTTGGTCCGCGTATTGCGATCCCCATTCCTCTCCCTGCTCCTCAATCGAAACCTGCTTACGAACCTTACGTCGCCGTGTTTCATTGAAAACCAAGTTACGGGTAATCGTAAAGAGGTAGGTCGTAAATTTAGCCGTAGGCTTATACTTCTTAGCGCTCTTCCAGATCCGGACAAATACTTGCTGCGCTATGTCCTCAGCCTCGTTAGGACTTCCTAGCATCTTAGCAACAGTGCCAACAACTGCGTACTGGTGCTTCTCTACTAGGAAACTAAAGGCCGTTTCATCCCCTTGCGCAATGCGGCACATATAATCTACGTCCTCTTGGTTGGACTCTGCGCTTTTGGGGTCTAATGCCATGAATTAAAATCTCTCTTCCAACGAGTTAACCAGTGAAAAGGGAAAAAGTTTTCACTAATAACGAATTAATTATGAGACAAGAAGCCGAATTACTCTAGTTCTTTTAAGCCCATAGCTTCAAAATACTTAGTGGCTGAAGCTTGACGATCGGTTTCTTCACCCGCGCTATTATAAACAGCTAACGCGTAGCCCTCGTAACCAGTGTTTTCCTTTTTGGAAGAGCCTCCACCGCCTCCTGTCGAGTTACGCTGACGAGTAATGACAGCTCCATTATATTCAACAGGTGCGCCTTCCACCTCAACTTTACCGGCAGCTCTTATTTCTGGAATTACAATCTTAACCCTAGCAAATCC
>JALZUI010000119.1 GCA_023301545.1 Akkermansiaceae bacterium
AGGTTAACCAGAAGTTACGCGTATTCAAAGCGCTCTAGCTTTTGCTTGTAGAGCTCCAGAAACATTTTTTGAAACCAAGGGGTAGGTTGCTTGTTCCTGGCCATTAGCGGGTCTATAAGCTTCTCAGCGTTAGGTAGAGGGATCCCCATAATTTCAGACATCTGAGGGATTTCGTAAATTCCATACTCTGCAGAGAGATCTCGTACTTTTTGATCGAAGGTTTTTCGCCCTATTAATATCGCTTCCATAAAATCACATGAACACATTAAAAAGAAGTGTTCAAGCGAATATTTTATAAAATATTAATTGTAGAGTTCTACCTCTTAAAACTGAAGCCCTCTAGGAAAGCCCTTGTAGCACTTGGATTGTTTGCTGGCTCTTATTCAAGGTGTAAAGATGCAGGCCATCAATCCCGTTAGCAATTAGATCCTGACACTGCTCGATTGCATAGTCACGACCCACTGATGAGATATCATCTCCGTCGACCGCGTTCAGACGCTTAAGAAGTTTCGCTGGGTAACGAGCACCCGCTGCCAGCTCCGCCATGCGAATCATTCCCTTTTTACTCTGCAGAGGCATAATTCCGGCGACGATTGGGACATTGATTCCTGCAAGTGAACAACGCTCACGGAAATCGTAGAGATCATTGTTTTCGAAGAATAATTGGGTACAGATGTAGTTAGCCCCAGCATCAATCTTAGCCTTTAAGTAATCCATTTCCTTCATGCGATTAGGTGTCTCGGGGTGACCTTCTGGAAAACCCGCCACTCCTATATCAAAACCGTTTCGGGCATGTTGACCAGAGTCATTGTACTGCTTTAAAAAGCGCACAAGGTCTTCTGCATAAAGAAAGTCGTCTTGGTTACGGTCATAATCTTCCTTCCCTCTAGGTAAGTCTCCGCGCAAGGCTAGAATATTATCGACTCCCGCTTTTGCGTACTGAGAAATGATGTCTAGGATTTCGGGCTCCTTATGGCAAACGCAAGTTAGGTGTGGTACTACAGGAATATTGGTTTCGCTCAGAATCTTAAGAACTAGGTCGTGCGTAAGGTCGCGTGTAGTTCCACCCGCCCCATAAGTTACACTGACAAAATCTGGGTTGTATTGCTCTAACTCGGCAATCGCTTTATACAACTCACCCGCCGCCGCTTCATTCCTTGGAGGGAAAAACTCAAAGGAAATCGTGGTAGTCTTTTTTTGGGAAATCTCAGAAATTTTCATTTTTTAATGTTATTGTGCGACTTTGTAACCATACTGGAGTTATATCTGAAGACGAAATTAGCAAGCCCTAAGTGTAACAAATCATTAAATCGTAATATGTTGATATGAAAAAACAAAGAGTCCAAGTCTTTTTACTTATGAGCGCCCTCAGTGTTTCTCTACAAGCAGGTCACCATCACCCTGATAGAGACGGAGAAGGGAAGCGCCCTCATATCAGCAAACTAGATCTCAATGGAGATCAGACGCTCTCCCTTTCTGAATTTGAGAAATCGCCAAAACTCCAGACTCTAGAACGAGCCCAAATTAAGAAACTCTTTTTACACTTAGATAAAAACAACGACCAGGGCCTCAGTCTGAATGAGCTACCACACGCGGCCTCTAAGAACCAAAAGACTCCAAACCATAAAGGTTTTCGTACTCTCGACACGAATGAAGATCAAAAGGTGAGTAAGGTCGAGTTCATGGCGGCTGAGCCCAGAGGCGCACATGATTCCGGTAAGCGCCGTGAATTACTCTTTGATAAACTCGATCAAGACTCTGACGGCTTTCTTACTAAAGAAGATCGCCCCAGACACAGCACTCCCTACCATAAACCACCCCACCATCCAGGAAAAGGTGAGCAAGTGCGGCCTAGAGGTCTCGGTGTAAACCTGAGCCAGCTAGACAAAGATGGAGACAACCGGGTTTCGCTATTCGAATTCCAAGAGTCCAAAAGAATGCAAGGAATCACCACCGAAAAAGTAACGAGACGTTTTAATGCCCTCGATACAAATAACGATGGAGAACTCTCGGAACTAGATCATCTTCCAAGAAGTGGCCCAGCTAAATAATGAACGGCAAACACCTTGCCTGTGTTCTCTAGGGTTTTGGGTTGTAACCCACCTTAGAGAGAAAAAGCTCGATTGCTAAATTCTTGTACTTACTGCGCTTACACTTCAGTGCAAGTTCGGAAATCCCCTCAGATAACTCGATTCCAATTCGCTCTTCTAGGTTTTGGATTTCATCAGCTATTCCTTCTCTTTTTTTAATTTCGTTCTGCCATTCAACAGTGAAGATCTTGTCCAAATGAAAGTCTAAGCCTTCACTCTTAATAATCTCCCATTCACCCTGATCGAACCAGATGCTCCCTGTAGGAGATCGATGTAGGTGAAAATCTTTATCACTAGAAACTCGATAACGAGACATCAAGTATCCCGACTCAGGACACACTTTTGCCACCTCTCCATATTTAGAAGCCTTAGTCTTTGTCGGTGCCTGACGCAGCTTTCCTCCAACCAGGTGGCGAATCGCGGGTTGGCGAGAGACCCACTCCTTATAGCTAGCAAGTGGAAGAAAAACACCTTTCGATGATTCACAACGGTACGCAAACAATCCGTCTTCCAGCTCTATGAGCTTCATTAGTTGTTCATCTATTGGGCTTTTCATCAGCAAGGATTAATACAAATCATCATGAAATCGTCAAGCCGAAGCCTGAACATGCTTTCATCATCTCCCATAAAATTTATTTTGCAAGCTTGACGAATGCCTAGATATTCTTATCTCCTATCATTATGTTACGTCAGCTTTTAAAATCTAAAATCCACCGCGCCGTTATCACAGGTGCCGATGTCGATTACGAAGGAAGTATTGAAATCGACCCAGAACTCTTGGACGCAGTAGATATCGTCGAGGGTGAACGAATTCTCGTTGCCTCTATCACCTCTGGAAATCGCTTAGAAACTTATGTTCAATTTGGTAAACGCGGAGCAGGTGAAATCCTTATCAACGGTGGAGCAGCTCACCGAATTAAACAAGGTGAGCGTGTCGCATTAATGACCTTTGCCCTTTCAGAAAAGCAATTCACTCCTCGCAAGGTCCTCGTAAATGATAAGAATGAAATCATTCGCGACAACTTCGGCGATCTATAAGCCTCTTTTCGCTAACCCTTGGTTAGCGTACATATAGAAAAAAGACCGCTTGCCTTTTATCAAATCTGACGTTGTATAACATATGCAACTTCATTCTGTCGCTTCGGCTCTCCCTCCTCGTTCTTTTACACAAGGCGAATGTTTAGAGGCTATGCGGCAAGCGGAATTTTGGCCCAAGCTAGCGGGCCGCTCCCGCCTCATTTTAGAGGAAATTCTTTCAGGTGATAGCGGAATAAGCAAACGTCATTTCGCCCTCGATGACCTCACGCAAGCTTGGAAACGCAACGCGGAGCAACTTAATAACGCTTATGAGCGTGAAGCACCCAAGCTCGCAGCAGAAGCCGTCAAAAAAGCAATTGCTCAGTCTGGTCACCAGCCACAAGACATTGACGCCCTTTTTCTCTGCTCCTGCACCGGTTATCTTTGCCCAGGTGTCTCTAGCCACCTCGCGGAAACACTTGCTTTGCGCCCAGATGTATTCCTCCAGGATATGACTGGACTTGGGTGTGGAGCCGCTATCCCTCTAATGCGAGCGGCTCAAGGCGTGATTGCCAACAACCCGGAATCCGTGGTCATCACGGTCGCTGTGGAGATTTGCTCTGCGGCTTTTTACGTCGAAGATGATTTTGGAGTCTTGATCAGTACTTGCCTCTTTGGCGACGGCGCTTCAGCAGCGGTCTGGAGTGGTTCAGGCGGCTCTTGGGAGGCACGGGACTTCACCTCTCTCCACATCCCAGAGGAACGGGAAAAAATTCGATTCACCAATGCTGGAGGTCACCTCCGGAACCAACTTGACCGCAGCGTACCGCAACTCGCGGGACAAGCAGTCCAAGATCTCTATTCCAAACGCAATACCGACCAAGGAGAACCTCAGGCTTGGGTCACCCACGGAGGAGGACGAGACGTGATCGAAGAGCTAGAATCAGTTCTCCCCGTTAATAACCTCCCCGTCACTCGTGAAGTTATGAACGATTGCGGGAATATGAGCAGCCCCTCTGTCTTCTTGGCACTGGAAAAACATCTAGAAAAAGGCGGAGACGAATCTCACCTTTGGATGACCTCTTTTGGTGCAGGGTTCTCAGCTCACGCCTGTCAGTTATACCGTATTAAGTAGCTTCATCAGAATCGTTGAGAACACCTACAGCGAGGAGTGAGGCTTAAAACCCTGCCGCTAAGTCTTTCATCATCTCTTCCAATTCGGTAAGTTTGGGATTGGGCTTTTGTTTTAACAGCCTTGGAAAGCTTCCTTTTTCGAGAGTAATGTACCCCCCTTTACGTGAAATCATCACTCGCTCCCCCTTCACCTCCAGCGAATCCAACTCGCACAATGCACCGTAAAGCTTGATCCGAGTCACCGCAATAAGATTACGCAACGCTGTCGGAGGCCTGCCGTAGCGATCACTCCATTCCACTTGTGTTTGCTTGATACTCGCTACTGATTCAGAGAGCGATAAACGACGATAAGCCGCCAGACGTTCTTTGCCATCGGTAATGTAATCCTTCGGAATAAAGGCCGGGCAAGTACCGCTTGCAGACTTGAATTGCGTCTCGGCAAAGGTCACAAAATCTAGGCGAAGCGTACATTCCGCATTCACGGAGGCCCGTTCTCCCTTCAACTTGGCTACCGATTCCTTAAGCAACTGGCAGTACAAGTCAAAACCTACGGCGGCAATATGCCCGCTTTGTTTAGTACCGAGGAGATTCCCCGCTCCTCTAATCTCTAAGTCACGCATCGCGATCTTGAACCCTGATCCTAACGCCGTAAATTGCTTAATTGCAGAGACCCGTTTCTTAGCATCTCCTGAAAAGGCCTGATTAGGCGGGAGCATAAGATACGCGTAAGCTTGGCGATCCGCACGCCCCACTCGGCCACGGAGTTGATAGAGATCAGAGAGCCCAAAGAGGTCGGCACGATCAATTAAAATCGTATTCGCGTTTGGAATATCGATCCCTGACTCAATAATAGTAGTCGCCAGTAGAACATCAGCCCGACCGTCAACAAAAGTATGCATTACATCCTCCAGCTGATCTCGCTCCATTTGCCCGTGCCCCACTACAATTTTCGCATGCGGGACTAAGCCCTGCACCGTATCTGCCAGCGCGTGTATCGTCTTCACTCTATTATGTAAAATGTAGACCTGCCCTCCACGCTTGAGTTCACGCTCAACCGCACGCTTAATTAAACGCTCATCATAAGCGAGCACTTGAGTCTGTACAGGGTTTCGGTTAAGAGGCGGAGTATTCAATACAGACATATCTCTAGCGCCCATCAGTGATAGATAGAGAGTACGCGGAATAGGAGTAGCACTGAGCGTCACCATATCAACTTGGCTAAAGCGCTCCTTAAATTTTTCCTTATGCTTCACCCCGAACCGTTGCTCTTCATCGATAACCACCAGTCCCAGGTTATTATATTCTACCGTATCAGAAAGCACTCGATGCGTACCGATCACAATATCGACTGATCCATTAGACAATCCCTCGATCGTATCACGAACCTCTGAAGGCTTCCGAAAGCGGTTCAGTAAATCAACTCGCACAGGGTAGGCGCTCATCCGCTCACAGAAGGTACGATGGTGCTGCTCTGCCAACACCGTCGTGGGCGCCAACATGACGACTTGAAATCCTCCGCACACCGCCTTAAAGGCTGCTCGGATAGCAATTTCAGTCTTCCCGAAACCGACATCTCCACAGACGAGGCGGTCCATAGAGTACGGAGACTCCATATCCTTTTTAGTCTCCTCGATTGCTGCCAGTTGATCCGGTGTTTCTTGGTATGGAAAAGAAGACTCAAACTCCCACATCCATTTGGAATCTGGTGGATGCGGAGTCCCCTCCTCGGCAGCTCGCTCCGCTTGCACGCGCAATAGGCGAGCGGCGTAATCCATCACGGAACCCGCCGCCTTCTCTTTCATCTTAGCCCACTTCGCATCCCCTAGTTTAGACAGCTTCGGCTTGATTGAACCAACTCCCACATACTTAGCAACGAGATGTGACTGCGTCATCGGCACCTCCAAGATCGCGCCCTTATCGTATTGAATCTGAATCAGCTCCTCTTGCTGGTCGTCAGAGAAGGTGATGTCGAGTAATTCCCCTACCCCGTATTCCGCATGGACTACTAATTCTCCAGGAGTTAGCTCCGCAGTTTGAGCGTGACGGGAAGCAGCGTTTTGCCATATTTCAGCATTGGCAGAGACCTTCCGAGGAGCCTGATAGCGCCCAAAAATAGCTGATAGCGAAACCATGGCGAATTTTTGCTCGGGCAGTAGAAGCGTATGCATCGTATTGGCCTCCACCACGGTTCCGACCTTCCGCCATTTCTCTCCGATAATCTCAAAAAATCGATCGCGTTCACTAGCCATTCCAGAGGCAAAAATAATATCCCAACCATCACGATCCCATTGATCTAAGTACCCTTGCACCATCTGGTGACTAGCGTCCTGCATCACAAAATCGCCAGGATCCAGAGTGGTAAACGGGCTCGCCTGGACTTCAAAATTACTAACACGCGGATCTGAACTCAGCGTCACATTCGGACACTCCGAATAGGCTGATCGCGCCTCTAACGAAATCGAAAAATCCTTCTCGCCAATAAAGTCAGCTAACTTTCCAGCTCCGACCGAATCATCCCAGACCACTTCCCATGAATCGAGTGTCTCAACCGAAACCTGCGTAATCAGATCAAAGAGCCGAAGCGATTTGATCACTCCATCATACTGCTCGATGCGCACAGGAGATGACGCCGAGAACAGAAAGACATCCACGACCCCTTTACGAATCGAAAACTGCCCCTTCTCGGCCACACAAGGAACTTGTTCATATCCCATCTCCCTCCATTCATTAGTAAGGTCGCCCATCGCGATCTCCCCCCCAGCTTCATAACAGTGAACATTGTCAGCAATCCCTTCCTTAGCGGGACATTCCAGCTCGGCCCAATCCGTTGGAACAATGATTGTAGTAAGCCCCTCTGATAAAACCGCTTGTAGAACCTCTACTTCCGATACTCCTCCCGTGCCCCCGCTTGTCAGAGGCCAGAAATAACTGTCTACACCCCAACCTCGAAGGTCTTCATAGAGTTGCTCCCGAACACGAGGATCAGAGACCTCTACCCAGATAGTTTTCGACTCACCTACAGGGTGAGCACTGACAATTCCAGCCACCAAAGCAGACCGTCCCTCTTCACAAATAGGACCTAATACATGGTCCTCATCTGTAAATTTAAACTTTTTTCGCAAAAAGTTTGCGAGTGGCGCTATATAGGTAGTATAGAGTGTTCTTCTCTGACTCATTCCAATACTTCTAGCACAATATAACGATATAACAGGAAAAGATCAGAAAAAATTATCCTTATGAATTCATTTTATATTTTTCGCCCCATGAGCCTGTGCCTCATGGCGGTGCTGACGCTCAGCTGTTCGATCGAGCCAACTCCATCGTATAGCTACAGCCAGCCCAAACAAAACCCCACCCCATACAACAATGGAGGTGTTTACACTAGAGATTACCAACCTCCAAGCAATAGCGTAGCGAACAGAAAGTCTCCCCAAAGCGCCTCATACGATGCCCCCTCGAAATCCTATGGAACTCCGGACAGCAGAAAGCTCAACTCCCTTTACAAATCCGCTAATGTAAACACCAGTATCCTCTCACGTGGTGCTCGGAGCCGAACAGGCCGCTCCATGAAGCCTCGTTACATAACTATCCACAGCACGCAAAACACCTCTCAAGGAGCAGATGCCTGGCGGCACTCAGCAGCTTTGCGAAATGGCGCTCTCGGGTCAAAAGGCTGGCACTTCACCACCGATGAAAACCGCTCCGTGCAACACCTTCCAACCAATGAGCAAGGTAACCACGCCGAAAACTACCGAGGAGGCCCTGGGAACGCCTATTCGATCGGAATTGAAATGTGTGAACACCGGGGCAACAGCCTTAACCGCACAATCGATCGAACGGCGAAGTTAACGGCCTACCTCATGCACAAGCACGGCATCCCTCTTTCTAACGTCAAGCCCCACTACCACTGGCCTCGCCGTGGTGTGCGAGTACCTAATAAAAACTGCCCCCGCTTCCTCCTCGACAATGGTCGCCCAGGTCGCAAATGGCAAAATTACCTCAACTTAGTTAACGGTTACTACAACCGCGCTGCCGTAAGCAGAAGCCTCGCCCAGAACCAGTAAATCAACTTAGAGCAGTACAAACAAAAGCGCCCCGTTCCATAGCAATAGAACTGGGCGCATTTTTATACCCGAATCACTCTCTCATTGCGCGATAATTACCTTTCGTCCTTCGCTAACATGCTCGATCTTGATCCACAGGGCCTCCTCTGGAATAAGTTCAGGATATAGATCGGCCCATTCAGCCACGACCACCCCCTCGCGATCCAGATAATCATCCCAGCCCAGATCTAAAAGCTCCTCAACCGCTTTTACTCTGTAGAAATCAAAATGAAATACCCAATGCGGCTTACCTGGAATTTCGTTCACTAACTTAAATGTAGGACTGGTTGTATCATTCCCTCCTTGAGACCGACAAAGCCCCTTCGTGAAATGTGTCTTACCCGCGCCTAAATCCCCTACCATAGCTACTACTGCACCAGCCGATAAACTTTTTCCAATCGTAGCACCCAGCTCAATCATTTCCTCTGCTGAATTGATGATAACCTCTTTCATTTCCGCTAAACTAGAACTAATCTGCTAGATATCAATAAAAAGGGGAAGATTTTACTTGCGCTTCCTTAACTAACGTGTTTTTTTCTCCTTCCCTTCTAACCAAGGAAACAATTTATTATGTCTTACGCAGTCATCAAAACAGGCGGTAAACAATACCGCGTTCAAGCAGGAGATCAGATCGATGTAGAAAAACTCGCTCTTGACGAAGGAGCAGAAACATCTTTTGAAGCACTCATGATCGGTGAGGGTGACAGCGTTAAAATCGGTGCGCCAATCATTGCAGGGTCTAAAGTAACAGCGAAAGTTGTTTCACAATTCCGTGGCCCTAAAGGTGTCGCTTTTAAATTCAAGCGTCGTAAAGGTTACCACAAGACTAAAGGATACCGTCGTCACCTCACGACTATCGAGATCACCTCAATCGCAGGATAATTTAACTACTTACTTCTAAAGACCAATGGCTCATAAAAAAGGACAAGGTTCCGTAAAAAACGGACGCGACTCACGCAGTAAAAGACTTGGCGTTAAAAAATTTGGCGGACAAGCAGTAATCCCTGGTAACATCCTCATCCGTCAGCGTGGCACAAAGTGGCACCCAGGAACAAACGTAGGAATGGGTAAAGATCACACCCTCTTCGCACTTGTTGAAGGAAACGTGTACTTCGACAAAGATGGCCGTCGAATCAATGTTGCTGAAGTAGAAGCTTAAGCCTCTTTTCTCCACCATATCATTAATATCGCACCTGCTTAACCGCAGGTGCTTTTTTTTACCCATTTACCTTACCCTATCTTTTTCGAATTCCCGTTTTGACAAGTCGCCTCCTCTGGCTTAAGTCAACGGTAACATGGCTAAATTCAAAGTTCTTGTCGCAGATAACATCTCACAAATTGGGGTAGACCTTCTCTCTAAAATTGAGGAGCTAGACGTAGTATTCACTCCTAAAATGACTCAAGAAGAAGTTCTTGAAACCATCCACGAATACGATGCTCTCATCGTTCGCTCTCGGACAAAGGTGAAAGCTGATGTCATCTCTGCTGGTAAGAAACTCAAAGTCATCGGACGAGCTGGAGTAGGTACTGACAATATCGATCGTGACGCTGCCGACTCTCACGGAGTAATCGTCATGAACACTCCTACAGGGAATACCATCTCGACTGCTGAACTAGCCTTCACCCTCATGCTTTCCGCGGCCCGTAATATCGGAGCTTCTTTCAAGTCTCTTAACGAAGGAAAATGGAACCGCAAACAATACCAAGGTATTGAAATCTTTAACAAGCGCCTCGCCGTAATCGGAATGGGACGTATCGGAGTAGAATTCACCAAACGCGCTCAAGCGTTTGGAATGCAGGTTACCGGTTACGACCCTTTTCTCACCCAAGCTCGTGCCGACGAACTTAAAATCGACCTCGCCGAGTCAGCTAATGAAGCCCTCACTGGAGCTGATTTTGTAACTCTTCACGTTCCTCTCATCGACTCCACTCGCAACATCATAAATGCCGAGAGCCTCAAGCTCATGAATAAAGGTGCTATTGTCGTAAACTGTGCTCGTGGTGGTCTAGTAGACGAACAAGCTCTAAGCGACGCGATCTCTGACGGACACATCTCAGGTTGTGGACTAGACGTATTTACTGCTGAGCCTCCTGAAATCGAAATGGAAGCCCTCGCCAAAACTGACATCTTCCAACACGAAAAACACGTCGCCTTCACCCCTCACCTCGGAGCCTCAACTAACGAAGCGCAAGAGAATGTCGGAATCCAAGTCGCTGAACAAATTCGCGATTTCCTCGTAACTGGCGAAATTAGAAACGCGATCAACATGCCTTCGCTCGATGCCAAAGCAGCGGAAGAAATTGGTCAATACCTCGATCTTGGAAAAGCCCTTGGAACACTCCTTTCACAACTCGGCCCAGAAAACCCAGAATCACTCCGTATCTCATACCACGGAGAACTCGCCGAGAAAGATACCGCTCTTGTTTCTCGTAATGTTCTAACAGCTTTACTGCAGTCGGCAGCCGAAGACACGAACATCGTTAACGCGCCAGGCAAAGCTAAAGCCCTCGGTATTGATATGGTCGAATCTACAATCAACGCCAAAACAGAATACTCCGACCTTCTCGTCGCAGAGCTCCGCAAAGGAGACACTCGCTACCGCGTCGCAGGAACCATCATCGGAAAAACTGCCAAGGTCGTTGAAATCGACAAGGTTTTTGTAGAAATGGGGATCAAAGGAAACTTCCTCATTGTACGCAACGATGACAGCAAAGGAATCGTTGGAGCGATTGGTACTAGCCTTGCCGAAAACGATTACAATATCGCCAACATGTCGCTTGCTCGCAGCGAGCATATCCAGGGAGCAATGTCTATCATCGAAGTCGACACTCCTGTATCGCCTACTATCCTCGACAAACTCAGTGCGTTTGAGGGAGTAACAAACACCTACTCAGTAACTCTTTAAATGGACTAACCCGCCAATACCTTCGGTTACGTCTAGATAAATTACGATTTAATTCGTTTTGTCTTGCATTAACTGAAATAAATTTGGTTACCTTAAACTATATGAAAAAATGGCTCATCACAACAATCGCCGCTTGTTCTATCTTCTCTATTGCCTCAGCAGATATTCAAGCACCGCCAGCATCAGAGTACACGGCTAACCGTAAACTCGGACGGGCTATCAGTAACATCCTTTACGGATTTATTGAAATCCCAGAACAGATCGTGCGCAAAAATAATGCTTACGGTAGCAAAGCGGGTTATTCATTCGGTCTTGTAGATGGCGTTCATAAAGGCTTCAAACGCCTCGGATACGGTTTTTACGAGCTTTTCACTTTCCACTGCCCTACATACAAAGGCACATACCGTCCACCATATCAAAAGTGTGGCGCTGATTGGAGAGTAGAAATGAATCCATCTGATGGACTTTCAGAGTTCCCACCAGAACTAGGATTCGAGTCTCACTTCTCCCACTCACGCTCTACTGATTACTAAGATTTTCTATTAATTTCATTTCAAAAAAAGAACCAACAGATTCCTGTTGGTTCTTTTTGTATAATAGTGCTTTGATTATTTTAGAAATACACCTATAACGTAAACACTCGTGAAGAAACCACTCTATTTCCATATCTTATTCACTCTCTTAGTGTTTTTCACTTTGCCTCTTTCCGCACAGAATGATGCTCCGAGGAAGTGGACTGATACCACAGGAACAAAATCCTTTGTAGGCACTTACATTAGTTATGCCGATGGTTTAGTAACTATCGACCAGGGCTCTCGAACCATAAAATTCCCTATTGAGCGACTCAACAAAAAGGATCAACAATGGCTCCGAGCACAAAGAGATCGCGAAAGCAATAAGGAACAGGGACCCAGAAGCGTATTCGACTCACTCCAATTTGGTGACACCCAGAGGGATGTTCTCGCTAAGCTTAAAGAGAGCCAAATTGTCATTAGTAATGTAGGTAATGGGATTTTTGATGGCCTGACTGGTATCGACGAAAAGTTCAAAACCAAGAATGCCATAGGAGACCTTCAATGCTTCCTCTATTTCAAATGGCTTGCTGGAGATGACCCCGCCTTAGGAAAAATCAAAGTCCTCGCGGGTCTTGAGCTCCGTTCAGATTCAGTTCCCAAAGAACAGTACAGTTCTGTTCTTCAAAATAGCTGGAATGAAATGGTGAAGTTATTCGGCATCATCTATGGTGAACCTTTGTCTCAAGCTACATACCCAGAAGTTTATCTCGTCGAACAATCTGGAGGAATTATAAACACTCACAGGTGGCAGATTCCTGGAGCCAACATAAAACTAGGCCCCGCCTATAACTATAGAACGAAATCGTATTACCTACACGTCATTATCTCTAAAAATTAAATCTATTATGAGCAGTAATAAACGTAAATTACGCCAAGAGGTTCGCAAGACTCTCTCTACCATTTCAGCGAAAAGCTTACAGGAGCAATCTCAGCAACTTGTCGAGGTGCTCCAGGACTGGCTTAACGATAACCCCGATGTTACAAAAGTAGCGATCTACGCCGCACTCCCCTTAGAGGTAAACCTCCAAGGGATTACCGAGCTACTCCCTAAAATCGAATGGCACTACCCCCTCGTCGGGCGCACTCAGATGACATTCCACCGCGTATCTGACCCTCGTTCGCTACAAAAAGGAATTTTCGATATCCCCGAGCCTAACCCACAAGTCCACCCTCCCGTAATCGCCTCCAACCTCGACCTTATTATTTGCCCAGGCTTAGCCTTTACTAATGATGGCGTACGACTTGGACGTGGAGGGGGGTTTTACGACCGCTTACTAACCACCGCCACTGAACCTCTACGTATGGGAGCCTGCCTCACTGAACAAACCTTCCCGACATTACCATCCGAGTCACACGATATTAAGATGAATCTCATCCTTTCCTCCGGGCAAATTTCCCACGCGGAGCCTTCCTCTAGTGAATTCGCCTAAGTCATCCCCACCCGTAGTGCTGAGCATTGCAGGATCTGACTGCTCAGCTGGCGCGGGAATCCAAGCAGACCTCAAAACCTTTCAGACGCAAGGAGTCTACGGCCTCACCGCTCTAACAGGTGTTGTCGCCGAGACCCCCCATGCCGTACACTCCTGGCAAGCACTAGAACCGGAGTTTCTCAGCGACCAGCTTGATGCCTTATACCAGTCCTACCCAATCGCTGCCATTAAAACAGGACTCCTCTTTAATGCTCAATTGGTTGAAGTAATCCGAGCCCGTCTAATACTGGAGCCATCCCCACTCGTAATTGACCCTGTAGGAACCGCCAGCACCGGAGTTGATTTTGGTGATTCATCTCTCCTTACCTCCATTACTCAGGCCCTCTTCCCCTTAGCAACACTAGTCACGCCCAACCTACGTGAAGCACAGCTCCTGAGTGGTTTGGACACCGATAATTTAGAGGAACTAGCCCTCAGCCTAGCGCAGAAGCACCAAACCAACTTCCTTGTCAAAGGTGGCCACAGCTCCGATCCAAACGTTTCCCTGGACATCTTAGCCACCCCTCAGGGCGAACTCACCACCTTTAGCCTCCCCAGATTAACGGGAACAGATTTCCATGGAACAGGCTGCACCCTATCCGCCGCAATCACAGCACAGCTAGCCCTCCAGCAACCGCTAGAAACCGCGATCTCTAACGCCAAAGCCTTCCTACACAACGCCATCAAAAACGGACACCTATGGCAATCCACATCCGCGCTAAACACCCTGCCAAAAAGTCGGCCTGACTCTATTTCTGAATAGATTAAAACGTTATGTATTGGACTGACATTCATAAAACTCAGATACAATCCAGCGGCACTCTTCCTTCCAAGCTACTTCCTTCCAAGCTACTTCCTTCCAAGCTACTTACGGCCAAATTTGAAGCCTTTTTTGGGCTTAAAAAAGCTGGCCTTTGGCTTTTGCAATTTCATTTTATCGGTCTTGATAACCGATCCTGCAGCGGTGATTCGCTCAAGATTCTCAGCCGTCATAGGCTTGTATCGTAGCTCTGGGTACTTAACCCTGCAGAGGTCAGCGAGCATTGCCTTGATGCTAGGGTACCGTAGATCTGGATCAGGATCAATGGAACGGAGAATAATGATATCAAACCAAGGATCAATTTCTGGAAAATATCCACTGGCTGGGAGGTACTCTTTCTCGGGTAAATGGCCCACAAGCATTTCATAAAGAATCACCCCGATAGAAAAAATATCTGCTCGTTCGTCTACGAGGTCTGGAGACTCATACACTTCGGGGGCACTATAGCCTTTGGTTGCATAAATCACTTGCTGCTCTTCATCAAAGGCAAGAGGACGCGACAAGCCAAAGTCCCCTAACTTAGGAGTGGCGTCTGAGGTTAGTAAAATATTATCGGGCTTAATATCACGGTGTAAAATCCCTAGTTTATGAGCATGCTGCACTCCACGACAAAGACCTAGGATAATCACCAAGGCCGCCTTTTGATCGAGGGCCTGCTTATGCGCAGAATAGTGCAAGGATTTACCGTCGACATACTCCATGATTATACAATGGTATCCATCAACCTGGAAAAATTGGTAAAAGCTAATTAAATTATTATGCTCCAGGCGCCCCATAGTATCAGCCTCTTGCTTAAAGCGTACTAAAAATTCTTGGTCTTTAGACAGGTCAGGCGCAAGTAGCTTAATCGCACATTTTTGCCCTGAAGCCTTGTCCTCGGCCAGATACACCGCGCCCATCCCCCCTTTTGCTAGGAAAGCAAACAGGATAAAATCAGGAAACGAGCTTTTGAGCTCGCCAATAGAAGGAGGAGTCCACTGCATTACATTGTAAATTTAATACACCCCAACCGGCATTACAATCTAAAAAGGTCGATGAATCACTGAGGCTCTGGATAAGTGAACAATTTCCCCTCATAATTTCGTAAAACCACCTTCTCTTTATCGTGTGAAACGATGTAATCAGGGTTAACAGGAATCTTGCCTCCGCCCCCTGGAGCATCCACCACATACTGGGGAATGGCATATCCCGTTGTGTGACCTCGGAGCCCTTCAATAATTTCGATCCCTTTCTTAACGCTTGTGCGCAGATGCTCCGAGCCATGAATTAAATCACACTGGTAGAGGTAGTAGGGTTTAACGCGGCACATTAATAGACGATGACAAAGCTCTTTTTGGATTTCTACGCTGTCATTAATCCCTTTTAGAAGCACGGATTGATTTCCTAACTGAATACCCGCATTTGCTAGACGTTCTAATCCCTCCTTAACCTCTTCCGTGAGTTCCTTAGCATGGTTGGTGTGGATCGAGATAAAAAGCGGGTGATGCTTACTTAACATCTCACACAAATCAGGGGTGATACGTTGTGGTAAGAAGATAGGGATACGGCTTCCGATCCTTACGAATTCGATATGCGGAATCGATCGCAATCGAGTCAATAGTTTATCTAATTGCTTATCTGATAATAAAAGAGCATCGCCACCAGAAAGCAGAACGTCACGCACTTGAGGAGTTTTTTCCAGATACTTAAAGGCCATTTCCCACTGCATTTCTAGCCGCTGATCACCGACTCCTGAAACGACTCTAGAGCGAGTACAATAGCGACAATAGGACGCGCAGCGGTCTGTAACAAGAAAGAGAACGCGATCTGGATAGCGGTGAACCAATCCAGGAACAGGCATGTGAGAGTCTTCCCCACATGGGTCGGCCATCTCAGCAGGTGAAACTAAGGACTCCTCAATTCTAGGAACAACTTGCTTACGAATAGGGCAGTTTTCATCATCGGGGTCAATTAGGGAGTAATAATGCGGAGTAATCGCAGTCGCTAATTTACCAGAAGTCTCACGTATCCCTGCGAGTTCGCTTTCACTAAAGTTGATTTTCCCTTCCATCGTTTCCAGCGAAGTTAGACGGTTACGAAGTTGCCACTTATAGTCGGCCCATTTTTCACTTGTGACATTAAAGGTTTTTAACATCCTGCTAGTGCAAGATGGTTTGAATGTTTTCACAGGAAAATTAGAATTAGAATTAGAATTAGTCACAAGAATTTTTATATTTATTACATTAGCATTGACATTTCCAAGGACTAAAGTACCTATCTCACGTAATATTTACCTTTTATCACAATGTTTAAAGAAATTTTCAAAGAAATGTACCACCCAAGTAAAGCGGCGATTATTTCTTCTATTAAACGCTCAGACGGCCTTCCTGTTTCAGATGTCGCTAAAGAAGTAGAAATGAGTTACATGGGAGTAAAACAACACTGCATTAACTTAGAGAAACTCGGTTTTCTCGAAAGCTGGAGAGTCCCACGTAAGGAAGTAGGTAGACCAGAAAAACTATATAAGCTTACCGCTAAGTGTGATGATCTCTTTCCTGTTGCAGGTTCTGAATTTACCATTGGAATACTTGAGGGGGTTAAAGACGCGTTCGGCGAAGATGCTCCAGAAAAGCTTTTACGCAAGTACTTTAGTGATAAAGAATCTACTTGGTCTAAAAGCATCCCTGCCAATGCGAGTATTAAAGAAAAAGCTGAGGCTGTATCTGCTCTTAGAGAAGAAGACGGGGTTTTTAATACCTTAAGCTTAGAGCAAGACAATCTCATCAAGATCAAAGAATACCACAATCCGCTAGCACAAGTGATAGAGCAGTACCCATTTGTAGCAGAATTGGAGCACCAGATGCTCGAAACGCTCATCGGGATCAAACTCGAAAAAACGATGGCTGACGGTCCGCACGGACAACAGCAAGTCGAGTACGGCATACAAAACGTCGCTTAATTTCGACCTCAGTACTTAACCATAAAAAAACACCTAACTGGCTTAGGTGTTTTTTTATTGAAAGGCATTTTTTCTATATGTATCGCTATTATTATAGAATGATGAAATTTTCAATTTTTTTACTCCTTGGTATTACTTACCTTCAAGCGGCTCCTCAGTTTCTTTCTAAATACTTTCCTAAAGAAGAGCAACTCATCCCTGGACAGATCGGAGTAGTTCTACCCCCTGACGAGATCCAGCCATATATCCAAGTCATCAGATCAGCCGCCGCTAAAAACCTTACCTGGTTTACTGAATACTCTAAAAACAACCCAGCCGACCTCCCCCTCCCTTACCATGAAAAGCTGGGTCTCAGTGAAGAGGATTATCAAAAATATCTCAAACTCTGGGATCAGCGCTCCTTTACCACGCACGAACAGATCGCACTGAAACTTACCGAAAACGAAGATAGTACATGGTCGATTGTGGCCACTGGGCCAGGCTTTTCAATTCAGGCTCTTCGCTTCACAGATGAGGCTGCGAACGTAAAATCCCCCAACGGCACCCTCGTTCAAACTGAACAAGGATTACAATCAACCGCCAATGACCTTTTAGGGGAATTGAGCGGACTAGAGTGGGCTCTTAAAACAGAAAGCGCAATAGCGATCACAGCTGAAAACTTCGCACTAGGAAAGCTCCAGGAAAAAGACCAAGGATACCTCATCTACACCTTACAGGAAGCAACCCCGTCAGGAAAGATACTTCATAATAAACAAATCCTTATCCGCTTCCCAATTAAACGATAAAGACCTTGGCACTTAGAAAGTCAAGCAGCCGTAAGGCTCGCGCAACTAAGATTTACCAACTTCTACGGCAAGCTGTAGTTGTTCTTATTTTCGTTCTATTGGGTCTCTTTATAATTGCTTACGTAGGAATTAATACCCCAAAGGTTCATCACAAAATTGAACGTAAAGTTTCGCAGAAATTAAAGCAGCCATTTCGCTTCGAGTGTTTCAAGATCAGAGGTTTTGACGAGATCAAATTAGAAGGCATTACATTGGGAAAAGACCAAGGTATCATCCCTTCCGTCGCAGTTGATCTGAATGTAATGAAAACCCTTAGAGATGGGGAAATAAACCTAGACGAAATCACCATTGAAGCGCCACAGCTCAACCTAGATCTAGACTCGATAGAGAGCTCGCTACAATCCTCTCCCAAAAAGACTAAAGCAGCGCCCATTCATCAAAGCCCCCCCTCAAAATCGCCAAAAACAAAAGACCGATCAAAACAGCCCTCCCCTCCTCAAAAGAAACGCCCGGCGGTCAAACCTGAGTCCTTAATCGTAGAAAGTGTACATTACCCAAAGGTCTCGATCAAAGGCGCGCACATTCGACTCCACTCTAAGCATTTACCAGAGAACTCCTCAATCACGCTAAAGGGAATCTCTCTGGAGCTTACTTCTGGGATCAATAAAAGCGCTGGCAAGCTTACCTGCTCCTCGCTTAGCGCCCTTGGTCAAGAGGTCGACCTAAACCTAGATTTTCCTCTACTGTTAAAAGATAACGCTCTTACCTTTCCATCTACTGACCATCACTTATCCTCTATTAAATTCACCACCGCAGGTAAACTAGGACTCACGCGAGCCCTCCCCTTAGCATTTAATATGCAGATTAGTAGCAATGGAGCTAGTCACCTAAAGCTGGCTAAGGACGACATGCTTTCCATTAAACTAAAAGAAATTCAAGGACTCCTACGCCTCCAAGGATCACTACGTAACATTAAGAACGTCCAAGTGAAACTCAAGTTAGATGCCACCGATTTAGAACCTACGCATCGTAACCGAGGCTCCCATATCTTCAATACTGCCCATCTCGACATGACCCTCAAAAACGGGAAAATTAGCATTCCTGATTATCGCGGAATTAGTGAACATTTATCCTTTTTAGGGAACGGAGTGGCTTCTGCTCAAGGAGCGAATGTAGTCTGCCGAATCGTAACCGATGACACTTGGCGAAGTCGAATGATTGCCTTACTCCGAGGCTCTCTTTTATCTCATCGCTACCGTAATTTCCAGCCACTAGTCACCACGGACCGCTATGCCCAAGACTTCCGCCTCAGAGTCTCACCTCCCGGAAAGCCAGAATACATGGTTGACCCAGAAGATGGGTGGACTGAACTTGACTCTAGGCTTAAATTTCTCCAAAGTTTTACCGTCAGAGAACTCTGGACCGAAGAACAATGAGAATTATTTCAGGACAATGGAAAGGCCAATCCCTACTTTCCCCTAGTGAGGGCACGCGCCCCTCTACCGACCGCACCAGGCAAGCCTTATTCAGCATCCTCCAGAATGTGGTCGAAAACACTACCGTGCTCGATCTTTTTGCGGGGTCAGGTTCCCTCAGCTTAGAATGCCTCAGCCGTGGTGCTAAGAATGCTGTGGCGGTAGAAATCGACCGAAAATCTTGCACAGTCATCAATAAAAACGTCCGCAACCTTCAGGCCTCTAATTATGAAGTCTTTCAGCGCGAGGCGATTAACTTCCTTAACTCCCCCAGCGTTCAAAAATTCAACCTAATCTTTGCTGACCCTCCATACGAAAAGCAATTTCCAGGAAGTCAATTAGAAGCTGTTCTGAGCCACCCAGCATGGAAGGAGAAAGCCGAACCAGGCGCATACTTCATAGCGGAGTCCCCCCAAGACCTCTCGCAACTAGTTCCGGATCCATGGGAACTCGTGACCAATCGTAAATATGGTAAATGCCATATCACCGTGCTCCAATACCCCTCTTAATAATGGCTGCGCTATTTCCTCTTTATAGTGTAGTCCTCTTGCTCACTTGTATTCTAGCAGCTCCTTTCTGGGTCATCAAGATGCGGAAGCGAGGCGGATGGGGAACTGGACTCCTACAGCGTATTGGCCAATACTCAAAACCCGACTTCACACAACTCCAAGGACTGGATTACTACCACGCCGTGAGTGTAGGAGAAGTCGTGATTGCCATAAAGGCTATCAAGGAGATCCAATCTCGCCAGCCTGATTACCATGCGGTCATAGCCTGCACGACTGCCACAGGGCATGAAATCGCACGAACCCAAGCGCCTAAAAGCAGCACTGTTCTCTACGCCCCCCTAGACTTCCAATTCCTCCTACGCCGCCTCTTTACACAGCTACAACCTCGCCAAATCATTCTCGTAGACTCGGAGCTCTGGCCGAACCTCCTCCGATACACACAACGCCACGACATTCCCCTTAAAATTATCAACGGGCGCCTTTCGGATAAATCCTATATCCAATTTATCAAATTCCGCTCCTTACTCGCTCCTCTGCTCTCACAAATTAAAGCGGTGTGTGTTGATGGTAGCGAGCAAGCCTCCCGTTGGCAATCTCTCGGAGTCCCTGCCGAAAACACTCATGATGTTGGAAGCCTAAAATTCGACTTCGCTATAGATCAAAATCGCGCGCCTGCGGAGTTCAGCAAGCAACTGGATCAATTCCCCTCACACAAAGCCAAGATACTCCTGGCCAGCACTCACGCGCCAGAGGAAGAAGAGCTGGCGCAAGAACTCCTCCGCCTCGACTTCCCTTTTCTCCTAATGGTAGCTCCACGCCATGCCGAACGCAGAACCGAAGTCCAAAAAGCATTAACCACTCTCGGGTACACCGTAACTTCACGCACCACCTTTCAACAGCCCACAGCCTCCGGTCATCACGCCTTCCTTCTCGACACAACAGGCGAGCTCTCCCAATTGAGTAGCCTAGCAGACATTGTCATCATCGGCAAAAGCTGGCTAAAGAAGACTGGAGGGCAAAACCCCTTTGAGGCCATCTCGCAAGGAAAACTCCTCATTGCAGGCCCTCATATGCAAAACTTTGAGCCTCTCTTCTCAAAGGTTGTCAGCCAAGAAGGAGCTATCCAACTCGCTAGCCCTAACAACTTAGCTGACCAAATCGAAGAACTAGTAAAAGAGCAACGAGCAGAGAATATCGCTCAGCGAGGCCAGTCCTTCCTCAAAAAACACCTCGGAGCAACTGTACAAACAGCCGATTTCATTCTACAACATTGACTCTATACCTGAACGTCGAAATAATGTAATTCCGCATTCACATGCTCGTAAATTCTAGTTTTTCACAGCTTTTCTATACCATTTAAAGAAAGTGATTGCCAAACGAGCTAAATTTATACTTAATCTACGTGTAACTCGTATAAATAAACCATGTCAGCTGAAAAAAATATTAAAAAGTCCACCGAACAGCTTGAAGCGATCGGAGAAAAAGTAGATACAGTACTCATTGAGAAAATCGTTAAACGCCTCGGCATCGCTAACCAAAGCGTAGATGCTTCACACGTAGCTGCTACTGACCCAAGCGAAATCGAACGCCTCAAGAAAAACTTTGTTATCAAAAAGTTAGAGCAAAAAGACGATGCTGCTACTGATAAGGCAATCGCCGACGCCATGGAAAAAATGAAGCCTCACCGCATGAAGCAACGAGGCGCTGTTTACTACCTCCTTACCGTACACTTCGGTAAAAAGAGCGTGTACGTTAAGTAATAAATCTTACCGAATTCTCTTGAAGACCACCGCAGGTGGTCTTTTTTAGTTTATAGCAGTTCCCTCCGAACTCAATTATCCTGACCCATCATTATGAAACTCACGGAAGAGCAAGTAACAGTCCTCAAGAACAAGTCCAGTGAAGGCGCACAACTCAACGATCTGCAAAAAATCATTCAAGAAGAATTCCAGATCAGCATCACTTACATGGAAACACGCTTCCTAGTCTCTGATTATAACATTGAGATCATCTCGCCCACTAAAGCGGTAAACGAAACACCACAAGCACCTCTTAATACAACCCCTACTCCTGAGGAAGCACCCGCTAATGAACCCGATGCTCCTGCCGCTGGCGCGGCTAATGTGCAAGTCAGCGTAGATCAAGTTACAGCCCCTAATGCTGTCATCAATGGTCGAGTTATCTGGAGTGATGGGCAATCGGCCTCATGGATGATTGATCAAGCTGGAGGCTTGGCTCTAGACCCCCAAGATCCTTCATATCAACCTTCCCGTGAAGATATTGAAGATTTCCAAGCCAAACTACGTCAACTCTTAGAGGCTTAGGTTATCTCCTTGACGGTAATCCCTCTATTTTATTATAATCTCCTGTAAAGATATGAAGAAACGTTCCCTCTCTCTCGCCCTCATTGGCTCCATTCTTACCTCCTGTGGGCCTATTCTCGTAGAACCAGTCAGCACTCAACGAGTAGCTTACCCTGCTGCCTCTACGCCA
>JALZUI010000120.1 GCA_023301545.1 Akkermansiaceae bacterium
AAATGGATTATGCCTGCTCCCACACACCGAACTTACGGTACTTCTGGTAGCGCTCCTCTAGCAGTTGCTCAACAGGTAATTTCTGAAGCTCTTGGATTTCATTAACCAGAGTGGTCTTCAGAGACTCACAAGCCTGAGCAGGGTTTCGGTGAGCTCCTCCTCGAGGTTCACCAACAACTCCATCAATGACACCTAGACCCTGAAGATCTGGAGCTGACATCTTCATCGCCGCCGCTGCTTTCTCAGCATGCTTACGGTGCTTATAGAGAATTGCGGCACAGCCTTCAGGGGAAATCACTGAGTAGTAAGAGTTTTCCATCATCAACAGACGATCGGCAATGCCGATCCCTAGAGCTCCACCTGAACCACCTTCTCCTAGTACAACAGCTACTACAGGAACCTTCAGGTTCATCATATCACGTAGATTGCGGGCAATCGCCTCGGAGATATTACGCTCCTCTGCACCAATTCCAGGGAATGCTCCAGGAGTATCAATAAAAGCAACGAAAGGGAGATTGAATTTCTCTGCCATTTTCATCAAGCGGAGCGCTTTACGGTATCCCTCAGGGTGGGCACTACCAAAGTTACGGAGGAGGTTCTCCTTCGTATCACGACCTTTCTGATGGCCGATAACAACACACTTCACTCCACCGATAGTCGCAAAACCACCAGGCATGGCATTGTCATCACCGAACATACGGTCTCCATGGAGCTCGGTGAAATCGTCTGCGATCTCTTCCATGTAATCCAACATAAAAGGACGTTGGACATGGCGAGCAATTTTCACTCGATCCCAAGCAGAGAGATTATCGTAAATCTCATCTTTGGTCTTTTGTAGTTTCTCGGTCATCGCAGCGAGCTCGGGGCTCAGGTCAATATTCTGCGAACCTAGATCATCTTGAAGCTTCTGGATTTTCTCCTCCAGCTCCAGGATGGGCTTTTCAAAATCTAATGGCTGATAGGCGCTCATAACAATAATTCTTCTATTTATGGTTCAAGAGAAATTATAAAGCAAGGCTCTTTGAGGTTTTTTGCTTCACCGCTTATAATTTAGTCTAATGGAAGCCTTCACCTCTCAGCAAATAGTTGAATTAACAGGTCAAATAGTGCAAAACTCTCTTGATAGGTGCGTGAGCTTAAAACTATAATGAACATTCTTTATTTATGAAACCTTACTTCGCCCTCCTAACAATATTCCTCCCTTCCTTGTTATTAAGTGGGCTAGCCATCGCTAAGCCCCTCGCCGGAAGTAAGCCCAATATCATTTTCGTCATTACTGATGACCAAGGAATGGGTGACTTTTCCTGCTTCGGTAACGAACTCGTCAAAACTCCTCATTTCGATAAGTTTCATGAGGGCGCTATCCGCTTGACGGAATATCACGTCAGTCCAACCTGTGCTCCTACTCGCGCAGCTCTAATGAGTGGTCGAGTCGCGTTTAAAAACGGCGTCACGCACACCATCCTACAGCGCGAACGCATGGCGCTGAGCACCTTCACACTCCCTCAGGCACTCAAAACCGCTGGTTACAATACAGGACTTTTCGGCAAATGGCACTTAGGAGACGAAATAGAGTATCGACCTCAAAGCAGAGGCTTTGACGAAGTTCTCATGCATGGCGCTGGAGGAATCGGCCAAACTGTACATGGAGACTTCCCCTCTAATGGCAGTGAAAACACCTATTTCGATAGCGTCCTCCTCCATAACGACACCGTTGTTAAAAGCGAAGGGTTTTGCACTGACGTCTTCTTCGACGCTGGTATTTCATGGATCAAGAAGCAACATGACGCGAAAAAACCTTACTTCGCCTATATCTCACTCAACGCTCCTCACGGCCCACTAATCGCCCCTGAGTCCTCCAAAAAACGATTTTACGAAATGGGATGCTCAGAGAACAGTGCGGCTCGATTTGGAATGATAGAAAATATCGATGACAACTTTGGCAAGCTCCTCTCCAAGCTTGAAAAATGGCAAGCGTTAGAGAACACCCTCATAATTTTCACGACAGACAATGGAGCAGTTCGTATAGGCAAAACCATAGAAACCCCCTACTATAACGCGGGGCTCAGAGGAGGAAAAAACAGCCCTTATGAAGGAGGATCCCACGTTCCCTTCCTCGCTCAATGGAAAGGAATGCTCAAGGAAGGCGTAGATATCAATGCTCTCACCGCTCATATAGATCTGTATAAAACCTTTACCGATCTAGCGGGTGCAACATTACCTGCAGAGATGCAAACTATCGAAGGACGAACACTACTCCCGCTACTTGTAAACCATGAAGCCGAGTGGCCTGATCGTGAACTATTCTTTAACTGTGGGCGCTGGCCTGAGGGACAAAGAGAAAAGTTCAAATACCTGAAATGTGCTGTTCGCACACAACAATGGCGCCTAGTCGACAACACCGCCCTTTACGATATCTCTCAAGACCCGGGTGAAAACCATGACGTAGCTGAAAAGCACGCTGATGTTGTCGCTAGGCTCAGCGCCGCTTACGATAAATGGTGGGAGTCTAATATTCCATTCATGGTCAACGAGGGCCTACCAAAAATAAAGGCCGACCAGCACCCATTTGGCATCCTCTACAAAAAGCAATTGGCAGAGAAGGGTATCCCTGCGTTTAAAAACTAACATTTTTCAAACATAACGAACGGCGATAGAAGGAGATATAAATTAAAACATTACCTCATTCACTTGACAGATCGCTCCGATAGACGTCTTTAAAGACTTCAACTAACTAAATATCATGGCAGTACTAGTAGGCAAACAAGCCCCTCAATTCGTAGCAAAAGCAGTCCAAGGAGAAACCGTTATCGACGCATTCTCTCTTGATCAATTCCTCGGGAAAAAATACGTTCTCTTTTTCTTTTACCCAAAAGACTTCACCTTCGTGTGCCCAACTGAGCTTCACCGCTTTCAAGAAGAGCTTGCGGAGTTCGAAAAACGCAATGTCGCAGTAGTAGGTTGCTCAACCGACTCAGAGTTTTCTCACTGGGCGTGGCTTAATACACCTAAGGATCAGGGCGGAATCCAAGGCGTGCAATACCCCCTCGTAGCCGACATCAATAAAACAATTTCCTCCGCATATGATGTTCTTGCAGGGGAAGAGTTTATCAACGAAGAAGGCGGCCTCGAAGTTGAAGGTGAGCTCGTAGCCTACCGCGGACTTTTCTTAATCGATAAAGAAGGAGTCGTCCGTCACCAGGTGGTGAACGACATGCCTCTCGGTCGCTCCATCCGCGAGAGTCTTCGCGTCATTGACGCTCTTCAGCACTTCGAGGAAAATGGCGAAGTCTGCCCAATGGACTGGCAAAAAGGCGAAGAAGCGATGAACGCAACGCACGAGGGAGTTTCTAACTACCTCGGCAAGAAGTAATTCGCCCTAGCTAGTTCGATTATTAAAAAGCCGGTGAGTCCATCTCATCGGCTTTTTTGTGCTTTGCAGGAAACACCCACTTCTAAAACCCTCCATATTTTCAGTTGCCCCCTTCACTGTTCTCCCCTTTATTCCCCCTGTGTCCTCTCCCATTGACATCACCTACCCTGACCTTCCCGTTTCTCAACGACGGGAGGAAATCATCAAGACGCTCACTGACAATCAAGTGATCGTCATTGTTGGTGACACAGGCTCAGGTAAAACCACTCAACTCCCCAAAATGGCTCTGCAGTGGATGCGAGACGCGGGGGTTACGAAAGGGAGAATAGGCTGTACCCAACCCCGCCGTATCGCAGCCTCCTCCGTTGCTAAGCGAGTGGCCGAAGAGCTCAAAACCGAGCTAGGGGACCGAGTCGGTTACCAAGTCCGATTCCGCGACCATTCACAGAAGGACACCCCGATCAAGTTCATGACCGACGGGATCCTCCTCGCCGAGACCCAGGGTGATCCGAAACTCCGCCAATATTCCTGCCTAATTATTGACGAAGCCCACGAGCGATCACTCAACATCGACTTTATCTTAGGCTACCTCCGCGAACTCCTCCCTACTCGCCCTGACCTGAAGATCATCATCTCCTCCGCTACTCTTGATGCCGACCGCTTCTCAGAGTTCTTTTATGATGCTCCCATTATCGAAGTCGAAGGGCGAACCTTCCCCGTCACCGATGAATTCCTCCCTGAAGAAGAGGGCGAAGACCTGAGACAGCACGTCCTTAGAGGAGTGAAATGGATCAATCGCTACGACCAGCAAGGCGACGTTCTAATCTTCCTCCCCGGCGAACGCGAAATCCGCATGTGTGCCAATATTCTAGAGGAGCAACAGTGGAATAATGTGGACGTCCTCCCCCTCTACGCTCGGCTCAGCTTAGCTGACCAGCAACGGGTGTTTTCGACCTCTAACAACCGTCGTATCATTCTCGCTACTAATGTTGCCGAGACCTCCCTGACCATTCCCGGGATCGTCTACGTTCTAGATGCAGGAATCGTCCGGATGTCACGCTATCTTCCTGCGCGTGGAATTCAGCGCTTGCAAGATGAACGCGTCTCCCAAGCCTCCGCTCGCCAACGACGCGGGCGATGTGGACGGGTTCGCGAGGGGCTCTGCCTCAAACTCTACTCCGAGGACGAATACGACTCCTTCCCTGAGTTCACCGATCCCGAAATCAAGCGCTCTTCCCTCGCAGGAGTCATCTTGCGTATGAAATCCCTCAAGCTCCCGAGCATTCGCGAGTTTTCTTTCCTCGACCCGCCCTCTTCCAAGGCCATTCGTGAAGGAGAAAGCACTCTCGAAGAAATCGGCGCCCTTGATGAAATCGGGAACCTGACCGAAATCGGTTTCGCCCTTGCGCGCCTTCCTTTAGACCCTCGACTCGGGCGAATGCTCCTAGAGGGTCACGAACGAGGAGTGGCCTCCGCGCTCACTACTATTATCGCAGGGCTCAGCGTCATGGACGTCCGCGAGCGCCCCACTGACAAACAAGGCGCCGCTGACACCGCGCACCAAAAGTTTAAGCACCCCGATTCTGACTTCCTGTCCTTGCTTGAAGTTTGGACCCGCCTGCAAGAGTTCCGCCAACCCAGCAATGGCAATAAACGCCCCTCTTGGCAGAAGAATCAGCTCCGTCGATATTGCCAAAAAAACTTCCTGAGCTTCCGCCGTGTGCTGGAGTGGGATCAAGTCATTGACGAGCTCCGTCAACTGCAAAAAGAGCAGCTCAAGCTCAAAGTCCCAACCCTCGGTACCGATCGAAACGAGTGGGGGCACTTTGACAACATCCACAAGGCCCTCCTGACAGGGATCCCCATGCAGATTGGCCATTGGGATAAAGAGAAACGATACTACAAGAGCACGAACAACCGTTCCTACTCAGTCTTTCCTGGATCCTGCCTTTTTGGTAAACAATACCCCGAATGGGTCATGGGGCATGAAATTGTGGAGACTAGCAAAGTATTCGCTCGGAAGGTCGCTAAAATCGATCCTACTTGGTTAGAGGAACTCGTCCCCTGGGCCTGTCGCTACAAGCACCACTCCCCCTATTGGAACGCCCAACAGGGAACAGTTTACGGAAAGGAAAATGTCCTCCTCAGCGGACTCCTCCTCGCCTACGACCGCGACAAGTATTTCGGCAAGGTTAACCCGAAGGATTCCCATCTCATCTTTGTGGCCGAGGCCATAGTCGCTGGCGTTCCTCCTCACCCATTCTATGAAACAGTCGATACAGGGGGAACCGAGTGGCAAGCTCCTCTGCGGGGTAAGATGGAGTTCTTAGATGAATTTCACGCCATCAAGACCGAAATCCTTCTCCTGGAACACAAGCTCCGTAAAGTTGGGCACCTCTGGCAGGAAAAAGCAGCTGTCGACTTTTTCTTTGAGCGCGTCCCCGGAGAAATTCACTCCGCCAAGGAATTCCACCTCTGGCGAAAGAAGGACGGCAACGAGCAGAAACTCATGCCCCGCCTTGCGGACTTAATCTGGCAAGAACCCGAAGGCGCCGAGCTCTTCCCTAACCTAATTAGCCACGAAGAAGAAAACTATAACGTTTACTATCGAACCGAAATTGGCGCGCGAGATGATGGCGTAGTTATCGGTATTCATATCGACCAGCTTGAACATTTTCCTGACCACCTTCTCAGTTGGGGAATCCCCGGCCTCTATGCCGAACGCGCTGAAACCATGATCCGTAGTCTACAGAAAGACTTCCGCACCGCCTGCCAACCGGTCAAAGACACCGCTTGGGACTTCGCCTCAGAATGGCTCGAGTGGCAACCGAATATACGCATGGAAGCGGCTCTAGCTGAATTCCTCGCCAAACAAACGGGCTTTGATCAACTCACGCTCGAAGACATGTTGGGCGTCAACTGGGACGCGGCACGCACGCTACATGACAACCGCATGCCTGAAGAGTGGCGACCCAAAGTCTGGATTTTTGACGACGCCAACGAGGAATTAGCTTTTGGCACCGATCTCACAAAAATCAGAATCGACCTCGCAGAGCTCCTCGCCGCCCGACGACAAGAAGAAGCCAATGCGCTTTGGCACATGACGGGAGCCACGATGTGGGATTTCGGGCAGATTGACGAACTCCCGCTCGAATCTAATGGTTGCTACCCTGCCCTCGTCGATGAAAAGACCTCGATCGGATTACAAGCCTTTCTCACCCCAGCACAAGCAGAGGCCTCGCACCGCGCAGGTTGCATCCGCCTCTTCCGCCTCCATTACCCCGAGCGCGTTGAATACTTAGAGAAAAACCTTCCTCTAGACCCGATGGTTAAACTCAGCCTTGGCATTATAACCCAAGAGCAGGGAACCTTCCTTTCGGACTTAATTTCCACCTCCATCGAACACGCCCTTGGTGATCCCCTTCCACGTTCAGCTAATGAATTTGAGGTCGCAGCCGAACGCGCCAGAGGCGAGCTTCACAACTCCGCACTAGAGATCAGCGACAGCTTCACTCGACTCATTGAAAGCAAGCAAGAAGTCACCCGCTGGTGTGAGGAAAACGCCCGCCACCGTTATCACTCAGAAATCGCTCTCGATATTTCTGAACAAACGGAATTCCTCCTCCAACGCTTTATGCTCAAGCAATTCACCGCAACTCACATCTCCCAGCTCTACAAGCACTTCTACGGGATGGAAGAACGGATCGAAAAAATCGCCCAACAACCTTTTGTCCGTGAAGAAGAACGCATGAACCTCTTCACTCCTCTTTGGCTCGCCTGGTTTAACGCATGGAAGGAGAGTAAGCTGCCTCGTAAACACGACCTCCAAAAGGTTGGCGAATTGATAGAAGACTGGCGCATGCACCTCTTTGCCCCCGGCAGCCCGAAGATCAATAATAGTAAAATCTCTAAAAAAACGATAGAGAGCGCATTAAGCGAAATCGGTATTCCCTTACCTTAGATCGCCCCTCAAAGCACTCCGTTAGCAATGAGTACTACCATCTGAAAAAGAACGGCAAAGAGAACTAAGAGCCCTCCCGAAAGCGCAAGGTACAGGTTTAGCTTTTCTGGCTTTTTACCCAGAACCACCATATTGAGCAAGACCCAGGAGAGAATGATAAAAGCAATCTCCACGCCGACCAAAAGATCAAACCAATACCAAACGGCTAGAATCGCGAGGGAGCAATGCGCCCCCATCATAATCATGATCCGTCGGTACAACCGGCCACCCAATCGAACCGCTAGGGTACGCTTGCCCGTCGACTCGTCTTCTTCAACATCTCTTAGGTTATTGATCGCGATTAGAAGGCATGAAAGCCAACCCACAACTGCTCCTAATAAAGCGGCTTGGGCCGACCACTCTCCGGTTTGGACAAAGTAAGTTCCCGCTGTAGCCACGAGCCCGAAAAAGAGGAAGACAAAGGTCTCCCCTAAACCCCTATAAGCCAGAGGCACTGGTCCACCAGTATAACCATAGCTCAAGTAAAGCGAAGGCACTCCAATCGCTAAAATAATCCAGCCTCGAGCCGCAATTAATGGAATCGCGCACAGCGCGGCGAGAAAGAGAAAAATCCCCGCCCAGATGAAAACTGTTTTCTCAGCAACCAATCCACTGGCCGTCACGCGCTTAGGCCCCAAGCGTCGTTCGGTATCAGATCCCTTACGGGCATCAATCGCATCATTAAAGAGGTTCGTGGCAACCTGAATACAAACAGTCGCCCCTAGTGTCGCTAATAGTAACGTCAATGACCATTCCCCCGTCAAGTGATACGCAAGCACCGTCGCTAACCAGACAGGGACGATGGCGGCAGGAAGAGTCTTAGGGCGAGAGGCTAGAAGGAGTGCTTTCATATTGGCATAAAAAAAGCGGGCTCGCTAGAGCCCGCAAATTCTAAGAGGAGCTTAGCCCTCAACCGTGATTTCTTCGTCACGGATAGCGGTCTGAATAACTTCTTCCCGAATACTTTCTTCACCCTTACGACGGGCCCAGAGGTAAACGATTGGAGAAGCAATAAAGATCGAAGAGTACGTCCCGACAATCACCCCGATGAGAATCGCAAAGGAGAAATCCTTAAGCGCTTGGCCACCGAAGATAAAGAGAACGAGTACTACGAAGAAGGTCGTCAACGAGGTTAAAACCGTACGAGACAGAGTCGAGTTGATGGCCTCATTCATGAGAACTTCAATATCACCCTTCTTAGTCGTTAAGGTCTCCCTAATACGGTCAAATACTACGATCGTATCATTGATTGAGTAACCCGCAATCGTCAGGATCGCACCAACGTGAATGAGAGAGAACTCGGAAGTACCAGTAAGCCAGCTGTAAAGCCCTACTGATCCTAGCACGATAATCAAGTCATGGAAGAGAGCACAGAAGGCTCCAACTGCGAAGGAGAATTCAAATCGAACCGTAATGTAGATCAGAATACAGAACAGGCCTAACCCGAGAGCAATAACTGAGTTCCAGAGGAATTCTTTACCCAGAGTCGCGCTAACAGATTCGTTAGAGGCTTCTACCTCATTCAGCGCTGGAATATCCTTACGGAGTTCCGAGGTAATGGTCGCAACATCACTAGTCGCACACTTCACGCTAATCAATTTCCCTGCTGCTTGAGTCGTCTCCTGCTGTACCAGGGGTTGTTTGCCAAGCTCAAGATCTGAAATACTATCGGTCGCTTGTGCTGCTGTAATATCAGCCTCACCCACTTGGAATTTAATGACAGAACCTCCGAGGAAGTCGATCCCTAGAGTTTTATCTCCACGGAACCCAAGTAATCCGATAGCCGCTACGATGAGCATGATCGAAAGAGGGAAGGCCCCCTTACGCAACTTCATGAAAGGAAAGCTCTTTTTCCCGAAGAGTTGCATGAAATTCAGATTCTTAATGAGCTTCAAATCGTAACCCCAGTAGAAGAGAACACGAGCAACAACAAGCGCAGTAAGCAGAGAGGTTAGAATACCAATCGTAAGCGTTACTGCGAAGCCTTTGACCGTACCCGAACCGAGAGACATAAGAATGATCGCGATAATCAGAGTCGTGATGTTGGCATCAAAAATTGCAGAGAACGCTTTCTCGAAAGCCGCTCTGATCGAAGCGCCTACCGATTTACCAGCAGCCATTTCTTCACGAAGGCGTTCGTAGATCAGAACATTGGCATCAACCGCCACCCCGATTGTCAGGATAATCCCCGCAATCCCTGGAAGCGTAAAGGTAAAGCCAAACATCGCCATAATTCCGAAGAGGACGAGAATGTTTACCGATAGTCCGATTAGGGCGATAATCCCTGCTAAGCGGTAGTAGATCAAAATGAAGACTAAGGTAATCGCGAGACCAACAATCCCCGAAGTAATCCCTTGGCTAACCGTAGCTTGACCAAGACGAGCGGATACTTCACGTGCTTCTTCAATAACAAGCGGGTTCGTTAATGGGTTTTCAAGACCATTAGCGAGACGGCGACACTCGTCTTGAGAGTCGAGACCTGAGACATTAAACTGACGCCCTAAAACTGATTGTACTGTAGCGCTACTGATAACTTTACCATCGAGGATACAAGCCATCTGATCCTGTCCAATTGTCATTTTACTAGTGGCTAATCGCATCTTGTCGCCACCTTCTCCATCAAGTGTAATATGGACAACGCCTCGGCTTCCCGTATCGACTGATGCACGCTGTACGTTTTTACCGGTAAGAATATCACGGTTTTTAATCAGTAGATCTATCGTGATCGGCTCGCCATCTTCATTAGTCGTATCGTACTGCTTCAGAGAGTAACCTGAAATAAGTTCACCGGCCTGTACCTGCGGAACTAAAAAGCGTGACTGCGGGTGCACTGCGCGCACTTCTAGTTTAGCGACCTGTTCTAGCGTTCGCTTCACCTCTTTGGCTTCTTCCTCGGTCACCCCTGGCATTTCTACAATAATCCGGTCGGATCCTTGCTGCTGAGTCAAAAGGTCTTTTGTCCCTGTCGGATCAAGGCGCTTCTCGATCGTCGTAATTGCAGAGATGATCGCTTCACGCGTAACAGGGAGAGGCTCTCCCGTTTTATCATCAATATTCGGCTGAATACGAACGGTGTAAGAAGTTCCCCCTACAATATCGATCCCGCCCTTAAGTGGCATCTTGATGAGCGCTACAACAGCCAAAATAACAACCCCAATACTGAGAGCTGTTCCGACATTACGCTTATTTCTGTCCTTCTCTGAAAACACATAGAGGAGAAGCGTGGCGAGGAGGCCGAGGCCTACGAGGAATACAATACTTTGCATGATTTAAATTTCGTTATGATTACTTCTCTTCTTTCGCCACTTCGATCGCCTTGTCATCCGCGGCTGGTTTGTCAGATCCTTTAGAAAGAACGGTCGCAATCGCTGAACGCTCAACAGTAATAAAGATCCCATCAGAAACCCGAATGCTACAAGTCTTATCGCCCTTGTGATTAATTACTCCGTGGATTCCACCATTGGTTACAATCTTGTCTCCTTTTTTGAGCGCATCGATCTTTTTAGCAAGGGCTTTTGCCTTCTGTTGCTGAGGACGAATCAACATGAAATAGAAGATCGCCATGAGCGCGAGAGGAAAAACGAAGCCGCTTCCTAGTATGCGTTGGATAGCATTTGGTTCAGCTACGGCTTCTTGAGCGAGAAGGATAAAGGTATTAGTCATAATAATTGTAGGTAAAGGTTAAGAGTGTTGTTTTGCGTTATAGCGTTCTGTGAATTCGTTTTTGTATTCAGTAAAGCGCCCCTCTTCAATCGCCTTGCGCGCATTGAAAGTTAGGTTTAAGTAGAAATGCAAATTATGGAAAGAAAGCAATCTTAAAGCGAGAATTTCTCCCGCTTTAAACAAGTGTCGCAGGTATGCTCGGCTAAAACTAGCCAAATGCGGATGGCAATCTTCCGTGATCGTCCTCGGGTCTTTTGCGAATTTCCCGTTTTTAATATTAATAGGCCCATCTAGAGTAAACGCTTGGCCATGACGTGCGCAACGCGTGGGATGCACGCAATCAAACATATCGACCCCTCGTCCAATCATCTCTAAAATCTGCGGGGGAGTACCGAGCCCCATCGCATAACGAGGCTTATTATCAGGAAGGAAAGGCACCGCGTTATCAATCGCGCGGAACATTTCGACTTCGGGCTCACCTACCGACACTCCGCCCACTGCGTAACCATCAAAATCAAGATCGGTCAACGCCCGCGCCGAGCGCTCACGCAGGTCAGCGTAAACCGAGCCCTGTACGATCCCGAATTGTAGCTGGCGCTGTGCCTCAGAAGCGGCCCTATCTAACCCTCCCGCAGCAGGTTTATTTTGCATATGCCATTCCTTACAGCGCTTGGCCCAACGCGTTGTTAGGTCAGTCGATTCCTCTGCGTATTTGCGGTCACAAGGGTACGGTGGACATTCATCATAAAGCATCGCGATATCAGAGCCTAGGGCCGACTGAATCTCCATACTCACCTCAGGGCTAAGCATCATTTTAGAACCATCTAGGTGATTTCGGAACGTCACCCCTTCTTCCGAAATTTTACGGAGCTTAGCCAGCGACCAAACCTGAAAACCACCAGAATCGGTCAAAATTGGCTTATCCCAGCCCGCAAATTTATGCAGACCTCCCAGCTCCTTGATTGTCTCATGTCCTGGACGAAGCCATAAGTGATAAGTATTCCCCAGAATCACTTGCGCGCCTAACTCCTCCACCTCTGCGGGGTGCAGCGTTTTAACAGTCGCCTGTGTACCGACAGGCATAAAAATTGGCGTTTGGATCACACCATGCGGGGTCGTCAGCTCGCCCGTACGGGCTTTTGTGTCTGGATCGTTGTGAAAAACTTGAAACATGAGAGAGGCTCAAGCAAAGCGGAATCCCCTGCTTGCATCAATAAGGAAAGAGACGAATTTTTCACCCCCGCAAATACGAGACTTAAACGCACAAAAAAATCCCCAACAAGCTCTACGCTCCTTGGGGATTTTAATTAGGGAAAAAGTTGCTTATTCAGCTGGCTCTTCAACCGCGCTACGCTCTTCGTTTTGCGTACGAGCACCGTTAACTATCATGTTACGGCCCATAAATGGTTGCTCATGAAGCACTTCAACAGCACGCTTAGCATCATCAAGACTTACCATCTGGACGAATGCGAAGCCTTTAGAACGCTGAGTGCGCTTATTGTAAACCACTTCAACTGTTTTCACACCACCAAAGCCCTTAAAAAGCTCGGTAAGGTCTGACTCCGTAACATCGTAGGAAAGGTTTCCTACGTAGAGACGTGAGCTATCAACCTTTTGCGGAGGAGCTGGTCTCGGCGCTTTTTTCTTAGCCGCTTGCTTGTTAGCTGGGCGCTTAGCGTTATTGTTTCCGCCACTCTTAGTGTTTTGAGTAGAAGCTTTAGCGTTTGCCCCTGGAGCAGTGTAGAGCCCCACTTTAGCGAGGATCTTTTGCCACCAGTTAAGAACTGGAGCATTTGGTTTATTCTTACGCTCTGGGACACCTCGACGGTGACTATTGCTGTTATTGTTATTATTACTACGGCCTTGTGAACGGCCTGAACGATTATTGTTCGGTCTGTTTTGGGATGACATTAGGTATTTTATTAGTGTGTCGCACCCTCTCGTCTTTTCATTCTCAATCGGTAGTATTGGGTAATACTCTGGGCAAAAATTCGGATCTTTTGCTCGGTCTTATGAAGAAGTAAAGGTCTAGGGGCAACGGTGTTAATAGGAATTGATTGATGGCAGAACACTGAGCAGGAGCGGCCGAGCCAGAAAACAAGGTGCCCGAGACTCTCTCTAATCCACTGATTAGATTGATTCGCGGTTTGTTCAGGTTGACTCATCGGTTCTTATTCAGGTTGAATTCGGAGCATCTAGTATAGATACTATTGCTATCAAATCAGGGGCAACATACGAGGTTTTCATACTTATGAAAGACAAAAAGAACCCGCATATCATTTCTAAAATTTAAAAATCACCGATTCAGCATGAATGAGTCACATTCTTCGGCTTGCTAGAAAAAGGAAATCAGCAAACTTTAGCCCTTCGAAGTGGTGGGTAGAGTTGGATTCGAACCAACGTACACTTGCGTGAACAGATTTACAATCTGTCGCCTTTAACCACTCGGCCATCTACCCATTAAATCGAAGGGACGGCATTCTTAAAGTAGCTCTAATTGCATGACAAGCATAAAGTGGTACTTTTTCTTGAAAAAGACTCACCTTATCTGAGTCTCTATTTTCAGTAGTTGAAAATGGAAAAAACCAGCCTCCCCCCTTATCCCTTAAGGCTTCTTCGGTGAAAGCAAAAACAAACACAGATAAAGCGCCCGAATATCTGCGTTTTAACTTGCCTAAACAGAATCACAGGCGTACAAGTCGCTATGCCAGTAGCAACACCAGCCCAATACCAAGACATGTTAGATGCCGCCCAAAAAGGCGGATACGCATACCCAGCAATCAACATAACCTCTCTAGCCACCATTAGCGGTGCCCTTAAAGCCTTTGCCGAATCAGGATCTGATGGCATCATCCAGGTTTCCACAGGAGGAGGACAATTCGCCTCTGGATTGGCGATCAATGACGCCGCCACTGGTGCAATCGCACTAGCTGAAGCCGTTCACTTTTATGCTGAGAAATATGACATTCTCATCGCCCTCCACACTGACCACTGCCACCCCAAAAACGTAGAAGGCTTCCTCCTACCTCTCCTAGAAGCCTCTCGCGAACGTATCGCCAGCGGCAAAGGGCCTCTGTTCCAATCTCACATGTACGATGGATCCGAGCTCCCACTCGAAGAAAATATGGAGATGTCCAAGAAGCTCCTCAAGGAATGCGCAGAGCTCGATATCATTCTAGAAATTGAAGCTGGCGTAGTGGGCGGAGAAGAAGACGGCCACGATACCTCAGGCCTCCCTATCGATAAACTCTACACTAGCCCAGAGGACATGTTGACTGTATATGAAAGCCTCAACGGCATCGGCCGCTTCATGTTTGCAGCTACCTTTGGTAACGTACACGGCGCCTACAAGCCTGGCTCGGTAAAACTGGAACCAACCATTCTCCGCGACGGCCAAAACGCTGTAATGGAAAAATATGGCAAAGATGCTGAAATGGACCTTGTATTCCACGGAGGATCTGGCTCTGAACTCTCTGACATCCGCGAAACCTTAGGTTACGGGGTGATTAAAATGAACATCGACACCGATACACAATACGCTTTCACCAGAGCGATTGCTACCCACCTTTTTGAGAACGTCGAAGGCATTCTCAAAATAGATGGCGAAGTTGGAAACAAAAAAGCATACGACCCTCGCTCTTACCTCAAGAAAGCCGAGCAGTCCCTTTGCGAACGCTTAAAATTAGCCTGTGACGACCTCCTCTCTACAGGCAAATCAATTTATAATAAGTAATTTTGTTCATAGCTAAGACCGTCAACCGAAAGGTTGGCGGCTTTTTTCTGCCTACTTGGCTTGAGCCAAATTAACACAGGCTCTTTTACCAGAACGCGCACGGGACAACATTAGTCATTATTATTATCTACCCCTCTAAACTGAATGTGAGCTAACGGAAGCAACGCTTCAATAAACACAAAAAGGCCGCACATCACGTGCGGCCTTTTTTATTTGGTAACCTGTGCGATTAACCCTTTGTTACAGGATTCACTTTAACCGTGACCGTTGCAACTACGTCAGCGTGAAGCTTAACTTCTACTTCCGTATCAGAGGTTTTCTTAATTGGCTTCTCCAAAACAATCGCGTGACGATCTAGTGAGAATCCTTTCGCTTCGAGAGCCTTGTGGATGTCGATGTTTGTAATCGCTCCGAACGCTTTCCCGTTTTCACCGATCTCAAGATCGAGTGTTAGGTTTGTACCATTGAGCTTAGCTGAGAGTTCTTTGAATTCTTCAAGCTCTTTAGCCTCACGCTCTGCACGAGCAGCTTTAAGGCCTTCAATGTATTGCACGTTGTGTTCAGTCGCTTCGTAGGCAATTCCACGAGGGATCAGGTAGTTTCTTGCGAAACCAGCTTTTACTTTAACGATGTCTGCTTCTGCGCCTACGCCGTCTAATTTTTCTTTAAGGATAACTTGTGTAACTGCCATGACTGGAAATTGGGTGGAGGAAGGTCATACCTTGTAAAAGGAGGAGAAGTCAAGCCCTTCTTTTTTAAAAACAGCAAAAACCTCCTCCCCTCTCTCTCAGTATCTGTATTACTCGTTTTCCGCAGCTTCTAAACGCATTTCCATATCCGCCTTTTGCAGGAGTTCCGTGAACTCTGAAATCTGCCCATCCATGAAATGCTCCATACTGTGGGAGGTGTGATTAATCCTGTGATCTGTAATACGGCTCTGTGGAAAATTATACGTACGAATTTTCTCCGAGCGATCGCCTGACCCTACGAGAGACTTCCGTTGAGCCGCGTGCTTCGCATCCTCCTCACGTTTCTTTTGCTCGTAGAGCTTAGCACGGAGAATCTGCATCCCCTTCTCCCGGTTTTGGGTTTGTGAGCGACCATCCTCACAACGCACCATCAGCCCTGTGGGTTTATAGGTGATCTGTACCGCTGACTCTGTTTTATTCACGTGTTGTCCACCGGCGCCGCCAGAGCGACAGGTTTGGATATCAAGGTCGTCTGGTTTAATCTCTATATCTACCTCTTGAGCCTCGGGCATAACCGCTACCGTAACGGTTGAGGTATGGATACGGCCTTGCGTCTCCGTTGCAGGAACTCGTTGTACACGGTGCACTCCTGATTCATACTTAAGGTATCGGAATACTTCATCGCCAGAGACTTTCAACACCACCTCTTTAAAGCCTCCCATTTCAGAAGCGCTAGATTCGATATGCTCAGTCTTCCACCCTTGGCGCTCCGAGTGACGGTTATAAAGCTTTAGTAATTCACCCGCAAAGAGCGCCGCCTCATCTCCACCCGCGCCTGCACGGATTTCGATCAAGGCGTCTCGTTCTTCTGCTGCATCTTTTGGTAGTAGCGCGTATTGTACTTCCATCTGTAATTTTTCAATCTGCTCTTCTAGCCCCGGAATCTCTTCTGTTGCCATTTCAGCCATTTCGGAATCCTCTCCTTTAGCCAGCTCTCGGTTATCAGCTAAATTACGTTGAGCCTCTTGAAGGCTGTCCCAGTTTTCAGAAAGGTTTTTAAGCGACCGATGCTCACGCATCGTGTCCGTTGCCTTCTGTTGATCATTAAAGAAGTCTGGTTGTGAAATAAGCCCCTCTACTTCTACCAATCTTCCTTTTCGTTTTTCTACAAGAGCCGAATAATCCATTCCTGCACTCTTACGCACGATCAAGAACTAGTAAAAGTCTTTTATGGCTTCTTCCATAACATTTTTTGTTCGAATTTACAATTCCCGACGTACCTTATTGAAATGATAACGTCCAAATGTATTCAATTGGTGAGTCTTAGCCTCTTACTCCTTTCACAAAGCTTTGCCACCGAACGCCCTAATATTTTATTCATTATCGCTGATGATGCTTCATTCGAGCACTTTGGCGTAAATGGTTGCACTTGGGTCAATACCCCTAATATCGATAAACTCGCTGAAGACGGCATTAACTTTACTGCTGCTTACACTCCAAATCCAAAATGTGGCCCCTCGAGGTCTGTTCTTATTACTGGGCAAAACCCATGGCAGCTAGGTGCAGCTATCAACCACAATGCGATCTTAGATAAAAAATTCAAAACCTATGCCGAAGCCTTAGGCGAACATGGGTATAATACTGGATACACAGGTAAAGGCTGGCGTCCTGGCGACGCTCAAGGCCGTAAATTACTTGGAAAAGTATACAACAAACATAAATCCCCCAAGCGCCTAACAGAACGAATTTCCGCTACAGATTATACTAAAAACTTTGAACAGTTCCTCAATGACACTGACTCCTCAAAGCCATTTGCCTTCTGGCTAGGTTGTAATGAGCCGCACCGTGCCTACGAATTCAAATCAGGAGTTAAACATGGCAAAACATTAGCGTCTATACCAGAAGTCCCAAAATACTGGCCTGACACAGAAGAGGTTCGCCATGACATGCTCGATTACGCCCTAGAAGTAGAGCACTTTGACGGACATGTAGGCCGTTGTATATCGGCTCTAGAAGAAAAAGGATTGCTCGAAAACACCCTCATTATCGTCACTTCCGATAACGGCATGCCGTTCCCGCGTGTTAAAGGCCACCCCTATCATAACGCCGCGCACATGCCATTCTTTGCTATGTGGAAAAACGGCATTAAAAACCCAGGCAGAACATCCAGCCACCTTGTTAGCTTCATAGACATTGCCCCCACATTCATGGAAATGGCGGGTATTAGCCAAAAAGAAAGCGGCATTCTACCAGGGCCGGGGCGAAGCCTCCTGGAAATCTTTCAAGGGAGTCAAGACATGGCAGCCATTCCTGAGCGCGAAACGGTCCTCATGGGGCGCGAGCGCAATGACGTTGGGCGCCCCCTTGACTTGGGCTACCCTGTACGGGCCATCCGTAAGGGCAAGTTATTTTACATCCATAACTTCAAGCCAACTCGCTGGCCGAGTTCTAACCCCTCAACAGGCTTCAAAGACACGGACCCCAGCCCTACTTTATCCGCCGTCGTAGAAGCAGGCGAAAACTCCTCTTACTGGAAGCTCTCCCTCGCTAAACGCAAAGCAGACGAGCTTTACGATGTGATAGCTGACCCTGATTGCATAACCGATCTCTCAGAAAAGCCTGAGTATGCAGAACAGATGAAATCACTTAAGAATGAGCTTTTCATAAAACTTACCCAGCAAGAAGACTTACGAATGGGACCTAATGGGGACTGGTATGACTCACAAAACAACCCATACGCCAACGAAGACGAACAACATTTTTATGAAAAAGTTCACGCGGGCTCAAATATAAAAAATAGATCTAAAAACCATGCAAGACTAGATTTAGAAGATGGACTATAAATTAAGAGCCTTTTTCGCCAGCAACTAAAAAAGTTGCGAGCCCTCACTAATAGGCATCGCTTGATTTGACTTTTAAACTTTCGAAAAAGCAGCGTTGCCTACCTAGTTTTTACGGTCGTTTTATGAATGACCGTATCAGCCACGTCTTCCCCCGCCTTTAGTGTGTATTGGCTATGCTCGAAGTATGGAGCGCGGAAGGTTTTGCCCTTTGCTCTGACGCAGTAGATACGCTCTTTGCTAATACTGTCGGTGAGTTCTACGACTGCGTTTTCAATAGGGAGAGTTACTTCTGGTAGATAGCCCAGTGGCGTACGGCCGTCATTTTCTTTAGCGTTAAATGTAATGGGCCAGCCTTTGTATTGAGCTTTATCTCCTTGCGAAAGGTCAGCGTTACGCGGCCAGCATTCAAAGATACTCTGACCTGTTTTGGTGTTAAACCGAGCAATCGCGTAGCCGTCCCCTCGATTAGGGTGTACTTCACCACTACGAACTTGAGTTGCATTTTTAAGACCTGGATTGGCGTAAGCATACATCGTCGTTTTGTTTCCAAACCCGTCTTTATAATCACCAACCCATGGGAGCTCTGAGGGAATGGCTTCGCCACCTCCTGCCTGCTCGTTTTTGGGCCACCACCAGCGTCCGTAGGTACTATTGACTAGCGCAGGGCTGCTTGATGTCATGGGGCCGTCACGATAGCTGTCGATGCCATGCTTGATGACGACTCCTAGGTGCTGGTCACCACAGAGGTGACTGGCTTGTGCGTGGCGGAGACGTTTGAGGGCGTTGTTTCTACCAGTTTGCGGCCAGCCATTGGAGTCAAGGTCTGCGAGGAGTCTGCCTTTGGTCGAGCCATGCAGGTGGACACCTCCACAGAGTGGGGTCTGGGAGAGTGCTACTTTAAGGCGCGCGCCCTTCCAGTTTCCAGCCCAGTGATCGAGGAACTTAAGCTGTCTATCACCAAAGAGCTTAAGCTCTGGTAAGTCGATCGATGTGCGGTCGTAGTTGGGGTTGGAGATGTGGTCGACGCGACCTTTGCTCTTGGGCAGCCTGCTAGGCGCTGACTTGAACTTACGATCTTCTAGGATGGCAAAGCTGATGTTTCCAAGGGTGATGTCTGTGTAGTAGACGCCAATGCCCTGCTCGACTGGAGTGGCGTCGTAGGCGTCTGGTAGGTTACCACACTGCTGGCGCTGCACCATATTAATAAAGGACGGGGGAAAGGTGTACCCTCCATCCGTTCCGTTAGCGATCTTGGACTGCCTGCCGCCTTCGCCCCAGAGGTTAGGCTGACCAATATCGTGATCATCAGGAATGCAAATGGTAGGGCGGTCTCGCATAATATCGCGAAACTGCATACCAAACTGAAGCCAGCCGTACGTGGCCGCTTCATGGGTGTAGTTCTGATCACCCGCGAAGAAGAGAAGATCAGGGTCATGTTTTTTGAGGCTATCGACGAGTTTATTACGCGTGAAGGTTTGCTCGTCTCGGGGGGAGTTACACGACATGTTGGCCACTACGATGTCGTCCTTATCGATAGGGTCTTTTCTGATGAGCCCTTCAAAGTGGGAGAGCTCACCGAGGGAGAGCTTATACTTTACACTTTTGGACGTGTCCCAGTTTTCCAACCTAAATTGCGCGTCCCATCCAGGGTAATTAATAGCACTTTCAGCGACTTTTTTCCAAGTTCCTACTTCGTCGAGATAGAGGGTAATCGACTTAGGCTCATCAGGGTGAAGAGGAAAGCACTGCGCGCTGATTTTAAGCACCCCTTCATGCGAGGTGTAGAGGGCAAAAGCGAGGGCCTCCTCACGAGGTTGATTAATAAACCAGTCACGCTCATTTGCGGCGACTTTTTTGTTGGTTTTGTCCCACCATTTACCGGTTGCAGCAAGGTCAGACTTGGTGGCGAATTTAGTACCCTTACCAAAAGGAAAAGGGGCGTAGTAGTCTACAGCGCGTACCTGTTGCACGCTTAATAAACTAATAGCTAGTAGGATGCTTGTTTTAAGTGACATTATTTTTATGATACGTAACAGACACTCCTTATTTTTCAATCCCCTTCTGAATATTAAAAAATATCTAACATTTTTACCGCAATTGTAGACAAAGTATAGTAGCAACGCATTGATCTAATGGCTAAAGCTCCTCACCTCCCAAAAAAAACCAAGAAAAAGAAGAGACAATCTGGCGAACGCCCATTCCTCATTCGCGCGTTCTTCGGGCTCTTTAAATTCTCCCTCCTAATGGGAGTTTTAGGGTTTATCCTCTTTTGCGTTTTCTATGTAATTCGCGCACAGAAGTTTGATATGGCAGAGGTCGCCATCATGCCTGAGCGCACCGTTATCCTTGACCGCAATGGTAAACCTCTAGGGAAAATTCATGGCGAAAACCGCGATGTCGTAAGCATTGAAAACATTTCCCCAAATTTCCTCATGTCCATTATCGCTCGGGAAGACACCCGCTTTTACGAGCACCCCGGAGTGGATTTCAAAGGCCTTGCACGAGCCTTTGTCCGTAATATTAAGGATCGCCGTATGACTCAAGGAGCATCCACGATCACTATGCAACTCTCCCGCAACACCTTCGACCTCTCCGAGGGAGAAGAATGGTATCATGAGCTCGACCGTAAATTCCTCGAGATCTTTGTCACCTTCCGCATCGAGCGGGCTTACGATAAAACCGAAATCCTCCAACACTACAGTAACCGAATCTTCTGGGGGCACTCTATGCTCGGTATCGAAGCCGCATCCCAGGCTTACCTGCAAAAGCCAGCCAAGAGCCTCACTCTTTCTGAAGGGGCAATGCTCGCGGGCATCGTTCGAGGTCCCAACGCCTTCTCTCCCTTCCGCTCAATCGAACGCGCGAAAAAAGAACGAGATGTCGTCCTCGGCCGACTCCGCTACTACAGCTACATCACCCCTGAACAAGAACAAGCAGCTCTCGCTGAACCCCTCAAGATTCGCCCAAAAAAGTATCGCACTAAGGGGCAATCCTACGCCTTGGATGCCATCCTTAGGGAACTCAATCACCACCTCGAAAAAAACAACCTTAAAGTCGGCGGCCTAGTCGTCCACACAACTATTGATAAAGACCTCCAAGAGGTGGCGGAACAGTCCGTTAATAATCGTCTGATCAATATCGAAAAAACAGCGGGCTACGCTCACCAAACGAAGTATAGTTACGATGTCTCTAACTCAGAGAAAGCACCTGCTTATATCCAAGGAGCTCTCGTCTGCATCGACAATACCACAGGCGAAGTCATTGCCAGTGTGGGCGGGCGTGATGCCGACGCCTCTCGTTTCAATCGAGTCTACAGCGCCAAGCGCCAGGTTGGATCGCTCTTTAAACCCTTCGTCTTCCAAGCCGCTTATGATCAAGGCCTGCGACCTGAGACCTTCATTGATGACTCTCCTCTCCGCCCTGGTGAAATCGATCACAGTGCCAACAACTGGAACCCTGGGAACTCCGACGGCCTTAACTTGGGACTAATCGCCAGTCGTACCGCTCTCCTAAACTCTCGTAATACCTCCTCTGTCCGAGTTGGCGACTACGCCACCATGCCCCGTGTTAGCCAAGCCGCAGAGGTCGCAGGTTTCGACCTGTATCAATGGAAAAACCAAAAACTCGGGAAGACTCCAAAATCAGCCACCTCCTACCTAGGCGCATGGGAAGCTTCTCCTTATGAAGTGGCTAGAGCCTACACCATTTTCCCAAATCTCGGAGAACTCCGAGAGCCCTACGTAATTTCTAAAATCATCAGTCGTGACAAAAAAGCGCTTTGGCAAAAACAATCTGGGGTTCGCTATGCCGACAACCCACTAGCCAAAGGAGCCACCTATGAGGTATCTAAAATCCTACAAGACATCAACATCAACGGAACGGGAGCTAGCCTTCGAAACACCTACGGCTTCACCGCCCCTAGTGGAGGAAAAACAGGCACTACAGATGACTACAAAGACGCTTGGTACGCAGGATACACCTCTCGCCTAACATGTGCCGTGTGGGTAGGTCTAGACACGCCTAAACGCACCATCAATAAAGGTTACGGATCCCGCCTGGCGCTCCCCATCTGGGCAGACCTCATGAAGGCCGCCTCTCGCCGTCCTGAGTTCGCCCCTGCTAGCCTCCAGTACAATATCCCATCCACTACGGTGACACTCTGTAAGCGTTCAGGCCGCCTCGCTAATAGCGCCTGTCAACAGCACGGAGAAGCGTACCAAGACCTTGTCCCTAACGACCTTATCCGACGAGTGAATCTCCAGTGTAGCATTCACCAAGGCACCTCAATTACAAAAATCAAAAGCGCCCCAAGGCGTTCTGAGGAATCAGCGGAAAGCGTTATCGGAGGGCTTTTTAAGCGAATTTTTGGAAGTAAAGAAGAGAACCAGCCCGAAGCAGCGCCTCAACGAGCCATCGTTGTTGAGCAAGCTCCTCAGCGCCCAACCGCGCCTCAACACCCTCCACGAGCGGTAATTATAGAAGAACGAGCTCGCCCCCAAGCTCCTCCACAGCGAGCCATTGTAGTTGAATCACCTCGCCCCATTAGAGTGCAACCACAGCAGCCCGTACAAGTTACGCCGCGACCTCGCACACAGCCACAACCGATACGCCCAGCGAGGCCGGTTAGACCGACTAGGACTGCTCCGACACAAGCGCCTAGAAGAGCTGTCGCTCCGCGCCCCCAGCCACAACGTGCAATTATTGTAGAAGAACCCGCACCTGCTCCTGCTCGCGCAATTGTTGTCGAAGAACCCTTCCGCCCACAAGCACCACCTCAGCGAGCGATCATTGTTGAATAAAAACGTATTATGAAATCCTTTTCCCAAGCCGTTACAGAAATCTACGAAAACGACTCTCGTTTTCACCCTGACGCGTACACCTTACTAAAAGAGGCTCTCGATTTCACGGTCAATGCAATCGTCGAAAAAGAAAAGAAACCTCGTCATGTTAATGGGCCTGAGCTCATGCTCGGCTTTCGCGACTTCGCCCTTGCCGAATTTGGGCCGATGACTAAGCCCCTACTTAAGGAATGGGGCATCACCAAAACCCGCGATATTGGCGACATGGTCTTTAACTTAATCCAAGTCGACGTTTTTAGTAAGGAAGAGGGAGACTCCCCTTCAGACTTCGACCGCATATACACCTTCAAGGAAGCCTTCGAAAAACCTTTTCTCCCCCTCAGCTAACACCCCGTCCTATGAAATATCTATACATCCTCCTCTGCCTCTTAGCGGCATCCTGCTCTAACTCCAGTAACGCAGTCGCCCCCCTCCCCGACACCGATTCTGTGACTAAAATCGCAACCCCAGAAGCATCGTCATCCGCAACGACGCAGCCCGATCAAACCGCCGCTCCCTCCGACTCCTCAGTTACAGACACCACTCAAGCAACGACCGAGGCTCTACCTGAGACTGAACCTCTTCAGCCTCACGCACTCCAATACAACAGCTTTACCATCGAGGGAATCACCTTCAATGTCCTCAGCTTTGACACCAACGAGTACCACCTAAAAGTCGCCGACCAAACGCCAGGTGCAAAATGGGATTCTGCATATACCGCCACTTCCGCAAACAAAGGACTCGCTGCTATTAACGGAGGATTTTTTACTCCACTAGGAACGCCCTTAGGCCTTGTTCATTCCGCAGGAAAAAAAAGCGGGGAATGGAACACCGATTCTTCGCTCACTTCAGGCGTGTACCAATTTGTTAACGGAAGCGCCTCCCTGCAGCGTAATCATCAAGCCGATCGCAATGCCCTTGAACTACTCCAAACTGGTCCCTTCCTCCTCGAGAACTCATCTCCAGTCAAAGGCCTCGCTAAAGACACCGCCGCTCAACGGAGTCTTCTCTTATGGGACGGAGCTAACCACTTTGCTCTCGCCTATACCTCGAGCTGTAGCCTAGATCAGCTTGCCCAAGCACTGACAAACCTTCCAACTCCCCTCCCTCGTCATACCGCTCTTAACCTTGACGGAGGACGCTCTTGCGATCTCTACGTCAGCCCTGCGGCACACTCCGCTAGCGTACAAAAAGGCCACTGGCTCCGCAACCAAGTACGGAACTACCTCGTTCTCGTTCCTAACTAGCCCTCTCATGCTTTCGGATGACTACCTCAACCGCTTTGGCGGAATCGGCAGATTATATGGCGAAAGTAACCTAGAGTGCTTTCAGCAAGCGCACGTCATAATCGTAGGACTTGGGGGTGTAGGTTCCTGGACGGCAGAATCCCTAGCTCGCTCAGGCGTCGGCCGGATCACCCTTATTGATCTCGACGACATTTGCCTCACGAACACCAACCGCCAACTTCCTGCGCACGAAGGGAACTACGGAGCAATGAAAGCCGAGGCGCTCGCCGAGCGAATCAAGCAAATCAACCCTGACTGCCTCGTAACAGCAACGCTCGCCTATTACTCCGAACGTAATGCAGAAGAACTTCTTAGCGAGGGAGCCGACATTGTCATCGACGCCATTGATAGCGTGAAAGCCAAGTGTCACCTCCTCGCCACTTGTCATCAAAAAGGTATTCCCATCTGCTCTTGCGGAGGTGCCGGGGGCAAAATGGATGCCACCCAAGTCCAGATCGCGGACCTTTCGCAATCTCACGGTGACCGCCTGATTAGCTCCGTTCGACAAAAGCTCCGAAAGGAATACGGATTCCCTACTGGTGAAAGAAAGAAGCCCAAAAAGTTCAAAATCCCGACCGTATTCTCGCCAGAGGAAATGACCTCCCCGCAAGCCTGCGCTACAGAGGAATCGGAGCTCACAACCGAAGCCCCGCGCAACTTAAACTGCGCTACAGGTTATGGCGCAGTCACCCATGTAACCGCTACTTTTGGGCTCTTTCTCTCCCAAATCGCCCTAGATCAAATCAAGGCTTAAGGACATACTGTTTTACCTGCCAATCTCACAAAATAATCTCTGGGCAAAATTTCCCAGTCATGCTATCACCGCAAGCTCTATTCCCCCATACTACTATGCCAAACGTCTTTATTAAAACCTACGGATGCCAAATGAACGAACGCGACTCGGAACAAGTTGCCAACATGTTTCAAGAAGGCGGATACACCGTAACTAACGAAGAAAAACAGGCCGATGTAATTCTCGTCAACACGTGTTCTGTGCGAGACCAAGCCGAACAAAAGGCTCTTGGTAAAATGGGTATGATGGGGAAATACCGTGAAAACAACCCCAATATCGTCTTCGGCTTCATGGGGTGCATGGCTCAATCCCGCGGCACTGAACTCTTCGATCGTATTCCACACCTCGACGTCGTCGTCGGGACGCAAAAATACCACCGAGTCTTCTCCTATGTAGACGACATTCTCGACAAGCGTGTCAACGCTCGCATGGATAACCCTGAGCACTCCCTATCCGGAATGAACGTCTGTGATGTCGCTGAGGAAGAAGGATCTCAAAACACGATCAAAGAACACCTCCCTCTAACCGAAAAACGCGCCACTGCCTTCGTCTCTATCATGCAAGGTTGTAACATGCGCTGCTCATTCTGTATCGTACCTGATACCCGTGGCCGTGAGCGAGGTCGCCCTATTGCTGAAATCGTAAGCGAAGTCGCCAACCTCGTCGCCCAGGGAGTAAAAGAAGTCACCCTCCTTGGTCAAATCGTTAACCTTTACGGACGTACCGAATTTCCTAAAGTCGATGGGAAAAGCCCCTTTGTCCAACTCCTAGAAGCCGTTCACGAAATCGAAGGATTAGAACGTATTCGCTTCACCTCCCCTCACCCTATCGGATATCGTGACGACCTCGTCGCCGCGTTCACCTACCTTCCAAAACTCTGCTCTCACATTCACTTCCCTATGCAAAGTGGGAGTGACCGCATTCTTAAGAAAATGCGCCGTCCCTACAAGAATGAGAAATTCATCGAGATTTGTGAAAAGATGAAGGCCGCGCGTCCTGACCTAGCAATCACCACCGACATCATTGTTGGCTTCCCTGGTGAGACGGAAGAAGACTTCCAAGAGACGGCCGCCTGTGTCGAACGCCTAGGCTTTGATAACTCCTTTATCTTCCGTTACTCCAAGCGTAAAGACACCCCTGCGGCTGAGCTCGACGAACAGCTCAGCGAGCGTGACAAGGAAGACCGTAATCAACGCCTTCTGAAAATCCAAGACGAGCTCACGACTAGTAAAAATGCGGCCCTCATCGGCACCATTCAACAAATCCTCGTAGAAGG
>JALZUI010000121.1 GCA_023301545.1 Akkermansiaceae bacterium
CAATTAAAGACCTTTAAACTGGCAGAGGGATTTGAGATCGAGCTCGTGGCTTCCGAAAAACATGGGGTGGTAAACCCTATCGATTTAACCTTTGATAATCAGGGCCGTTTGTGGACTCAAACCGCACGCATGTATCCCTTGGACCCAGTCGCAAGAGTCAATTTCTCTACCGCTCTCAAGATGATGAAAGATCCTAATCTGGAGAAGGATTACCCCAATGTTTCAAAAATTAAAAAACTCTATACCCTAGAGGAAAGGGGAACAGATCAGGTTCTTATTTTAGATAATCCTGAGCTTCCAGCGACGGAGCCGCTTAATGTTTGGGCTGAAGGGCTAAGTATTCCACAGAGTATTATGCCTTATAAAAATGGTTGCTATATTGCGCATGGCTCTGAGTTCCTTTATTTTGAAGATACTGATGGTGACGGGAAGTCGGACAAGGAAGAGTCCGTTATCTCAGGTTTTGGTTTTTTCGATACGCATACGATGGTGCATTCAATCGTGCGTGCTCCAGGAGGTTGGCTGAATTTCTCACAGGGAGCATTGAATTACGGAGTGGTGACCGTTAATAAGAGCGGTAAAGAGCTTAAGGTCTCTTATGCTAAAAACTTACGCTATAGTTTAGATGGTGAAGATTTAGAGATCATCGGGATCGCCCGTGATAATGTCTGGGGTTACCAAATCAAAAAAGATGGTCAATGGTACGCAACCTCAGCAAATGATAGTGGTCGCTCCGTTCTGCCATTTGAGGACCAAACGATGGTTAGTGGAATCGGGGGGGATAAAATCCGTCCTTACCAGCAGCCTGTTTCTTATGCTCATGATTTCAGAGTGGGAGGAAGTGGGATTTCTGGTTTAGCCTTTTCGGAAGATGGCGAGTATGGGTTTCCTGAAGAATGGGCTAACGATGTCGCATTCCTAGCCAATCCGATCACACGTACGATTAACGCCGTTCGAATTGATCGTGAGACGGGTGGAACGGTGAATGCAGAGCTCCTTTCTGATTTGTTAACCTGCTCCGATGAATGGTTTCGCCCTGTTAATATAGAGTTTGGCCCCGATGGGAGTCTTTATATCGCAGATTGGTATAATAAGATTGTATCGCATAATGAGGTGATCAGAGATCACCCAGATCGAGATCGTAAACATGGTCGTATTTGGCGTATTAGGCATGAATCACAGAAGCCATTAGAGGTTCCTAACGTTGCTAAGGCTGATAACAATGCTCTACTCACTCACCTTTTGAAGGGGAATACCTTGTGGGAGCGCCGGGCTGCTTGGCAAGAAATTGTAGATCGTGGTGCAACCGAGTTAACGCCTATGATCGCAAAGGTTATTACAGGGGGCGCTCAATTCACTCCTGACATACAAATTTTGGCATTATGGGTGCTAGAAGGGTTAGGTGGATTCCAGGAGGATGTTCTTACCAAGGCGATGGCTAGCGATAATGGCAACGTCCGTCGTGAGGCGATTCGCTCGCTCGCTAGTTATGAGCCGTCAGCTGAGATAGCGGCAAAGCTACTCAAGCCCTACATTAACGATTCTAATGCAATGGTACGTTCCCAAGTGATCAGAACCCTAGAAGAGGTAGGAGTGGCTAATGATGATACAATCGCCCTATTAGTAGAAGCTTGCCGCGATGCTAGCGCTCAAAACCTTTTTGGAAATGGTTATGAGCAGAACTTTGAGCGTTTTCTGGCTCGTAAGGCTTTAGAATCTTACCAAGGAGAACTTGAGTCCTTTTTAGCTAGTGGTCGCGCTAAGGAGTTCTCTTCAGCCAAGCTCCTTTGGGCGGGGCTAGCTCTGCCCAAAGAAGCGAGTATCAAGCTCTTTCTAAATAATTGGGAGTCTGTATCCCAAGGGGAATTAGACCCTAATATCTTTGCTTCCATGACGCATTTACTAGGGAGTTCTGAGATTGATGCGGTAACGAAATCTGTTTTCCGTGAGCGGGCAGAAGAGGTGATCTCGCTAACGCTTGGTAATATGGATACTGTGAATTTAAACAATTTTAATAAGGCAATTGCTCCTTATGTAAATGGGTTACTAGGCTCTGATGATGAGGCGAATATTAAGAAAGGAATCAGCTTCATAAATCAGTTGTATTCAGGAAATCACACTAAACAGGTTCAGGGGTTACTTACTAGTCAGTCAACCTTGCGTGCACCTCTTATTAAGGCCTTGGGTAATGATCCTAAGGTGGCGCCTAAAGTGTATTCGGGACTCTTTGCTCTGCCTGATCTATCCTTTTCTGATCAACTTTCGTGCATTGCAAGCCTCGCAGTAAAAGATACAGCGGCCGCTACTAAGATCGCGAACTCGTGGTTCCCTGGATTATCTGAATCGGATCGAAATCAAGCGATTGAACGCCTCTCACACACTAGAGGAGGTGCTCGTATTCTGCTGGGCCTCATCTTGAAGAAGGCTCTGCCTATCGAGGCTCTTGGATTTGACGCCACTAACCGTATTACGAAATTAGCGGGCAAAAAAAATAAAGAGTTTGCTAAGTTAGCTAAGGTAGTTGCGAAAGCAGAAGAGGATGCGCAGGCAGCCCGCCACACTAAAATTCAGTCGTATGTAAAAGCGGTCGACACCCTTAAGGGGAATCCACAATTAGGTCAGGCATACTTTGGGGCTTGTCAGGCTTGTCACATGGTAGGGAATACGGGTATTGCTGTAGGTCCACCACTAGACGGAGGTGCTCACCGTACTGTGGAGCACTTGATTACGGCGATCGTTAGCCCAGATGATGCGGTGGAGGGCGCATATGCACTATATGCTGTCGTGCTTAAGGACGGACGAGTTATTGAAGCGATGCTTAAGAGCAAGACGCAGACTGGTATTACCATGATCGGAGCTGGGGGAGCGGAGACATTTGTTCCTGCGCACCTCATCGCAAGCTCGGGCAATGTTGGGATTCGTTCCTTTATGCCGAAAAGCTTTGGAGTAATGCCAGATCAATGGATGGCAGATCTCGTTTCCTACTTTAAGACTATTAAGTAAGAGCGGTCTTATAAATTATTAAACGCGTTAGGTGGAAACAAAACCTAACGCGTGATATTCTTACCCTCTAAAAGGTGGCGTTATCGACGTCAAAGTCAAAAACAACGAGGCTTTCTAACTTAGGTTGTACGAAGTCGACGACCTTAAGGTGTACTGGGTGAGGGAGGTAAGCGTCGCGTGACTCAGGGCTATCAAAGGTCATGATGAACCCGTGAGTGTAGCCGTCGTTAAGTCCCTCGTCTGATTTGTATGGGCCGTTTTCCATGCTCAAGAGTCCGTCGATTTGACCGACCATCTTTTGCATCATGGAGAAACTTTCCTCAATTTGCTCAGGGGTTACTTCAGGGTTGAATTTAAATACGCCGAAATGGCGGGTTACTGGTGTACTCATATTATTGGTTAATTAGTTGAATGAGCTCTTGGGCTGCGCGAAGAGCAAAATTAGGGTGGTTGATATCTGTATTGATCTCGATGAGATCTCCTTGGTAAGTCTTCTTTATAGCAGAAAAAAGTGCCTCGTCAGCGGCTGCATCATAGAAGGGCTGTCCTTCTTGGGAAATGACACTGATTCCTTTGGTTGGAATGATCATTTTTGTAGGTGCTGGATTGGCATTTGCTTTTTCTGAAATGATTTGACCCAATTCTGTGCATTCATCTACATTGGTACGCATGAGCGTGACTTGCGGGTTGTGGATGTAGAAGGTGCGCCCTTCAAATTCAGGTGGGACACTGGAGCGTTCGCCAAAGTTGGCCATATCAAGACATCCTGGAGCGATTACAGCGGGGGTTTGGGCTGCCGTCATGGCATCCATTCGAGTTTCTCCAGCGGAGAGCGTGGCTCCTGTTACTTCATCTGCCCACTCAGTAGTGGTAAGGTCTAATATGCCAGCAACCATTCCTGTTTCGATCAGAGCTTCCATCGTTCGGCCTCCCATTCCAGTAGCGTGGAAAATGAGGACTTCAAACCCAGCTCGTTCTAGCTCTGCGGTTGCCAAGTTGATACATTCGGTCGTATTTCCAAACATACTAGCGACAATAAGGGGCTTGTCAGAATCAGTTATCAAATCAACCTGCATTTCCACCATGCCACAAATGGCTCCCGCGGCTCGGGTGAAGAGGAGTCGAGAGATGCTGTTAAGTCCTGCAACATCTACGATGCTAGGCATCATGACAATGTCTTTCGTACCTACGTAGTGAGCGGTGTTTCCGCTTGCTAAGGTAGACACCATCAACTTAGGAAAACCAATGGGAAGGCCGCGCATGGCGGCGGTCCCAATCGCGGTTCCACCACCTCCACCCAGAGAAATGATTCCATCGATTTTTCCATCAGCTTGTAATTTCGCTACGAAGAGGGGAACGGCCTCAGAAATCGCAACGACGCATTCACCCCGATCCTGCTTCTGATAGAGAGCAGATAGATCTACTCCAGACGCAGCAGCTACGTCATAGCGCGTGTAGTCAGGAGTGACCTGTGGCTCACCATAAGAACCCACATCGATTAAAATTGGGGTGTGACCTTTTTGCCGAATTAGGCTGGCGACAAAGGCGTGTTCGAGCCCTTTGGAATCTAAGGTTCCTAATACGGCAATATTCATCGGTTTATCGGATGCGCTTTACAGGAATAGATTTAAACTCCGCTGTGAGGTCTCGGATTGAGCTCTCTACTGCGAGACGCTCGATCGAAGATGCTCCAACGAAACCTACTGTATCAGTATGTTCATTGATGTAAGCGGCGTCAGAAGGAGTGGCGATCGGGCCTCCGTGAGAGAGGACTAGGGCGTCTGGGTTTACCGAATGTGTGGCTTCGCAGATTTGCTGAGTGAATTTAGCGGCGGCATCGAGGCCTACAGCGGCGTCGGAGACCCCAATAGATCCACCAACCGTACAGCCAACATGGGCAATGACGACATCCGCACCAGCTTTGGTCATTTTTTGAGCTTCCTCAGGGGATCCCACGTACACGATCGAGAACAGATCCATCTTGTTCGTCGCTAATTCGACACAGTCGATTTCCTTCTGCATACCCATCGCTGTTTCTTCCAACGAGGTTCGGAAGCTACCGTCAATGATTGAGTGAGTTGGAAAGTTATTGATCCCGGAAAAGCCCATGTCTTTCACTTGCTTTAACCAGTGCCACATGCGGCGTCGTGGGTCAGAGGCATGGACTCCAATACAGACGGGGATTTCATTAACAACAGGGAGAACTTCGTACTCTCCGATCTCCATCGCGATTTCATTGGCGTCACCATAAGCCATCATACCAGCGATAGAACCATGGCCCATCATGCGAAAGCGGCCTGAAGCATAGATAATGATGAGGTCAGCGCCTCCTTGCTCAATAAATTTCGCAGAGATGCCAGATCCAGCTCCAGCTACGATGATAGGTTCTCCTTTAGAGAGGGTGTCTCTTAGGCGTTCATTGACTTCACTACGGGTGTAAGGGTTTCCGATTCCGGTGTATGGGTTAGGCATAAGATTGTGTTTTTTAGATGGGGAAATTAAGTGGTTTTTTGTCATTAAGGTCAATCACTTAATGGCTTCGCTTTACCCCATAGAATAAGGGAATTCAGCGCAGTAGCTATCTATGCGCGTGATGATCTCTGGGGTAATTTCGAAGTCTGCAGCCGCTAGAATGGGTGCAAGTTGGTCGAAGTTAGAAACCCCGATGAGTGTTGAGGCAACATAAGACTGGTGCATGCTCCAAGCGGTAGCGAGAGTGACGGGGTGGGTTTGGAGCTCCTGCGCTAATTCTAAAACCTTAGCGGTCAGAGCCAAGCTGGTGGGATTTACAAAACGCTCGGCCATTTGCTTTTGGCGAGGTGCCCCGTTGGTCAGGTAGTGATGAAAGCGAGAATCGGCAGGGATCTGGTCTGTGTTATATTTGCCCGAGAGAACGCCGCCAGCTAAGGGACTGTAGGGGAGTAGGCTTACGTTCTCTCGCTCACAAATCTCCGCTAATTCGTCTTCGAAGCGGCGGTTGTTGATCGAAAAATTATTTTGGATCGTGTCATAGCGTCTCCAATTATATTTGTCGGCTATCCAGAGAGATTTCATCAGCCCGTAGGCATTCTCATTACTACATCCGATCGTGCGCACTTTTCCTTCTTTAACCAGTTGGTCTAGAGTTTCCAAAGTGTCTTCGACTCGCATGCCATGGTCTGGCCAGTGTATTTGGTAGAGGTCTAGGTAATCAGTTCCGAGGCGTTGCAAACTTCCCTCGACTGCAAGGCGAATATGATGCCCATCGATGGCGGCATTGCCTTCGCGGACGGGCGGATTAAACCATCCATGCGCAGGGCCTGCTATTTTTGTAGCGAGGAGGACTTCATCCCTACTGCGTGACTTAAGCCATTCACCGACCCATTGTTCGGTTAATCCCGCGAGTTTCTTGATGGGCGGGACAGGGTAGATTTCAGCGATGTCTAAGAAATTGATTCCATGTTCCAGAGCGTGATCCATTATACGAAACGCTTCCGTCTTATCTGCGCATTGCGTTCCAAAGGTCATCGTGCCGAGACCAATTTCGCTGACCATTAGTCCGCTTTTTCCTAGGCGCCTGCGTTTCATAATTCTTCTGTTGAAAAGTGTTCTTTCATCGCCTCCATAGGGATGTATTCAAGAGCCCGTTCGTGAGTTGCTAGCGGGTTTAGTTTAGGTGCACATCCTGCATCATACGCTTCTTTCCATCGTAGTGCACAGAGGCACCAGCGATCACCGTCTTGCAATCCTGGGAAATTGTACTCAGGATGCGGGGTAGAAAGATCATTCCCACAGGTCTTAGAAAACGCTAGGAATTCGGTCGTCATAACAGCGCACACTACGTGCGCCCCTTCATCCTGGAGGTTCGTGTGGCAAAACCCGTCGCGGAAAAAACCGGTGCGAGGTGAGCTGCAACATAATTCTAACTCGGAGCCTAATACATTTTTCGCCCGTCGAGGTTCCGCTTCACTATATGAAATCATAGGTGAAAGGTATGAGTGATACGACCCGCAAGCAAGGCCTAAAATAGGCCGCTAAAAATAAAGAAAAAGAGTACCCCAGGCCGGACTCGAACCGGCACGTTCTAGGAACAATGGATTTTAAATCCACAGCGTCTACCAATTCCGCCACTGGGGCAGCGGGAAGCCTATCTTTAAAGCAGATTTTGGCGGGCTGGCAATAAGAATTTAACTCTATTTAAGCAATCGCTCGACGGGATGCGATTACTCCTTGATTTACCGTTGCCTTAGGGCACAAAAAAGGAC
>JALZUI010000122.1 GCA_023301545.1 Akkermansiaceae bacterium
TCGGCTAAGGGGACGTTGACCTGGTTTTCGTTGCGGAAGGTGCGTGTGATGAGCTCGCCGCTAGGGGTGGTAAGGGCAAGGGAGGCGGGCTCCGCTGAAGTCTCAATAGCTAGGATCATAATAGGGAAATCTACTTCTACACTTCGTAATAAGATAGGGATAAAGGCAATAGAATTTTTTTCTGATTGCGCCAGGAGAAGGGCAATGGATTACAGCAAGAAGTCTACTAAAGATGGCGATCTCAGTACGGATTTGACTTTGCGAATTGACCTGCTTAGGTTCGCGCCATGCCTAGACTAGAAAAGGACTCGATGGGGGAAATGCAAGTTCCCGATGAAGCTTTATACGGAGCTTCTACACAGCGTGCGGTATTAAACTTCCCTGTCTCGCACGAGCCTGTTGAAGAAGGAATGGTAAAGGCTTACGGGCTCATTAAATGGGCTGCTGCTCGTGCTAATGGTGAGCTAGGAGTAGTTGCGAAGGAGAAGACAAAGCTGATCGAACAAGCGGCCGAAGAAGTCTTCGAAGGCAAGCTGACCGAGCATTTTCCCGTAGATGTTTACCAAACGGGATCCGGAACCTCTAGTAATATGAATGCGAACGAGGTCATCGCTAACCGCGCGGCATTGATCGCAGGGGTGGCTCTGAATGCGACTAAGGATGATAAGCCCGTGCACCCAAATGATGACGTTAACCAATCGCAGTCCTCTAATGATACCTTTCCTACCGCGATGCACATTGCGGCAGGAACAGCGCTCAAGCACGACTTGATTCCTTCGCTGCAAGGGCTTCAAAAATCACTACAGGCAAAAGCAGTGGAGTTTCATGATGTTCTCAAGATCGGAAGAACGCACCTTATGGATGCTACTCCAGTGCGTCTCGGGCAAGAGTTTGGCGCGTATGCTCGCCAGTTAGAGCTTTCTGTTAAGCGCGCGAATAAGGCGCTCGATGCAATCCTAGAGCTTCCTCTGGGTGGAACCGCAGTCGGTTCCGGCCTTAACTGTGACCCTAAATTTGCGCCGATCGCAATTGACTTCATCGCTACTAAAACGGGGATTGATTTTGTAGAAGCGAGCGACCACTTTGAAGCCCAAGCGGCTAAAGATGCGCTAGTCGAATGTCACGGACAGCTTAACACGATCGCAACCTCCCTTTTTAAAGTAGCAAACGATATTCGCCTCCTCGGGTCTGGACCACGTTGTGCCATCGGTGAGCTTTCGCTTCCTGCTACGCAGCCGGGCTCGTCGATCATGCCAGGGAAGGTTAACCCAGTAATGAGTGAAGCAGTTACGATGGTTAGTGCTCGCGTCTTTGGTAACCAATCGACGGTTACTTGGGCAGGTGCTAACGGGCACTTTGAGCTCAATGTTTTCATGCCAGTAATGATTAAGGCGATCCTAGAATCGATTCGATTACTCTCCAATGTCTCCGCTGTGTTCCAAGAAAAATGCGTCGACGGAATCGTAGCAAACAAAGAACGCTGTAATAGCTTGATCGAATTCTCATTGTCGATGGTGACTTCACTCGCCCCAGTGATTGGATATGACCCAGCCACTAAGATTGCAAAGGAAAGTGTTACCTCTGGCCGTACGGTTAGAGAACTCTGCCTAGAGCGTCTAGAAGAACTAGAAATTACAGAGGAGCAACTAACCAGCGCTCTAGATCCGGCCACAATGGCAGGAGGTTAAGGTTGAACGAATTATTAGGCTCCCTGTTTTCGACAGGGAGCCTTTTTTTGTGGTTAGAATTAGGATTCTGTAATAGAAATTGCGTATGAATTTCTTGGCTCATTTTTACCTAGCGAACCCTACGGCGGCTTCACGCGCAGGGAACTTCCTGGGAGACTACATTACTGGGACTCCTGAGAGCCTGGCGGAAGTTTTACCAGCTGAGTTATTGGAAGGGATCATTATGCATCGCCGAATCGATGCGCTTACGGATTCACATGCTAATTTCGCTGAGGCTAAAGTCCTCTTAGGTCCAGAACGCAGACGGTTTGCGGGAATTATCCTCGATATGTTCACCGATCACTTTTTGGCACGAAACTGGGAACAATATTCAGAGCTAACCCTCGCGAAATTCTCGGAACAGGTTAATGATGAGCTCCACCAATATTGGCAGTTCTTTCCCGAAAATGCTAAGAGAGAAGCGGAGTCTATGATCGATAATCAGTGGTTCCAACGCTACCAAACGATTGAAGGCTTAGAGCAAAGCCTAACAGGGATCAGCAGGAGCCGAAAAAACTTCGACCCCATTGCGAACAGTAGTGAAAACCTGCGAGCACATTACGATCAATACCAGCTCCTCTGCACCGAGCTCTTGGCTGGGGTGAAGGCAGAAATTCATAATTTTTGATCGCCAGTAGTGCAGTTTATAGGGTTAAAAGAGCGTATGCTTTCTGCTATCATCGTCGCCGCGGGATCTAGTCGCCGCATGGGGTTTGATAAATTACTCGCTCCATTGGGCGGTTCTTGTGTACTAGCCCAGACAATTCAATGCTTTCAGGAATCTCCTGAGATTAGCGAAATCATCCTCGTTTGTCCTTCTGAGCGCTTTGCGGAGCTTGGTGTGACAGCCTCTTGTAATATGGTGCGAGTAGATGGCGGGGCAGAGCGCCATGATTCGGTGAAAGCCGGGCTGCAAGCGCTTTCCGTAGACTCCAAATACGTCGCGATCCACGATGGTGCGCGTCCTCTGGTGTCCAAGGCGGCAATCGCGCTATGTTATGAAACAGCGCAGCAAACGCAAGCCGCGACCCTAGCCCGTCCCGCGACCGAAACGATTAAACGGGCAACCGATGAGCAACTCGTTACGGAGTCTCTCGATCGTGAGAATCTATGGTTTATGGAAACCCCGCAAATTTTTGAAATAGGATTGATTAAAGAGGCTTACCGGGAGGTTGAGGCCCGTAATGAACTTGTTACCGACGAGGTTTCAGCCCTCCAACTCCTCGGGCAAGCCACAACCTTAGTAACTTCCCCTTGCTTCAACCCAAAAATAACGTACCCTGCTGATCTTGAATTGGCTCAAAAATTCATTAGCTAACGCTCTATCATGACCGAACAACAGATCAAAGACACCTTAGGGACAGTCAAATACCCTGGATTTTCTCGCGACATTGTCTCCTTTGGACTCGTTAAGGAAATTACGATTGCGGACCAACTGGTCACTATCAACTTACAAGTGCAAACGACGGATCCTGCCGTGCCTGAACAAATTTTCAAATCGTGTCAAGAGGCGCTGGGTGCAGCAGATGATAGCTATACCTATAAAGTGAATGTTGACGTGCAAGCGCCAGCTCAAGCATCAGGGAATACTCAATCAGGAGGCGCGGGCGGTAAGTCTGGGCTGCCTGGCGTGAAGTCCATCATCGCGGTAGCCTCAGGTAAAGGTGGAGTAGGTAAATCAACGACTACGGCTAACCTCGCAATTGCGCTTCAAAAACAAGGCCTTAAGGTAGGGATCTGTGACTGTGACCTATATGGCCCTTCTATCGCGCACATGTTCGGGGCTGATGACCAGCAACCTTCCGCTACGGCAGATGATCAAATCATTCCGATTAAGGCTCATGGAATCACATTGATGTCTATGGGGTTTCTCCTCAATCAAGATTCACCAGTGATTGTGCGGGGGCCATTGGCGACCCGTTACATCCAGCAATTCCTCAGGCAAGTAGAATGGGGCGAGCTTGACGTCCTCCTTCTCGATCTCCCTCCGGGGACTGGTGACATTCAGCTTACGATCGTACAAACGGTTTCGCTAGATGGTTCCATTATCGTTACCACTCCACAGGAAATCGCCCTCATTGACGCTCGTAAGGCCATCTCGATGTTCTCGAAAGTTAATGTTCCCATCCTTGGTTTGATCGAGAACATGGCCTACTTTATCTGCGCCCACGGAGAGAAGTACCAAATTTTTGGTAAAGGCGGTGGAGAAGCCGAAGCGAAGCGTCTGAAAATTCCATTCCTCGCAGCGATTCCCATTGATCCAACTACTTGTGAAGCTGGAGATGACGGAACGCCTATTGCTCTGGCGTCACCAAACAGCTCAGTTCCCTCAGAAGCCTTCCATAAGGCTGCGGCGAAGCTCACCGAAACAATGAGTAAAGAGCGAGCTCAATAGCCCTCCATAAAAAAGCCACCTCGATTGAGGTGGCTTTTTTTATACTATCTTAGCTTCCAGAATCAGAAGTAGAAGCGAGCTCCGAAATCGATAAAGCGGTCATCAATCGGGGTTCCCGAAAAGTCTCCTTCATCGAAATCTGATGATTTGACCCAGCGGTACTGAGTGTAGAATGAGAGGGAGGAGGTGACTTCGTACTCCAAACCGATCGAGTATTGGTAGCCAAACACGACTTCCTGAGCAGAAAGAGAGCTGTTGGTGGCGCTTTGCGTAGTGGCAGTCGTATTGACTCCTTCGACATCAGAATAAAAGGCTCCAATTCCTCCTGAGATATAAATTGTAAAACCAGCACCTACTTCATACCCGTAACGTAGGTTAGCGAGGAGGCCGATTGTTTGCGCTTCGATCTCTCCATTAGGGGAAGAAAATTCGGATTCGGTACCGAGGAGTTCAGCGCTGAGGGCGAAGTAACTCTTTCTATCAATCATGTTTTTGCCACCAAACTCTAAGGAATAAAGTCGGTCTCCCTGTAAATCGTAATCAGAGTTTAATCCCGTGAAAGAGGCTTCTCCATCACTACCTGAACCAAAGCTACCACCGATATATAAATCATACTTAGATATCCCGGAGGATTTCTGTTTGAAGGGGAACGATGCGTATTGTGCACTAGTGAGGCTCATACTTGCCAAGCCGATTAGAAAAATGAGGGAAAGATTCATATCAATTAATTTTCCATGACTGAGGGGTTGAATCAATCAAAATCGAACATGCCTAGTTAGTAGGGTTATCGATATCGTGGTCAATGTCCCTATCAATTTCGACCTTAATGTGTTCACCTTCATTAGCCTTACTGTATGTGAAGTGCATTCTGTAGTAGCTATCTTTTCGGCCTTTAAAGGTCATAGATTGAGTGGGTGAGCGGTAACCCGAAAGCCACCAAAACGAATTTTGCGTTTTGTTGTACTTAATAGGGGTGGAGTTGTATTTACCTAATACTTGTTCTTCGAGAATAGTTAGAAGTTTTTTAGTCGATATGACATGAATATTTCTCGAGCTCTTGGCTAGAGCTCTCGTAATAGTCTTCATGCTTTGTGTTAAAGTGACATCTTTAAAGATCGTAAACTCATAGCCTATAGTAATGAGTTCGGCTAACTCCCCATTATCAAATGTCCATTCTTGCTCATGAATAGAGGGCGTAAGCATTACGATGTGAAGATTGCCTTCAGAGTCAGCTTCTCCACCAGCGAGTAAAGTTTCTCCATATTCAACGTGGACTTTTTTAGCAGACGCATTCGTTGTTAACACGCCGAATATGAGGAAGTTAAGGGCCAAGAGGCGTATGACTAATGGTTTAAACGTTATCAAGGTCTTTGATGGTCCCGAGAGGGTAGGCGGGACGTCCGTTCCAAGCATGGATCTTTTACTGGTCAGCGGAGAAAGTATTTTGCTTTTGTTTTTCATGAAAAATAAACGAGATGTTTTCACAAACAAGGA
>JALZUI010000123.1 GCA_023301545.1 Akkermansiaceae bacterium
CGAAGGTCGACTCAACAACGTGCCCCCACTAACAAAGGCCGAGAGCTCGTAGAAATCCATTCGCTCCCATTCTTGGGTCGGGTCATCATGACATTGCGCACATTCTAACTTCACTCCTAAAAAAGCAAAAGTCGTCGCCGCTAAATTATCGTTCTGCATATTGGGCTCCATCGCATAATACCCGGCCGCTCCACTACCGGTCCAGGCGTTACCCTTTGTACTCACAAGCTCGTAAGCCATCTGGTCCCAAGGCATATTTGCAGCCACACCTTCCCTAACCCAGTCCACCAAAACCGTCGAATCCATCCGGTCAGAATTACCCTCATCCCTTAACCGTAACAAATCCATAATCCAATTCATGATATGGCTCTGATACCCTTCATGCCTATACAGGTGGTCAATGAGAGCTTGTCGTGAACTTATAGAACTCAAATCGGAAAATTCAAGCGACTCCTTGTATGTAGGAATCCTACCAATCGCGGTCAAAAAAGCACGGCGAAGAAATTGATCATCTGAGGTAGGCGCATTCAGCCTTAAGCCTTCGCTTGCTAAGCGCTTTTCGATCAACTTATCAACCCCGTTGATCGCAGTCACATCTTCAGAAAGCCCAAAAGCGATTGAGCCACTACAGAGCACTGCCGTCATCAGCATCATTAGTAACCTCAAATCATCTTTCATAATCGTACCCTCACCTATTTATACGTACAACTCGAATCAACATTTCAATAAAGTAATAAAAACAAGATTTAGATAACTTATTCAATCATCAAAAAGGATCGGGAGTCGCTTCTCTCGCCAGTAGCCACAAGAGGTCAATTCCTAGCGAAGTTTAAAGATAATCGTCTCAACTTTCGAGGACGGCATCCCCTTACCCAGACCATTATAAGCAGGGTTATACTTCCATTTTTTAGCCGCCTTTAACGCGCTAGAATCAAAATCTGGATACCCACTGGAGGCGTAAACCGAGGCGCTACTAACCTTGCCTTTTTCATTAATCTGGACTAAAACCTTCACCGACCCTTCAGTGCCATTTTTCATTAACGACCTAGGATACGACGGTTTACTACGACTCTTCGAAGACGGCTTTTGTGTCATTGTCTTAGCCAACGCCGCCTGGCGCTTGGCCTCAGCTTCCGCCGCTCGCTGGGCCGCGGCCTCTGCTTCTCGTTTTTTACGTTCGGCATATTCCGCCGCCTTTCTTTTACGATCAGCTTCCTCGCGGATTTTCTTTTCTTTATCCTCGCGCTTTTTACGCTCTGCATAGGCGGCGGCTTCCTTCGCACGCTTAGCATCATCTATTTTTTTCTGTGCTGCTGCCGCCTTCGCCGCTGCTGCATCACGTACTCTCTTTTCCGCATCCTCACGCTTTTTACGCTCCGCGTAGGCGGCCGCTTCCCGTGCGCGCTTAGCATCATCTATTTTTTTCTGCGCTGCCGCTACCTTAGCGGCCGCTGCATCAAGAACTCGTTTTTCAGCCTCTTCACGTGCTTTGCGTTCAGCCTCGATCAAGCGTTGCTCGGCCAGCTCCGTTTCACGTATCTTGTCTATACGCTCTTGCTCTGCTCGCTCTTCTGCCAGCCTAATATTTTCTATCCGCTTTTGCTCCGCCAACTTCTCTAATCGAGCAGTTTCCGCCTTCGCTTTTTCTTCAGCCTCTTGACGCTCCAACATCGCAACATGCTCTTCTTGAATCTTTTCCTGCCTCTCTAGCTCCGCCACCTCTTCTTCCGTAGGTTGAGGAGGCTCCACAACTTCTGGAGGGGTTTCTTCTACCACAGGCTCTACAACCTCTTGTGCAACAGGCTCGGGCTCGACTAGCGCTACGGACTCCGCAGCGCTGTCTTCCATAATACTAAGATCAATCTCTACGACAGCAAGATCTTCTCGTTGGGCCTCCGCTAATTTAGACTTCAGGGATGCTTGAAAAATCACCGCGTGGAGTAATCCCACCAGCAATGCAATCCCGCCCCATTTAATGTAGCCCTTCATGTTCACTCTGACTCCACCGGCGCCTTTTTATGGTAACTCAGCGACTCAATTCCAGCGAGCTTAGCCTTCTCAATCAGATCAATAAACGTTCCGAGCTCAGAGGTCGTATCTCCTCGAATTTCCAGACGCTTAACTCCCGCCTCTGTTATCGCTGCAGCTAGTGCATTCTCAAAGTTTTCCAACGCAATCTCAGCCCCATTAAGTGTAATCGTATTCTCAGGCGAGATCGAAAGCACATGACGGTCAACCTTCGTATCGACCTGCACCGCTTCGCCTTTTCCACTTGGCAAATCAACCTGCACATCAGGCTTAATGAACTTACTGCTCACCATTAAGAAAATCAGAAGTTGAAAGACGACATCAATCAGAGGCGTCATATCAATCGAGGCATCAATCTTACGCCTCTCTGGAAGAAAACTCGCCATGACTAACTAGGGAAATGACGCTCTTTCAAGTGCGAGGCCAGCTCATTGAGATCACCCGAAAGCTGATCCACCTTTGCCTCAAACATACGCGCAGCTGTAACCGCAGGAATTGCCACAAGCAGACCCGCAACCGTGGTAAGTAACCCCGTCCAAATTCCCGACGCAAAATCACCCGCCGTCACCTGGTCTCCCAGTTCGGCCATTTTAGCGAACGCTTGCACCATTCCCCACACCGTACCAAGAAGACCCAAAAGAGGAGAAATCGCCCCGATTGTTGCTAGAAACTTAAGCCCTCGTTCGTGCTGATTCAACTGACGAGCAGCCTCACGACCACCTAGATTCAGAGCATGCTCTTCACCTTGGGTTAAATCTCGGCGGTACTCCTTCACCACCTTTAGGATCGGGCTATTAATTTTCTCCGGGTACTGATTCGCCACCCCTGCATCCAGATCACGGGTAAACTTATACCCTCGCCCTGCAAAAAAGATGAGACGTTCCACAATGATAATCATCGATAAAATCGAAAGCACCAACAGCGGCCACATAAACCCTCCTCCTTGCTGAAAGAGAGACCATAAATTCATATCTGTCATAATCGTATATTACTTAATCCCATAGGCTAACATCCTCACAATCGAATCTGTTACAGCAGAGAGAGCAACACCCTTAACGAGAACCAATCTCAATATCAATCAAAAAATAGCAAATAATCATCCCTTATCACTCAGTCAGCGCCCCAATCATAGTAGCCTAAGTCCTCACCTCGCAGAGCAATAAAACTCGCCCTATCATTTTCTCTCACTTTATTCTTTCCACCGACTCATTTTCCATCACTATCACCTCTCTTCACTACAAAAGCCGACGTGGTGGAATTGGTAGACACAGCGGATTCAAAATCCGCCGCCTTCGGGTATGTGGGTTCGAGTCCCACCGTCGGTATTTCTTTTTATGAGGGTTTTCTACAGATGAGATTCTCAAACGAAATATAGTAGAATCAAAAAACAATCTCCCCCCTTTTTCTATGTCTTCGAACCCTTACTTAAGTTGGTTAGAATTTAACAGTACTGGAGTATCACGTGAACTTAATTGGAGAATTATTGCGTGTCAGTGAATATTAAAGTGCGGGCTAGTTCTCAGTCGGGTTATGTAAAGAGCCTGAATGGGGAGCTTATGAAAATTCCGGAGGGATGGAAGTTGCTCAAACCGGGGGATGCGGCGCTCTCTCGGCGCATTAAGAATGATGGGCCTTCATGGACGATTGAAGGACTACTGGGGAAGCGTATGGTTTCGAAGGGGATCCTCGCTCCTGCTGGACGCATTGAGGCGCTCCGTGCAGAGCTAATGACCGAACGTGCGGCCCCTAGTTATCAGAAAAAATTAGATGCTGGGCGTGCTCGGCGCAAAAAGCAGGAGACGCTCTACCATGTTGAATTCTGTGTCGCGGTTTTCGCCTTTCTGAAGTTTGATAAGCAATATTCGGATCTGGCTAAAACACTAGCCCACACCATCACGGAGCACGCCATTCCTGTAGGGAGCGGAACGGTAGCACGAACCAAAATGATCCCACTGGAACAACGAGCAGAGGCCGCCACCATCGCCTGGCTCCGTCACCAAACCACGGCCTATGACAACATGACGATTCCACGAATCAAAGGGAAACGCCGTGAAGTCCGCCAACTTTTAGCCAAGAAGTCACGGGAGTTGCTTAATAACTACCGAGTGGGGAAGAGCGACCACCTCCCCCACTGTCCGCTCTACAAGGCTCTTCATGAAAAAAACTCATAGTGCGCGCCCGAACCTACTGATCTATCCATCTTTCACAGGCGAAAATGAACCAATCAATCTATTGAGATTCTTTCTCAATAATTGGAGAAGGTTATTGCGTGTTTTTCTTATTCTAACAAGCTTTTCCACTTGCGTTTATAGCAATTGAAGTTACTTCTTGGGAGTACCATTTTAAACGTTTCATGAACACTTCTTTAAAATCCCTCACCAACTTCTGGGGGTCCTCTATTGGAAAAAAAATCGTCGTCGCCGTCACTGGTGCGTTTCTTGTCCTTTTCCTTGCCGGCCACCTGTCTGGGAACATGCTTCTTTTCATTCCTGATCATGGGCATGCCTTCAATGAATACGCCTACTTCCTCCACCACATGTTGCACGGAGCAGGGATTTGGTTCGCGCGAATCGGGCTCCTAGTCTGTTTCACTCTTCACATCGTCGGAACGGTCCAACTCACCCGCGCCAACCGAGCGGCTGGACAAACGTACGAAGTTGACGGAACACAGCGCTCTAGTGGTTCTTCCAAAATCATGATCTGGTCCGGTCTTACGATCCTCGCATTTGTGATCTACCACTTACTCCACTTCACCATCCGCAGTGGCCCTGCTAGTGACTTCGCTGATCCTAACCTCTACACCGTTACTTATGACGGAAAAGAGCTCCATAACGCCTACAAGATGGTCGTCGACGGATTCAAAGTATGGTACGTCTCAATCTTCTACCTGATCGCAGTCACGCTCCTCTGCTCTCACCTTTCGCACGGAGTTGCTTCCATCTTCCAGACTCTCGGCCTCCGTACGAGCAAGACTGAATCACTCATTAACATTGGCTCTAAGGTTTACACCCTTATCATCTGGATCGGATTCATCTCCATCCCCCTCTCCGTAATGGTCGGAATTATCAAGTAACCTTAACTCATTTCTACTATGGCTCTCAACTCCAACATTCCAGCAGGCCCTCTCGAAGATAAGTGGACGTCCCACAAGATGAACTCCAAGCTTATCAACCCTGCGAATAAGCGTAAATTCAATATCATCGTAGTAGGCTCAGGCCTTGCTGGGGCCGCAGCCTCCGCTACGCTCTCTGAGCTCGGATACAAGGTTAAGTGTTTCTGTTACCAAGATTCCCCTCGTCGAGCGCACTCTATCGCAGCTCAAGGCGGAATCAATGCCGCTAAGAACTACCAAAATGACGGCGACTCCGTTCGTCGACTGTTCTACGATACCGTAAAAGGTGGTGACTTCCGCTCCCGTGAATCAAACGTTCACCGTCTTGCTGAGGTTTCAGTCAACATCATCGACCAAGCCACGGCGCAAGGAGTTCCTTTTGCTCGTGAATACGGTGGCCTCCTCGCTAACCGTTCCTTCGGTGGCGCACAAGTATCTCGTACCTTCTACGCCCGTGGGCAAACCGGACAACAGCTCCTCCTAGGTGCTTACCAAGCGCTGGAGAAAGAAATTCATAACGGCGGAGTGGAAATGTTCACTCGTACCGAAATGCTCGATCTCGTTAAAGTTGACGGTCACACCAAGGGAATCGTTGTCCGTGACATGAAGACTGGTGAAATTTCCTCCCACGCAGGTGACGCCGTCATCCTTGCCACAGGTGGTTACGGTAACGTCTTCTACCTCTCAACAAACGCCATGGGTTGTAATGCCTCGGCGATCGTAAAGGCATGGAAACGCGGAGCCTACCTCGCTAACCCATGTTACACACAAATTCACCCGACCTGTATTCCTGTAAGTGGTGAGTACCAATCTAAGCTCACGCTCATGTCCGAGTCGCTTCGTAACGACGGCCGTATCTGGGCGCCTAAGTCTAAGGAAGACGCGCAAGCGATCCGTGAAGGTAAGAAAGTAGCCTCTGACATCCCTGAAGCAGATCGTGACTACTTCCTAGAACGTAAGTACCCTGCCTTCGGTAACCTCGCGCCACGTGATATTTCCTCCCGTGCCGCTAAGGAAGCTTGTGATGAAGGCCGTGGAGTCGCTAGCACTGGTCTTGGAGTATTCCTCGACTTCCGTGATGCGATCGAACGCCTCGGCGAAGACGCGATCCGTGCTCGTTACGGTAACCTCTTCCAAATGTACGAGAAGATCGCGGGTCAAAACCCTTACAAGCAACCAATGATGATCTACCCAGCAGTGCACTACACAATGGGTGGCCTTTGGGTTGATTACAATCTTCAGTCAAACCTCCCTGGACTCCACGTTCTCGGAGAAGCAAACTTCTCAGATCACGGCGCTAACCGTCTCGGTGCTTCTGCTCTCATGCAAGGCCTCGCTGATGGATACTTCGTCATTCCGACCACAATTGCGAACTACCTCGCTACACAGACTCCAGGCTCGGTCACTACTGAGAACCCTGAGTTTAAAGAAGTAGAGAACGAAGTAAAAAGCACCGTCGAAAAACTCATGGCGGTTAATGGAACGAAAACAGTCGACCACTTCCACCGCGAAATGGGTCTCCTCACTTGGGACAAGTGTGGAATGGATCGTCGTAAAGAAGGTCTCGAAGAAGCCATTGTTAAGATCAAAGAACTTAAAAAAGAATTCTGGAAAGACGTCCGTATTCCAGGTGCCGCGGAGGGCATCAACATGGAGCTTGAAAAAGCAATCCGTGTTGCTGACTTCCTCGAATTCGCAGAACTCCTCTACGTTGACGCGCATCACCGCGAAGAATCTTGTGGTGGTCACTTCCGTGGAGAGCACCAATTCACGCCTGAATCTCCTGAGGTTCTTGCAGGTAAAACCCAAGCTGGTGAAGCCCTCCGTGATGACGACAATTACTGTCACGTCGCCGCGTGGGAATACGCCGGCGAAGATCAAACTCCAATCCTCCACAAAGAAGAGCTCAAATACGAAGGTATTGAACTCGCAATCCGTTCATACGCCTAACCTCCAACATCCTTAAACCTAATGAGTACATTAAATTTAACTCTCAAAATCTGGCGTCAGTCAGGCCCGAAGGCAACAGGTCAAATCGAGACCCGCGAAGCGAAGAATATCCCGATAGAGGCCTCCTTCCTCGAGATGCTCGACATCGTGAACCAAGAAATCATTGAAGAAGGGAATGACCCTATTCACTTCGACCACGACTGTCGTGAAGGCATCTGTGGAATGTGTTCCCTTACCATCAACGGTGTTCCTCACTCGAAAGAGGTCGGAACTACAACCTGTCAGGTTCACATGCGTAAGTTCAACGATGGCGACACCATCTGGATCGAGCCATTCCGCGCTAACTCTTTCCCAGTAATGAAGGACCTCATCATAGACCGAACTGCATTTGATAACATCATCGCCTCTGGTGGTTACATCAATGTCCGTACCGGTTCTGCTCCTGATGCGAACTC
>JALZUI010000124.1 GCA_023301545.1 Akkermansiaceae bacterium
GCCAGTCGCATCCACGGCATCACGACCAAAGACCTCCAAGGCGCCCCTTCCTATCTCTCCCTCTTTCCGCAAATCAAGTCCCTGCTCCACAACCGTGTTCTCATCGCCCACTCCTGCGGTACCGAAAAACGCTTCCTCCGCACCTTCCCTGGACAAAATTTCGGCCCTTGGGTCGATAGTTTAACTCTCGCTAGAGCAGCCCTCCCAGAGTTAGAAAAACATCGTTTAGGAGCGCTCCTTCCTTACCTAGGCGAAGGATTTAACGACCTCCCGGCGACCACAGGGCGCCAATGGCATGACGCACTATACGATGCGGCGGCTTCATTCTGCTTTGTGCAAACTCTGGTAAAAACGCTCAACATCTCTGAGCATCCCCTTTCCCTCCTACTAAACCCTAACACACAGCGCTACCATGCGTTGAAACAGAAGTAAGCCCCTCCGATCTCGGAACCGGGCGATTGGTGGACCAGAGGTTATGACCTTTTCGCTAAAGCCTGCTCAAAGATAGTCTGAATCTCTGCAGAATCACCGCCGAACCCGGCAAAGGCTTGGAGATGATCAAAAACTGCAGGCGCATTCTCTGGCGTTAACACAGGAGGTTGAGTCGCTACTCGATCAAAAGCCGTGATGACCTGCTCCGCGGTCTCCGTAATCGCGGCTTGATGCGCCTCTAAATTAGAGGTCAATACAGAGGGGTCATAAGATTCGATTTGTTGGCGTTGATGCCCAGCCCTCGAACAGCTCTCGAGACAACTAGCGATCACCACCTCCGTTCTTGGGAAAAAGCTGCACATTAAATTCCATGGATCCCCTGCCCCTGCTTGATCACCACCTTCGCGGAAATCGGTACGGAGGATGACAGAGGGAATATCGGCAAACTTAGCGAACATAAATTCGACCACCGTTCCCGAATCAAGTTCTGGGCCATCAAAGTGAAAGAGCGCTAAATCACATTGAACCAACCCTAATAAATCCTGATCCCTAATCGCCTGTGGGCTCACATCACGGAACTCTAAATCCTGTGGCAGAATCGGTAGATAGCGATGCTCCGAAGTACGATAAATCGACTCCGCCAGCAGCGCATTGCCCACGAGATGTTTTTGGCTAAAGAGCTCCCCCGCAAAGTAAAATTTCTTAATCATTGTCTTATTTGTGTTCAGTGTTGGGAATTAATAATAGGGGCTCATTTGCCAGAAGCCTAGGATACAACAACCTACTTTACGCTCAAGGGAAAACATAAAAAGGGCTGCACGGAAATCCGTGCAGCCCTTTTATAATTATTATGGTGAGTTGAATTACTCAGCGTATGCAGGCACACCGTGCTCAGCAACATCGAGTCCTTCGTGCTCCTCTTCTTCATCCACACGGATTCCGAAGGCAGCCTTACCGATAAGAGTAATTACAAAGGAGAAAGCGAAGGCAAAAGCACCTACTGCAACAACTCCGATAAGCTGTGAAACGAAACTTACTGAATCATTTCCGCCATTGAAGATTGGAATCGCAAGAGCGAGCGTTCCCCAGATACCACAGATACCGTGTACTGAAACTGCACCTACTGGATCATCAAGCTTAAGCTTGTCGATAAAGAGAACAGAGAAGACTACGATCACACCACCGATGAGACCAACAAGGATCGACATTGGAACGGTGATTACATCAGGTCCAGCCGTGATGGAAACAAGACCAGCAAGGAGGCCGTTAAGAGCCATGGAGAGGTCAGGCTTCTTGAGCGCAGCCCATGAAGCGATCATGGAACCGATTCCACCACCAGCAGCACCTAGCGCTGTAGTTGTGAAGACAAGAGCTACTGAAGCAGGGTCAGCAGAAAGAACTGATCCACCGTTGAAACCGAACCAACCGAAGAAGAGAAGGAACGCTCCGATCGCCGCGAGAGGAAGGGAGTGTGGAAGGATAGGCTTAATCCCAGCCGCAGTGAACTTACCTTTACGTGCACCGAGGAGCATGATCGCAGCAAGAGCAGCGAATCCACCAAACATGTGTACTACGGTAGAACCAGCGAAGTCATAGAAAGGAACTTCCATTCTGTTAAGGAAACCACCACCCCAGTGCCATGAACCAGCGATTGGGTAAGCGATAGCTACTAGAAGTGTAGCGTAAATCATGAATGGAACGAGCTTAACACGTTCAGCAACTGCACCAGAAACGATCGTGGCAGCAGTAGCAGCAAACATCGCTTGGAAGATAAAATCAGCCCAGTACGTGTAATCTGCGTATTCCTTAGTCTCGTTAGCAAGAGCGTCAGCAGCATCGTAACCAGCAGGACCTCCTAGAGAGAAGATACCGTTGAAGTCGCCAGGGTAGTGAGTATTGAACCCGATAAAGTAGTAAGTGAGAATACCCATTGAGATAATGAAGACATTCTTGAAGAGGACGTTTACAACATTCTTCTTCTGACAGAGGCCAGACTCTAGAGTAGAGAAGCCGAGGTGCATAATGAAGACAAAGGCCGCTGAGATTAGAATCCAGAGGTTATCGATAATGAACTTTACGTCCGCAACTGAATCCACGGTTGCCGTCTCTGCCGAGGCAACGTTGGCTAGCCCGAAGAGAGCAACGAGGGTAAGGATGGTTTTTTTCATAGCTGTTATTTTAGTTTTAACGATCTCTATTGAGAAATCTTACCCTTGTTTAGCAACCCTCGTGCCAACTTTTAAAAAATGGGAAATAAAATAAAATTAACGCTGTATAAAAAACTCTCCGTCCTTTGATTTACCTACATTGAGAGCATTTACAGTTTTTTCCATAATCTCGACACACTGATACTGGCACCCAGACATAAAGGCCCCTGTGTTATAGAGAGTAAACTGATCTCGCTGATAAATAATCGATTGATGAAAATGACCAATAATCGCAATCTCCGCCTTCGGGAAGAGTTGCTTACAAAAGTCCACTCCGTGTTGGGGCGCATTCTTCTTAACCCCGAGCAGAGAAAAGAACCGCTGGGGCGGCCAGAGGGTGTTTAGGTAATAATGGAGTTTAGACTTTTGAGAAATCCACCCCTTCGGCGTCATCACCCTAACCACCTCAGCCGCGAGATCGCTGCGTTCATCCACACTCAGGCTCTCATTATATCGCTCTGCCAATAGTTCCATAACTTCTGACTGTTTAGCAAAGTAGTAATTACTCCAAGGGGAAACCTCGGGGTAGATAATATGACCGTGAAAAATAACGATTCGCCCCTCATCTAATTCAACAGCATTGCGTGAGGAAATACTAGGGTCATGATTCCCGGGGAGGAAAATCGCTTCCGCTCCTTCTGCGGTACAGAGCTCCTTTAATTGCTGTAAAAGCGTGCCCGACTCGTCGCGCATAGCCTTCGAGAGTTCTTGCCAGCTATCACCATTAAAGATCATCGTCCCCGCCCCTGCAATCAAGGGACGCAGCTGCTCCACATCTTGAATCAAACAGGCTGGATGACCAAGATGTAAGTCTGAGAAAACGCGGATCGGGTACTGCATAGAGAAAAGGGAAGACCTGTAGCACCTAGGAGTCTTGTTTCACAAAGTAGCTCAAGTTTTCCAACTCCAGTGCGAGATCAACATTATTGACCGTAATAGAATCAGGCACTTGTAAGACCGTAGGCGAGAAATTCAAAATCCCACCAATTCCAGCAAGAGCGAGAGTGTTGGCAATCTCTTGAGCATGCTCTCCCGGCACACAGAGAATAGCGAGCGTGACCTTCTTCTGCTGAACAAAGGTCGTCAGCGTATCCATTGGGTAAACTGGAACTTCATGTCCTTTGGCATGAGCGGATTGAGGAAAGAGGTCGAAGGCCCCGATCACTTGAAAGCCTCCTTTCTGGAAGCCATCGTAACGCATCAGAGCAGAGCCTAAATTACCCGCCCCAATCAGGATTACGGGTTGAAACGAAGCCTTCCCCAGAAAGTCACGAATGGTGACGATGAGATCGGTGACGGGATAGCCTAGGCCTCGAGTTCCGATTTGGCCAAAGCCCGCCAGATCCTTACGAAGCTGAGCCGCATTCACTCCTGCCGCTTTCGCAAGAGCCGAGGAGCTCACTGTTTCAACTTGGTTTTCCTCCAGCCTCCCTAAACATCTTTGGTAGATGAGGAGGCGGTAAATACTTTTCGTTGAAATAGCCGGTTTATCCATAATGAGAGATCCTAGCACACCCTAAGAGGGCAAGTCTAGCTTATCCGCAAAGCCACGCCAGAACTGCCTTTTGAGCATGGAGGCGATTTTCGGCTTGCTGGAAGATCGTATCAGCGTGCGCCTCTAGGACTTCTTCACTAATTTCTTTCCCTCGGTAAGCGGGGAGACAGTGGAGCACTAAATGGTCTTTATTAGCAGATTTCAAGAGACTTTCGTTTACTTGGAACCCCTTAAAGAGTTCTTCCTTAGCTTCCTGCCCTTCTTGTCCCATACTTAGCCAAACGTCAGTATTAATCACATCGGCATTGCCTGCGGCTTCTGTCGGTGAATCGGTAATAATAACATTCGGCGCATCTAGACGCGCTAGGAATTCAGCTGGCGGCTGGTACTGCTTAGGCGCTGCGATCACGAGCTCAAACCCGAGATGCTTAGCGGCCCACATCCAAGAGATACTCATATTAGAGTAGCCATCACCGATGAAGGCAATTTTCTTGCCGTCCCAAGTTCCGTGAAGCTCCTGAATCGTAAGAAGGTCTGCCAAAATTTGACAAGGATGCTCATCGTCGGTTAGAGCATTTACTACAGGGATTTTTCCCCACTCGGAAAAATCCACGAGGTCTTGCTGATCAAACGTTCTGATCACGAGACCGTGAAGCATACGACCCATTACACGTGCGGTATCTTTAATCGGCTCTCCACGACCTAATTGGAGATCATTAGAGGAAAGAAAGAGGGCGTTACCACCGAGTTCACTAATTCCCACCTCAAAAGAAAGACGGGTACGAGTGGAAGATTTATTAAAGATCATTCCCCACGTTTGACCAGCAAGTGGCTTATCGTGAGAATCACGGATCAACTTAAAGTCTGCGCCACTGTTAACGAGGTCGGAAAGAATCTTAGGGCTGAGTTCTTCGATGCTGAGAAGGCTCTTCATATTTTGCGTAAGGTTGTAAAGGGTGATTATTATACTGTCAGGGGGCAACTTTCTAGCCTTTTTTTGCTTATTCTCCACACGGAGAGTACAGTTCTCTTACTTCTCTAGGGCTTAAAAGCACCTAGGAAGGCTAATCATTGCCCCATAACAACCTCGCAGTTGAGCAAGACATCGGAAAAAAGACAGTCCTCAAAGGCTCCGAATTCTTCATGCTTCGTCGTCAATCGAGCTCTCGTGCTAGCAGGGCTA
>JALZUI010000125.1 GCA_023301545.1 Akkermansiaceae bacterium
CGAACTCATGGAGGAGCGATGAGCGCGAACGATGGCTTAGGCGAAGTCCAACACCATAAGCGTGAAAATCGTGCAGTGGCCGAAAAGCGTCATATTGGTCAGATTGCGAGTTCATTTATTAAAGAAGGCGAGGTCGTTTTTATTGATGAGAGCTCGACCGCCTTGGCGATGGTAGATTTTCTTCCTAATGATTTTACATTCACTCTCGTGACGACTTCTCTTCTCGTTTCTAAGCGGGTGACCTCCATGCAAAATGTGGAGCTCTATCTATTAGGCGGGGTCTATGATGAAATCAGTTGCTCCTTCGGCGGGTTTTTAGCCGAGCAGGCGATGGCGATGATGACGGTGGACCGCTTTTTCTTTTCCTGTAAGGGGGTGGATCTCAATCTAGGCGCCTCTGAGGATAGCGAAGAACGGGCGCGTCTCAAAAAGACGCTTCTTAAATCAGCTTCTTGGACTTGTGCGCTCGTCGATCATACGAAATTAGGCTTACGTGCTAAATTTTCTTTCATTTTACCTGATGCTATAGATAGGTTAATCTCCGATGAATTGGCTTGCTCCGCAGAATTGAATAAATTCCAGCAAGCTGGCATTAAAACTCAAGTAACGACAACTCATAATTCCCCCACATGAAAGTATATCTATCTGTAGACTTAGGCGCAGGCTCTGGCCGTGTGATCGCTGGTAAATCAGACTTTAGCGAAGGCCATAGTGATCGCGAGTATCTTGAACTAGAAGAGTTACACCGCTTTGATAACAACAATGTTGAACTCCCTGGAGGGTTTTACTGGGATGTGATTGGGATTTACCGCAATATTTTAGAAGGAATCCGCGTGGGTATAGATAAGTACGGAGATAGTGTACAGTCTGTCGGGATTGATACTTGGGGCTGTGATTACGGACTAGTTAGTAAGAACGGAAACCTCTTAGGGATTCCGTACCAGTACCGCGACCCTCGCTCAGAAGGAATGGCGGAAGAGGCAGACCGCCTCCTGGGTGCAGATAAGATTTACGCGCAAACAGGGATTAGCCCTGCGTTTTACAACACGAGTCTTCACCTCCTTGCGCAAGTTAAGGCGAACTCACGTGCGCTGAATGAAGCAGATCGACTGCTCTTTATCTCTGATCTCCTCGCCTATTGGCTCACAGGGGAAATGGCAACGGAACGAACGATCGCTTCTACCAGTCAACTCTACAGCCCTGCTACCAAAGATTGGGCATGGGACGTGATCGATGGCTTAGGGATTCCTCGAGCAGTTTTCGGGAAAATTAATGACCCTGGAACGATCCTCGGCACAACCCGCGATGAGCTAGAAGGCCAGATCGGAACGACCGGGCTTAAGGTCGTCAACTCTCCTCAGCATGACACCGCTTCTGCTGTAGCGGGGATTCCTATCGGCGCCTCGTCGACTAATAAGGACGCTGTAGATGTCTGGATTAGTTCTGGAACTTGGTCCATCATGGGCGTAGAGCTCGAAAACCCAATTCTCACCCCTGAAGCTCAACAGGCTGGATTTGCAAATGAAACAGGTGCTGAGAATTCGATCCGTTTCCTTAAAAATATTTCTGGGCTCTGGATGATCCAAGAGTGCCGCCGTCAATGGATGGGGGAAGAGGGAGAAGACTACGGATACGCCGCGCTGGCTCAGATGGCTTCTGAAGCAGACTCCTTTACCGCCTTTGTTGATCCAGATGATCCTGTCTTTTCAACTCCAGGAAATATGCCTGAAAAGATTCGCGAATACTGTCGTAAAACAGGGCAGCGTGTTCCTGATAAGAAGGGCACAATCCTCCGTATTGCTAGCGAAAGTGTCGCTCTGAAGTACCGTGTGACTTTTGATATTCTTGCCGACCTGGTTCGTGAAAACCTCGGTAAAGAACTTGGGAAAGTCTACATGGGAGGAGGAGGAATCCAAAACCTGATGCTTACGCAGAACGCCTCCGATGCTATCGGTCGAGAGGTCGTTGCAGGGCCGATCGAAGCCACTTCATGCGGCAACCTCATTACTCAAATGGTTGCTATGGGCGACCTCAAGGACCTGGAAGCAGGTCGTGAACTCATCTTACGCAGTAACGAAATTAACAACTACTACCCGCAAGGAGCAGAAGAATGGGCTCAACAGCTCGACCGTTTCAAAACAATTATTAATCAATCAAACTAACAAAACACCATCCAATCATGAAAAACGATCCAGAAAGAACTATCGAATTTGAATTCCTCCGTGCAACTGAAGGCGCTGCACTATCCGCTCACTCTTGGCTCGGTAAGGGCGAAAAGGAGCTCGGAGATGCCGCTGCCTGTGATGCGATCCGAGGTATGTTTGACCTCATGGATATGAAAGGCGAAATTACGATTGGAGAAGGAATTAAGGACGAAGCTCCTGGTCTCTTTCTTGGTGAAAAAGTTGGAAACTGGAACGACGACGCTCCTCGCTTTGACATCGCCCTCGACCCTGTAGATGGAACGACAAACCTTTCTAAAGGAATGCCGAACTCGATCGCCTGTATCGCAGCTGCTATCCCAGACGGTAGCGGAGAAGCAGCTCTAGAGGACATCCCAGCCTTCTACATGGATAAGCTCGCTTACCCTGAGGCTGTTCGTCTCGCTTGGATGGAAAACCCAGACCTTCCGATCTCTCTCGACCACCCACTGGAAGAAGTTATCAAAACCTGTGCTAAAATTCTCGGTAAGGAGATTGGAAATATGACCGTTATGGTTCTTGATCGCCCTCGTAATAAGAAGCACATCGACGCCGTTCGCGCTGTTGGTGCTAAGCTCCGCATGATTGCTGACGGTGACATCACCGCTGCTCTTGCTCCTGCAATGCCAGGAAGTGGTGTCGATCTCTACGCTGGTATCGGTGGCTCACCTGAAGGTGTTCTTTCTGCAGCGGCTCTTCGTTGTTTAGGTGGTGGACTCATGTCCCGTATCTGGCCTAGTGATGAAAAGGAAAAAGCTGAGCTAATCGAAGCAGGGTGGGGTGACCGTTTAGATAAGGTTTACCTCTCCAAGGATCTCGCTAAAGGACAGAGCATCATCTTCTGTGCTACTGGAATCAGTGAATCACCACTTCTCCGTGGAATCGAAACTGAAGGGAAGTTCGTTACGACTCATTCTGTTCTCATGCGTGTACGTAGTAAAACCGTACGTTTCGTCGAGGCTATCCACAACACTGATGCTAAGACTCTTCGCCTCCGTTCAGAAAACGGTGAAATCGCACTTGCAGAAGTTGCGAAAAAGGCGATCATTACGAAGTAATTAACAATTCTAATAACATTTATGTCTGAACAAGAACACTTTAACCCTAGATATCCTTCAGTCGAAGCGCTCCGCCTGAAAGCGAAGTCGCGCGTCCCTGGATTCGCTTTTGACTACCTTGATGGAGGATGTTTCTCCGAGGTCAACCTCAGCCGTAATGCTGATGACCTTCGTAGCGTCCAGCTCAAGCCTTGGTACCTCCGCGATTACGCTGGAGCTTCACAGGAAACTGAGCTTTTCGGGAAAACGTACAGCGCGCCATTTGGTGTTGCTCCTGTTGGTCTCCAAGGTCTAATGTGGCCTAAGTCCTGTGAAATCCTCGCTCAAGCGGCTAAGGATCACAACATCCCATTCACACTCTCAACCGTAGGAACCGCTTCGATCGAAACGGTAGCAGAAATCACCGAAGGAGATTTCTGGTTCCAACTCTACCACCCAGCGGAAGATGACCTTCGTGATAAGCTCCTAGAGCGCGCGTGGGAAGCTGGATGTCGTACTCTCGTAGTTCTTGCGGATACACCTACTTTTGCTTACCGTCCTAAGGAAATTAAGAATGGGCTCTCCATTCCACCAAAGATGACGATCAAGAATATGGTACAAACCACCCTCAACCCAACCTGGTCATTTAGCCAGCTCGGTGCAGGTGGAATGCCTGAATTCAAGACCATGAAGCCATACATTCCAGACGGTCTTAGCATGAAGCACCTCGGTCTCTTTATGAACAAGACCTTCTCAGGTCGTCTTACCGAAGCTAAGCTTGCTCCAATCCGTGATAAGTGGAAAGGGAATATCGTAGTGAAAGGAATCGTCAATCCAGAGGATGCCGCTGTTGCGATTAAGCACGGAGTCGAAGGAATGATCGTATCTAACCACGGTGGACGTCAGCTTGACCGTGGACAATCTACGATCGTCCCGCTTAAAGAGCTCGTTTCCGAGTTCAAAGGCAAGACGAAGATCATGATGGACAGTGGAATCCGTAACGGTGCCGACATCGCTGCTTCACTTGCATGTGG
>JALZUI010000126.1 GCA_023301545.1 Akkermansiaceae bacterium
CCGTGTTCTCCGAGGATAAGAGCCTTAACCTGTGTTGGAGCAAGGTTGAGTTCATCAGCAATGAGAGAACGAAAACGACCTGTATCCAGCATGGTGCCGAGTCCGATAACTTGGTTGCTAGGAAGCCCGAAGAAATCGACTGCAACCTTAGTAAGTACGTCAACTGGGTTAGAAACAACGAAGACGATCGCATCTTGTTTCATTCCTGCGCTCTTGATATCAGTGATGATTTGAGTAAAGAGGCCAACGTTACGTGCGATGAGGTCAAGACGAGTCTCATCAGGCTTACGGCGGAGACCCGCGGTAATGATGAAGATGTCTGAGTCTGCAGCGCGAGCGTAGTCACCTGAGTAGATGCGCTGGTCGGCGATAGCAGATGAACCGTGGAGAAGGTCAAGTGCCTCTCCGTCAGCCATATCCTTGTTGGCATCAATGAGTTGAATTTCGGAAACGATTCCTGCTGCTTGTAGGAAAACAGCAGCGTTAGATCCTACGCGACCACCGCCGCCAATAATTGAAACTTTCATATGTAGAGTAAGTTAAGAGGGAAGGGGGATTAGCTCATCTTAGCGATGATCTCGTCAGTAAGTTGTTTTACCAATGATTCTGCGTCGGTGTTGAGAACCGTTCCTGCATTTGCGCTTGGAGCAGATGTAGGAATGTCGCAATGCGCGCCAGCGGTGAAGTCATCGTTCTGACAAAGTTCACACTCTTTCCAGTCTTCACGAGGATCAACCATTCCGATAGAGCGGCGGATTTCGAAGATGTCTTTCATTCCGTCGTTGTTGATCGTAGGGAGTTTACCTCCGTTAAGACCAGCTGCGATGGTTACGGTCTGACATGCAGTTTCCATGTTTTCCATCTTCCAGTAAGCATCTTCTACGTCGCTACCCCAAGCCATAACACCGTGGTTAGCAAGGAGGATAGCTGGATTGTCCTTCGCTACGTCACGTACAGCCTCGGTCAGCTCATGGCTACCAGGGGTGAAGTAAGGAACAAGCTTGATCGGACCAGTGAAAATTTCTGCTTCGGAACAAAGACAAGTAGGAGGCTCAATATTTGCTACAGCGAAAGCGGTAGAGTATGGTGGGTGACCGTGGATTACGGACTTACACTTAGGTTGAACCTTCATGATCGCGAGGTGAGTTAGAGCCTCAGAGGTGCGCTTACGCCATCCCGCTTTTTGATTACCATCGAGATCAATAAGAGCGATCTCGTCGAGGAGAACTTCCCCTTTAGAACGAAGTGTTGGTGTACAGAGGACAAGGTTGTCTCCTACACGTACTGTGATGTTACCGCCGTTACCATCAACCATGTTACGTTTCCACATTTTACGAGCCACGTTGATCATCTCTTTTTTGATCGCCATGATGTCAGGAGAGTAGAAGAAGCGTTGGATGTCTTCTGGAGTCGTTGGATCTCCACCTGGAACCCAGTTGTATTCCGCACTTGGGACGACTGGCTCTGGTGGGACACTAGGGACGCCAGCAGGAAGAGCAGGGAAGCGGTTATTGCTTAGGCCTGTTCCTGTTGAGCTTGCTGATGAACCGGCACTGAAGCTACTGTTGGTGACAACTGAGCGCTGTTGTGCATTGATTGCATCTTGTGCTGATGGGGTAATGATAGCACCTGCAGGAATGGTATCTAAAGATACTCCTTGGCTGATCATTTCTTTAATGGTGGTTGCGGTGATTACTTGTTTCATGGCGGTGAAAGATTAGTGTTCTATGAGGGGGTGTATGATAAAGTGTCAAAGATCGCGAGAGTCATCGCGTCAATGGGGCATGGACCGTCGAATTGTGCCGTTGCTTCGGCTCCTTCAACAAATCCAATGATGTCACCCTCGCCAGCTCCTAAATTATCATAGATAACGAGCGAAGGATTCTTGGTGAGAGTCGGCTGCTTTTTAATACAGGTATTAATCTGATCAGTGTCGACAGGGTTCACAACCAACCAGCGTCCACCACGGAAGGCTTCTTCCTGGATGCTAAAGGTTACTTTCCCAATGACGTGTCCGATTCTCATTATTGTTTTTTAAAGTGTTTAGGTAATACGGTTATGAAGTTTCATCGATAAGCCCCTGTACATACATTCGTACAGGCGCGCTTGGGTCTCCGAGCATTTCTTTCGCGCTGATTCCATCCGTGCTTACTACTACCTTTTGGCCAACGCCTGCTCCTAGGAGATCTACGGCGACAACAGGTGTCTTGGAAGGCTTATCGTCTCCATCAAGAACTTGACAGAGAAGAAGCTTACAGCCCTCTAGCGAAGGGTTCTTCGCTGTAGCAACTGCATTTCCGACGACGATAGCATTAAGCATAAGAGGGGGAGTCTTAAACGATGCGGAGGTTTTCTACCATCACACAGCGACGAGAGCGTGTGAAGGTCTTAGGAGTTGTGATTCCTTCGCCCGTGGTGGTTGCGATAGAGTAGGAAAGGTATCCTTCTCCACCGAGGCCAAGGCCATTCACGGAAGAACCATTTTTCACAAAGATGGTAGTGTCCATCTCACGTGCCATATAGGTCATATGGTCAACGTTATTAGAGTGGATAACTGCAGAGTGACGGTAGCCATGTTCCGCGTCTTTCGCTAGCGCTACTCCAGTTCTGAAGTCAGGAACGCGTACGATTGGGAGGAATGGCATCATTTGCTCTTTCTGAACGTATGGGTGATCTGAGGTCGTTTCTCCGAACACGAGTTCGGTGTTAACGAAGCCTGTAACACCAGCATGTCCAGCAAGGACGCTAGCATCCGCACCGATGAGGTCACGGTTGAGAACAGGTTTGTTACAACCACCACCGCCAGCTTCGATATTGAAGGCGACTTGAGAAAGTGTGTCGATTTGCGTAGCGTTAAGTCTTAGAGCACCTGCGCGTTCCATGGCCTGCATGAAGGCTTCAAAAACAGATTCTACTACGAACACCGATTTTTCACCGATACAGAGTAGGTTGTTATCAAAGGCTGCGCCAGCGATAATGTTAGGAGCTGCTTTATCAAGATTAGCGGTTTCATCTACGACTACAACAGGGTTACCAGGACCAGCACAAACGGAACGCTTGCCTGACTGCATGGCTGCCTTAACAACCGCCGGACCACCAGTGATAGCCATGAGAGCGATGTGTTTGTTAGCACAGATTTCGTTAAAGCTTTCGATCGTTGGGCTCTCGATTGTACAGATGAGGTTATCAATGCCGAGCTCTCTTTCGATTGCTTGGTTGTACGCACGAACCGCTAGGGCTGCACTTTTTGCTCCACCAGGGTGGGGGTTGAAGAGGACAGCGTTACCTGCTGCAACGATGTTAATAACATTACCAGAGAGAGTAGGAACGGAGTGTGTTACAGGGAGAATCGCACCGATGACACCGAACGGGGCGTATTCCTCTAGTGTAATTCCGTGGTCACCACTCATCGCGTCAGGCGAGAGCCATTCTACGCCAGGGACGTTTTCAATAATCTTGAGCTTCTCAATCTTGTGCTCTAGGCGTCCGATTTTTGTTTCTTCGAACTCAAACGTACCCCATTGCTCAGCATTGGCTACAGCGAGAGTTTTCACGATATCGACAACGCGCTTGCGACCATCTACGCCAAGCTCTTTAAGCTTAAGGAAGGCGTCTTGAGCTGCGTCAGCTGCTTGACAGACGCAGGTGAATACTCCGTGCTTTCCACCGATTCCAGGCTTCTTAGCACAGGCACAATCTTCGTCTTTGTGTGCAGCAGGTGCTGACTGAGGCGCTGCAGGGATAGAGGTCGGTGCCGCTGGCGCCGCTGTTCTTCCTTGTTGCAGGTTGAGTTGGGAGACAACGCTCTCAACTACGCTACGTATAGCATTTTGATCCATATTTCTTAATAGTTATTAACTGCTTTTGTAAATTTTACTTCCGAGGACGTCGACACTATCGATGATAGCAACGACGGCGGCGTCAACAGGCACAGGTCGGAGACCTTCAGCTTGTCGAGCGGAGCTTCCCTGACAGAACATGACTAGCTCGCCTTCACCTGCACCCACGTTATCAATCGCGATAACAGTGTTTGTACCGTTACGGAATTTGGCGGGGTTAGATTCGTCTACGAGTTGAGGACGGAGCACTAAAAGGGTTTTTCCTTTCAATGCAGGATCCTTTTTCGTCGATACGACGGAGCCTAGGACTTCTGCTAAAAACATAGTTTCTTTATTGGTCAGGGTGAGCTGATGATGTTGCGACTAAGGCAAGTAAGGTTTCTCCAGGAGGAGAAAGGGCTTACTTAGCTTTTTTCGCTCCAGCAGCAGGAAGGATGTCTGCGATAGCCTTATCTGGACGAGCGATTACGTGAGCGCTGAGAACTTCACCGACTTGAGCTGCGTTAGCTGCTCCTGCGTCGATAGCTGCTTTTACTGCTGCTACGTCACCTTCGATAACGATGTTACACATTGCACTACCGATCTGGCGCATTGGGCCAGCGACAGTTACGTCTGCTGATTTGAGCATTGCGTCTGTGCCGCTTACGAGACCAGCGAGTCCTTTTGTTTCGAGTATTCCGATTGCTTTGTTAGCCATAATATTTTGGTGTTTTAGTTTTTAAGAGGTTTATTAAATTGTGTTATTTGGAGGTTACCTTTTGGTAAACCTCACGTACGAGTACGAGTTCTTCATTCGTTGGGATGACGTAGACTTTCACCTTAGAGTCATCGGCACTAATGAGGGTTTCCTTACCACGTACCTTGTTGCGTGCTGGGTCGATTTTAACGCCGAACTCTTCGAGTCCTTTACAGACTTCTTCACGAGTCCATGCGTCATTTTCGCCAATTCCCGCAGTGAATACGATGGTGTCAAGACCACCGAGCTCAAAGAGGTAACTGGATGCCCACTTACGGCAAGATTTGATAAAGATATCGAGAGACATCTGGCAGACTGCATCGCCTTCGTCTTCAGCCTTAATCTGAACCGCACGCATATCATTGCTGAGGCCAGAGGTGCCGAGGAATCCGGATTGTGTAGTTAGCTGCTCCACTGCTTCCTCAATAGTGAGGTTCAGTTTCTTCATCGCATAAGGAATGGCGCCTGAATCGAGGTCACCGACACGGTTATTCTGCGGGAGTCCGCTCTGGGGAGAGAATCCCATACTCGTGCCGATAGCGACGCCGTTCTTAATTCCGGTTACAGAGCTGCTTCCGCCGAGGTGGAAGGAGATGACGCGGAGAGGGTCTCCTGAAATCTCTTGAGGTCCGTCAGCGTAGAGCTTTTTGACATTCTGAACCACGTCAGCGCGGCCCATGAGTTCAGCAGATCGTTCAGCGATGAACTTGTGACTAGCTCCGTGGAAGCCGTAGCGACGGATTCCAATATCATGCCACTTTTGAGGGACAGCATAACGGGTAGAAGCTTCAGGAATCCATTGGTAGAAGGCGGTCTCAAAGAGAGCAACAAGGCTCGCTTTAGGGAGGAGTTCGCGGAATTGTTTAATTCCTTGAGCGTATGGAGGGTTGTGCGCAGGAGCAACTTCCTTGAAGCCTTCTAGGGCTGCAATGATTGCTTCTTCGTCATCAACACATCCGCTCAGGTCCTTGCCTAGTACGGTTTTGAATCCTACTGCATCGATGTCTGAAATTTGGCCAATGTGACCACCTGAAGTCAGGTTGTTCAGTGCATCGTTGATAACATCCGCATAATTGGTTACACTTTCATATGCTCCGTCAGCGACTGGGGTCTCCTGGCCGCCCTCTATTTTATAGAGACGGTATTTGAAAGAGGTAGAACCTAAATTAGCAATAAGGATGTTCATGTTCTCGTATCGTAATTGTTAAATGGAGGGGGAATTACTTGATCCACTCACCCATCTTCGCGAGGTCTTCGTGAGGACGTGGGATAACGAGGACGGAGTGTACTTCACCGACTTGAGCTGCTGCTTCTGCGCCAGCGTCAACGCCAGCTTTTACTGCTGCTACGTCTCCGACGAAGAATCCTGCTACGAGACCAGATCCGATCTTGTCCCAGCCAGTCATGGTGACGTCAGCTGATTTGATAGCGGCGTCTGCTGCTTCGATGAGGGAGGTGAGTCCCTTAGTTTCAATAATTCCGAGTGCTTGTTTAGCCATAATAAATTAGTTAGTTAAAATTTGATTTGAGATCTTAGAGACCGAACTGCTTAACGATTTCTGCAGATGGACGAGCGATAACGTGAGCGCTGAAGAGCTCGCCTACGCGGCCTGCTGCTTCTGCACCAGCGTCAACAGCTGATTTTACGCTTCCTACGTCTCCTTGGATAAGGATCGAGAGGAAACCTGCACCGATTTGTACTTGCTTAACGATTTCAACGTCAGCAGCTTTTGCCATAGCATCAGCAGCTTCCACGTTTCCGACGTAGCCTTTTGTTTCAATTATTCCCAGAGCTTTGTTCATGGTGTTTTATAGTTTGTGTTTAGGTTTGTTGTTGTGTGCTTACTTTTTGATAAGCTCACAGAAAGTTTTAGGTGTGAGACCGCAGGCATTTCCTTCGTCTGTGTCAATGTGCGCTTCTAGATTGAAGCTTTCGTGTACTCGTACAACGAGGTCGTCAAAGGTAATAGAGCAAGGGCTGTGGACCTTGAGTTGCATTTTATCGAGGTGCTCTACTCCGTAGAATTGAGCGTCGTTAGGGTGCATGTGTACGTGAGGTTGAGCGCGGATTACACCCTCGTCCATCTTGTAGTAACCATTAGGTCCCATAAGCATACAGCCAGGAGTACCTGCGACATCGCCTGACATTCTGATCGGAATGTCGAAGCCGAGTGAAATTGCATCCGTAAAGGCAAGCTCGACTTGGTTGAGGTCACGAGCAGGGCCTAAGATTCGGAGGTTAGAGATAACACGGCTTCGTGGTCCGATGAGTGTCACGGATTCTTTCGCCGCGTATGCACCTTCTTGGTAGAGCCATTTTCCAGGAGTAAGCTTGTGACCTTTCCCGAAGAGTGCTTCTACAGCTTCCTCTGTAAGGTGTGCATGTCTAGCGCTCACGTTAACAACTAATCCGTTAGGAGCCTTAGAGCTAGAAGGTAGGGAGAGCCCCATTTCGTTGTAAACTTGTTCACGAACCATGTGCTCTATGACAGCACGTGGTGGTTTGTTTTGGTTTTGCGAGGACATAAGAATTGAATTATGCTGTGAAAAATTTCACGGTTTCGCTTGCTTGTCAACCGTAAATCACTTAAAAACCCAAAAAAAACCAAGAAAGTACAGATTTCATGCTAGCCGCGAATAGACATAATCGAATAATGGAAGAGCTCCGAAAATCAGGGGCGATTCGTACTAAGGATATAGCCACGAGCCTTAAGGTTAGTGATGAAACGATCCGTAAGGATTTAGAGCTATTGGAGCAAAAAGGGTTACTACTTCGCTCACACGGCGGGGCAGTTCCACCTAAGTCTGTTAGTGGGGATTTATCCATGACGGAGCGCCAAATGGTTAATCGTGAAGCGAAAAACGCAATTGCCCGTGCGGCCGCCAAACGAATTCAACCAAATGAAACGATCTTTATTGATGCGAGCTCTACGGCGCTAACGATGATTCCGCATCTTCCTGAGTACCCTTTGACGATTATTACGAACTCGCACGATGTCATAGGCGCGCTTGGGGCTGTTGATCATATTGATCTGATTTGTACTGGAGGTCTTTTTGAGCCGCGTTCACGTTCTCTAATCGGGCTAGCGGCGGAGCGTACCTTGCGCCGCTATAATATTCACCGTATGTTTTTCTCTGGAAGTGGGATTGATCTAGAGAGAGGGGTGAGTGAGCGGAATTCACGCCAAGCGGCTTTCAAAGAGCGAGTGATCGAAGTTGCAGAGGATGCTTGTATGCTGGCTGACGATTCAAAAATTGGGGAGAAATCAGCCTTCTTCTATGCAGACTGTAAGGATGTTTCGACCCTGATCACGACTAAGAAAGCGAATGCAGCTACCTTAGATTCCTTAAGTCAATTAGGGATGCAGATCATTACGGTTTAATGTGCTGTAACTAAAACCCCAAAAAATCCCAAATAATACTCATTAAGAAGGCTTAACGAGTTTTTTCAGTATAGTCTATTTAAGGGGAGTAGCCTTTCTCGCTATTCTTAGCTAAATTTTTATTGAGAGAATTGGAGATCACTGATTAGTTGTGAGTATGTCACGCGCAATTGCAATCGATGGTCCAGCCGCTTCTGGGAAAAGCAGTGCCGCTAAGGTACTTTCTAAGAGATTAAACCTTGTTATGGTAAACTCAGGAGCCATGTACCGTGCTGTTGCTTGGAAGATGCTTCAGCTCGGAGTAGATCCCTCTGATGAGCAGGCGATCCTCTCAACTATTCCCTCCATAGACTTGGAATGCGGAGTTGATGATTCGGGCTTACTTTCTACAGTAGGATTCGGTGGGCAGATTTTAGGCGATGAGCTCCGTACCGAGGCGGTTAACAATGCCGTTTCTCTAGTGGCAAAGCATCCTGAGTTACGCCAAGTATTACTAGCTAAGCAACGTAACTACGTCGCATCCTCTGATGTAGTGATGGAAGGTCGAGACATTGGAACGGTTGTTTTTCCAGACACTCCGTATAAGTTTTTCTTTATGGCCAGCGAGCGCATTCGCCAAGCTCGTCGCGAGGCTGAAGGAGTGACAGACTCTGTTGCGGAGCGTGATAAGCAAGATAGTAACCGTAAGACTGCTCCATTAAAAGCGGCTGATGACGCAATCGTGATTAACACAGGGGATTACGATCTTGATGGAGTTGTTGATTGTGTCATTGAGCATTTGAATAAGCTCGGCTGGTCTTCATAATTAAGGATGGCTCAGAATCAGTCAGGCCGCATCCACGCTCTCGATATTGCTCGGGGGCTGGCCTGTCTCTCGATGCCGATTTATCATGGAGTATATTATTTAAAGATTCTGGGTTTAACGACGACCCAGTGGACTAAGCATTGGTTTTGGGAGATTTATCAGAATCTCGGCCTAAGTACCTTTTTAATGGTTTCTGGCATGGCCTTTGTTTTGAGTACTCGTAAGGGGATTCGTTGGAAACGTCTTCTACGTAGGTTACTCATTTTAGGTGGAGTTGCAGGAGCGATTACGCTCGTTACGTTTTTGGCGATGGAAAGCCGTTTCGTTCGCTTTGGGATTATCCACTTCTACTGCGCGGCGCTACTTCTGGCCGTGCTTCTGCACCCTCTAAAGAAATGGCTCCTTGTTCCTGGGTTAGCGATTTTGACGCTGGGGATCTTAACTCCGTACGAAGGAATAAACCCTAATCCTTGGCTCTATATCACAGGGCTGATGAGTCAGCGTCCTTCTTCTATGGATTATATTCCGCTCACTCCTTGGTTTGGAGTGTTCTTGATTGGAATGGGACTGGCTCACTGGTTCCGTGTTCCTGATGATTTCAAGCCGGTTTCTCGGGCACTGCAACCAGTAGCGTGGTTAGGCAGGCATTCATTAGCCTTCTATATTTTACACTTACCGGTTGTGTATGGGCTTCTGTTACTCGTTAAGCGTTTTATCGCTTAAACCATTAAGCAATGGGGTCTGGACAAACTGATCTTCGTTGGCACTTACGACAAAATTCTCCGAGATAGAGATTATCGATAAAGGTCATCATTTCAGAGATTTGAGCACGGTCATTAGTGTGAATCCCGAACTCAAAGTTTCGGCGAAAAGGGGACTTTGCTCCCATTCCAGCACCTGTGAGGTTTGCGGATGTGAGAAGCATCTCGCGTCCATCAATGATGATCGCCTTTGTATGCACACGAGGGCAGAGTACGCGTTCAAACAATGGCGAGTGAATTAAGTTCGGGTAGCGATCGAAATCTTTACGAAAGCGAGGGCCTGGTTCTTTTGCATGAATGAGGCGGACGTGGACACTGTTCTCTACGAGTTCAGAGAGAACGGAGAGAAATGGAACCGAGCGCTTACCGCGCACTACGTGAAGATCCTTAATGTCAGCGGTGATAATCCAGAGGAATTTCTGCGCCTGCGGAATACGGTCAGCGAAAAACTCGTGGTAAACTGCTTCGTTAAGGAGGAGCTTATGCATCAGAGGTGTAGGGGCCTTTCTTTTTTAAAGTGAGAAAGACGTAGTGGTGAAACCTTAATCCGTGATTTCCCAAATTTCAACAACGCGGTTGTTTTCTTCTGCCCCGAAACGTGTTGTTTGACCGAGGTAGTAAGCTTGGGTGAATTGGTTTTTCTTAAGGTTATACTTGAGGACTTCCGCTACTCGAGTGGCGCGTTTACTAGAGAGCGCTTTATTCTTGGAAGCTGTTCCTGTCGTGTCTGCGTATCCTACTGCGACGAAGTAGCTATCCTCTGGGGCATTGGCAAGGAGGGTTTTGATCTCCGCTTTGTAATCATCACTTACGGAGGATGAACCACTGCCGAAGTTTACAGCTAACTTTGCTTTAGCCGCGTTTTGGCCTGCAACGTTTCCGTAGAATGCGGCAAGCTCATCAGCCGTCGATCCCTTGTAGGTTTGTAGTGATTCAACGAGGTCTTTCCCTGCAGGAGCTAAGTCATCAGGACTGGAAGCAAAGGTCTTTTTCGCCTTGGTTTTACGTGCGATGATACGAAAATCTCTGAGCTTTTCATGATGCTCCGCTCTGATTCGCGCCTTGTCTTGTTCGTGATTTACTTTAAGCGCGGCAAACTTCTGCTGCCATTGGGTGTCGGCCTTGGCGATCGCTTGCTTAGTTTTAGCTTCTGGATCTTCAGTAGAACCACCAGAAAGTTCGCTGATGCGAGTGATTAAGCGTTGCTCTTTGATAGCCGCTTCCTTAGTGATTTTGTCTTTTTCTAAGGCCAAAGCGTCAATCTTGTTGCGCAACTGCTTCACTTGTCCTGGTGATCCTTCGCCATCGTTTTCTTCGCTTGAGCTAAAGGCGGTTTGGCTTTTTAGTTTTTCTAATTCTTGTGTAAGAGCAATAATTTGTTCTTGGCTTTCCTTGTATTTGACACGAAGAACTTCGGTCTGCATTTCAGGGTCGATTTCAGGAGCTACTAGCTTTTCTTCCTCAATGTCTGGAGTCGCGTCTATTACGGCGACCTGTTCTTCTTGTACAGCCTCTTTGTTAGCTCGTTTTTTAAGTCCTAAGACGTCAGGAGCATTATCGCACTTAGTAAGCATGAGTGCGCAAACTAGTAGTCCGCCTATAACGACTAGGGTGGTTACTACTTTTTCGTTGGTCTTAAGTTCTTTGGTATAGCTCATAGATAAATAGGTCTAGATTAGGTAGTCTCTATGTGGGTTTTAATAACGTAATGTACAGATAAATATGCCATATTTTTAAAATGTATGGGCAAAATGATTCTGGTTTTAGAAAGAAAAGTGCAGCTGAATTGTAAGAGTCGACCTTGATTAGACTTCGCGGCGCTCAATAATACTCCCTTTAATAGGATCGGAGTTGTAGTGGTGCGCCAATCCTATGGCCAGAGCGTCCGCAGCATCATGCGGAGGGGTTTCTGAGAGGCCTAGAAGAGCTCGGACCATGAACGCGACTTGCTTTTTATCTGCATTACCGTTACCTACCACAGCTTGTTTCACCTTTTTAGGTGCGTATTCATAGACTCGTAAGCCGCTATCGGCGGCCGCAATCATGGTGGCGGCACGTGCGGCTCCCATGGAAATTGCAGTTTTTACACTTTGGACGAAGATGATTCCTTCGACCGCGACTTCATCAGGCTCCCACTTTTTGATTTGGTTGTACAGAGCCATGCGCACAGCCGCTAGAGCTCGCGACTGCTTGTGCTTGGCTGGGATACTGAGAACTCCGTAGTCCAGAGCCTTAAAGTTGCGCCCATCAAATTCTACGATTGCATAACCCGTGTTACGAACGGCAGGGTCAACAGCAAGTACTCTCATAGAATGTAATGAACGATAGGAGGCTTAGCGACGACGGCGCTTTTGTGGCGGACGCTTCTTACGTAGTGGTGGTGCTGGGTTTTCGTCAAGTAGAGCGGTGTAGGTGTAGTTGAATTTCTCAACCTTTTTACGTTCGATCTTTTGGCTGGTGAGCCCTTCTACCGCTTTGGCGTATTCGAGTTCGTCTGCTGTAAGGATGGTGAAAGCGTCTCCATCACGTGCAGCACGTCCTGTACGTCCAATACGGTGAACGTAATCTTCTGCGTTTTCAGGGACTCGGTAGTTCACTACGTGAGTAACGGTGGAAATGTCGATTCCGCGAGCGGCAACATCGGTACAGACTAATATGTTGTAGGTTCCGTCTTTGAACCCGGCAAGAGCGGCGGTACGGTCTGATTGAGGAATGTCAGAGTGCATGGCAGTTGCTTTGCCGAGATTGCTTTTCTTGATCTTCGCGGTGATTTTATCAGCTTCCATACGGGTTCTGGTAAAGACCATTAGGCTTTCAAAATCTGCTTCTTCGATAAGAGCGAGGAGGAGCTCGTCACGTTGTTCCATAGCCACGGGATAGAAGGCGTGGCGGATGGTGCTGGCTACTTTTGAGCGCGCAACTTCGATTTTAGTCGGATCAGTTAGACACCATTGAGCGAAGGTTTCAATCGCTGGAGGCATGGTGGCTGAGAAGAAGAGGCTTTGGCGATCTTCCCATGGGCAAATGTTGACGATCTTACGAACGGCAGGGAGGAAGCCCATATCGAGCATGCGATCAACTTCATCGAGGATGAGGATACTAACTTCTGCAAATTTCAATGTACCACGGTAGAAGTGGTCAATGATTCGCCCTGGAGTGGCGACAATGATATCAGCACCTGCTGCTAAGGCTTCGTCTTGCGCTCCGTATTTAACGCCACCATAGAGGAGAGCAACTTTACAATCGGTGTATTGCCCATATTTTTCGAATTGTTCTGCGACCTGGTGTGCTAGCTCACGAGTAGGCTCAAGGACTACGATCTGAGGTTTTCCGATAGGCTTGATACGGGAGAGTGATGGCAGGGCGAAGGCCGCTGTTTTTCCTGTACCTGTTTGTGAGGCTCCAATTACGTCTCTTCCTTCAAGTACGATTGGGATGGCATCACGTTGGATTTGTGTTGGGGTGTCGTATCCTGATTCGAGGACGGACTTGAGGACTTCCGGAATGAGCCCTAACTGGTCAAACTTGATTTCAGGAGCAGCGGTGGTTTCTTGATCAGATGCTACCTCGGTTGTAGCTTTCTTAGCGGAAGCTTTAGGCGTATCAGTTTTTGTAGCAGGGGCTTTTTTAGCAGGAGCAGCCTTAGTGGTCGCCGTTTTCTTAGAAGCACTTTTTTTGGCTGGAGCCTTCTTGGTCGTTGCCTTTTTAGCAGGAGCTTTTTTAGTCGTGCTTTTTTTGGCTGCCGCAGTTTTCTTTTTGGCAGGAGAGGGCTCAGTCTGAGGTGCAGTTGCATTCTCAGTTTCGCTTGAGGGAGTGGTGTTTTCAGCCATAGATTTTCCTCAGTCTCTACAATGCCCTCTAAAGAGCAAGAACATTGCATTATTTTTCAGTACAAAACTTCATCCGAAAGTTGGAGATAAAAAAAGCGAGCTCTGAAGAGCTCGCTTTTTGTAGATCGTATGTCTTCCTACTAAATTTAGAAGGCTGCTTTGATTTCCTTAATACTAGCACCCAAGAGTTGCTGGGAGATTTTGTCGAGTTGCTCTTCGCTTCCGTGCAGGTGGTAGGTTTGTTGCTTGTGAGTCAGCGTTTCCTTTGGCTTGAGCGCGCCAGCTGGTGACGAGGTTTCTAGCTCGTAGAATGGGCCAAGAGGTTCAGCTCCAGGTGTTGGTGCTCCATCATTGTAGGCGTTAATCACGTCACCGCTAAATGGTTCTTCTTGGATCTCCCACTTAGAGTTCACGTAGCCGTGCGGTGCAGGCTGCGGGGTGTAGGTAACGATTGTGAGAACTTTGCCTTTAGCATCGTAACTTGCGCCGATGTCTTTTGTGCGTTCTGGGCTGATACCGATTTTTCCACGACGCGTGCCATCGCCTTTCATGTAAACGTGGCTTTCTGAGGTGCGGAGGTAATCGTCAGGAATCGCGCCAAAGTAGTCATCGTTGACCTTTTGGCCTTCGCCTTCTTTGATCGGGATTACGATAGTTGTTTCAGGTGATGGGGCATACATACCAAGGATCCAAATGGAAGGCATTCCTGTTTCTGGAGTCCACGCGTTGTCACCGCCATTGGTGATTTTGTTATCGGTTTGGTAAGCAACGGCCTTGATTCCTTCCTCAAGCGTGATTTTTAGGTTTTTTGCGATTTGATCGTTGGTGAGGAGATCGATTCGGCGAGAAAATTCCATAACGAACTTGTGGCCACTTTGGTTGAGTAATGTGGCTGAGTGGTTGAGGACGGCATGAGTAGATGATTTTTCTGTTACTGCGAAGGCATCCGTGTCGATTGCAGGAGGGGTGAACCAGTTTGAGAAATCGAACTCTGCTTGAGGCTCGAAGTAGTAGGAGAACTGACCACCTTCTGGTCCAATCCAGAAACGCTCTTCCCCACCGAAGACGTAGATTTGCTCTTCTAGCGTGCCTTTAACTTCTTCCTCTGGGCGTACTCCGCCGGGGATAAGTTCACGGTTAATCCAGCCAAAGCTAGGGCCGCTTTCTTTGTCGTATGAGCTCGTCATTACACGACCTTGCCATGCTGGAGCGACTAGGACAGAGGCTCCGCTTTCACTGTGAAGTTCGATGATTTCGGTGTGCTTTTTTAGGAAATCAAAATCTGAGGAAAATAGTAGTTCAATCATTGTCAGTTATCATTATGTGTATTGCTCCTGAATCAAGAAAAAAGAGATTTTCAATTTCAAATTGAAAGATAAGAGCTCTTTTTTAATGAATTTGATGCGTATTAAGGGGAGAGGCTAAAACTTGAGCGTTTCAAGTGCCTTTTTCGCGTCGTTGAGCGAGATGAGGTCTTCCAAGAGCGTTGGCTTACTTGGACTCTGAGGTGCATATATAAGATTTACTGGAATCGTGACTCTATTTGTACGGCTTAGGTCCTTAGCGATTTTGGGGTCCCGGTTGGTGAGGTCAGCTTTGACAAGGATGATTTTTTCAGGATCAAGGGAGCTTACAAATTCGGAATTCCCGAAGATAGTTTTTTTGTTGACCTGGCAGGTGGCGCACCAGGTGGCGGTGTAGTCGACCCATACATAGTAGCCTTCGGATCGAAGGTATTCGACAATCCCAGGTTTCCATTGAATCCAAGAAATACCTTTGGTGTTAGTGCTCTTGCTTACAGAGGAGGTTGAAGCCGGAGGAGTATGCTTGGTAGCCGCTTTCCAACTCATGGTTAGTCCAATAATTAAGACGACAAGGGAGAGGCCAAAACCGAGTGTGTAGCGAGTAGATTTTTTAAGGTGAGGCATGCTCCAATGACCGTATGTGTAAGTGGCGAGGGCGATGAGGACGAGTCCCATAATGAGGGCTGCTAGGCCAGACCCACCAGTCAAGGCGCCGAAAGTTTGCATGAAGAAGGCTGCGGCCGCAAACATCCCAAAGGAAAGGAGCTTTTTAAGCGTTTCCATCCATGCGCCAGGGCGCGGCAGTTTGGAGGTAAGGGCTGGGAAAAAGGAAAGGAGGAGGTAGGGGAATGCGATTCCAAGTGCGAATACGGTAAAGAGAATGAGGGCAACAAAGAGTGATTGACTGAGAGTGTACCCCATGGCTGCGCCGAGGAATGGTCCACTACATGGCGTGGCGATGACGGTAGTGAGGACTCCGCTGAAGATGGTGGAGGTGTACTCGTTTTTGGAATTCACATTACTCCCGGCAGAGGTTAGCTTAGTACCGATTTCAAAAATACCAGCCATGTTAAGCCCGAAGATAAAGAGAACGATAATGATGGCTCCAACAAAGACCGGATAGCTCATTTGTTGACCCCAGTTGATGTCTTGTCCTGTACTTTTCTTAATCGTAAATAGGGCGATGGC
>JALZUI010000127.1 GCA_023301545.1 Akkermansiaceae bacterium
TCCATCGCCGACCTTCGCGGAACATGGCAGGAGTTTGAGGGAATCACCCTGCTCCCTACCTTTCATCCTACCTACCTCCTGCGGAACACGAATGATGCCTCCGCCAAGCGTAAACTCTGGCTAGATATGATTGCGGTCATGGAGCGAATGGAAATCCCCATTTCCCAGAAGCAGCGCAACTTTTTCACCTAGCAAGAAAAGGACCGCTAACTTTACTAACTAGCAAAGGGCCAAAAGAGCTGTACCACCGCCAGAATAGAAAAGAACACGATTAACCCACCGAACACCTTCTGAGGCACTCGCTTCAACAAAAATTTACCGAGAAAAACTCCGACCACAACGAACGGAGCCAGCTTAAGATCCAAAAGTAAGCTCTCGCGAGAAATTAGATCGATTCCACCTAAAAGAGGTAATTTGATAAAATTCACGAGGAGAAAAAACCGCGTCGCCACGCCTACTAATTCCATTTTGGCAAACCCCTTAGTCAACAGGTACATATTCATTACTGGGCCTGCCGCGTTCGCGAGCGTTGTCGCCACCCCGCCAGCTAAGGCTGATCCTAACCCGAAGCCTTTAGAACGATGCCATTGATTCTCGGGGCGTATCATTTTCCAGAGGTTCGCCCCTAGCATCAACAAAATCATGCTCCCGATTACAGGTTTCGCCCAAGAGTCAGGCATCACACGGAGTAGGACGAGACCAATTCCTATTCCGACCAACGCTGGCGGTAACAAAGGCCAAACTTGCTTCCATGACCCGTATTTGCTCATCACGGGATAAATCGTCAAATCCGCAACCAGCAGAAGCGGTAAAAGCACCCCTACCGAGTCCTTGCCAAAGTAAGAGGCGAAGATCGAAACAGGAATGAGGCTGAGCCCACTAAAGCCGACCTTCCCCACTCCTATCAATAGAGTTGTTAAAATCAGCAGAACCCAATCATTCACGCCTCAACCTGCCTTTTAACCACAGGCGCGACAATCACATTCTATACAAATTCAAGCCCTCCTGAATGTCGCTAAAAAATCAGAATCCTGCAAATGCTTCCTTATTGACGAATCCTAGATGCAGATACATACTCACGGGGTGTTTAAGAACCTCTACTTCCGCCTCGTCTTACTAGGCATAAGCTTACTCACCCCTCTTGCCGCACAAGAAGGGCAGCTAGATCTGCCCACCGCTATTCAGCTACTACAACACGCAGATTATGATCAGCGGGAGGCCGCCAGCCTCTTTTTATGGAAAAATGACGACCTCGCCGAACTCGAAAAAGTCAAAAGCCATGACGACCCCGAAGTGCGCCACCGCGTTGCAAAAATCATCCTTAACCTCCGCTCCTGCCTCACCCCTGACACGCCGTCGGAAATCACGGCACTGGTGCATCGATTTCACTCCGCCTCCCTGGAGCAAAAAGCCCAAATCCATAACACCCTCAAGGACAAGCTCGCCTTTGTGCAAATGTTCGCCCTCGACAGCCAAATGGAAACGAATGAGCGTACTCGCCCTCTCAAGCTAGAGATCGCGCGCTACTCCTCCTTCGCCGTTCGTCATTACCTCACCGAACAAGACTTCTCTAGCGCCCTCAAGGTTCTAGAATTTGCCGAACCGACCACATCGAATTCACGCTCCTGGGCCTTCATCGTGGAGAGCCAAGGCCAGTCCGCAACGAAGCTCGCCAGCCTCCTAGCCTCCTCTGATAAAACGGAGCGAATCAATAAGCAAATTCTCGCGCTTTACCGCGTCCAGGGGCAAGATGAACAAGCGCGCCAATGGGCTCAAAAAATCAAACACTCCCCTTATCTAGCAGGGCAAGCCCTTCTATCCGAAGACTTTGACACCTATTTAAAATGGTGGACGGAGAGCTTCGCCACGGACACCGATGAAGAATACCTTGCCGCCCTTCAACTCCGTATCAAAGGAAATATAAAAGGCGCAATGGCTCCTGCTAGAGCCATCATAAGAAACGCCCAGAATAGTGAAGAAAAGCGCGTCCAATCAATCCTCCTTCTCGCCTCTATGGGAGAGCTCACGCGCGCTTACAACCTCCTCACCGAAGACGAAAAAGCGCAGCAAGCGCAGCTCTTGACTCAGCAAGGAAAGTACGAAACGTACTTTAAACTGCTTGGGCTAGAGTTAGGGCAACCTGTGAGCCAAGACTGGATCGACGCTAATGTGAATTTCGAAGAAAGCTCATGGTGGTTCGATGAAGACACGCGAATCGAACAGCTCACGAAAGCCCTCGCGGAGTTAGGCGACTTCGACTCCTTGGAGCGGCTAACTACTCCCTTATGGCTGCAAGCTAAGAAAGATGAGCAATTCCAATTCGAATTCCTGCGTCAACTTGCGAGCAAGGGGATGAAATCTGTAGCGCTGGCGATCACCCAAAAACTATCGGGAGAAGAACTAGAGATATTAGTTAAATCACTCAACGCGAGCGATGAGCTTTCCAGCTACTATTACTCGATAATTTCTAAGGCTTTCCCCCAGAAAAGCATCCCTCATAAAATCGATCTTATCCTCTCCGCAACCACCGGAATCATCACTGGACAATCGCAGCTCGACGACATCACAGCCCTAATCAGCGCGATCGAGGCTGACTGCCTGGCCAATCCCGAGGATAAGCCCCGTGAGGCCAAGCTCGCGAATCTATACCTAGAGCTCGGGTACAAGAAAAAGTACTTCAGCTACCTCCATTCGCTCTACCAGAAAGAACCGACCCCTGAAAATGCCAGTGTCGTGGCGCAACAACACGTCTTCTTTGACGAATGGGATAAGGCTGCGGAAATGATTCTGACCTATGAAAATACGGGCCTGGGGAATGAAACCAATCTCGATCTCTACAAATGTGCTATCCTAAAGCGGGGGCGTAAAATCACCGAGATGCAAGAACTCCTCGGCCAGCTTACCGCGCGCTTCTACGACACTCCGATCAGCTACCGGAATGCCGCTTCTGTATTCGCTAGCCTAGATCTGTACCAAGAGGCCGAAACTTTCCTCTCTCGAGGGCTGGCACTCTCCGACCCAGATGAGCAAAACTTTCTCTTCTGGGAGCAATTTCTCCAAATCAAAATGGAACTCTGCACCACTAATGGGCAGGATCGCCAAGCAGCGCTCTGTGGCGAAGCCCTTATCCTCAAAAACCTTAAGGACACTTTTTCCTCTGACATGCTCTCTGACATTTCGACCAACCAGTCCATTATCCAAATCATGATGGGGCTCCGTCTAAAAACTAACCTCTGCTGGTTGCGTCATTACGGCAAATCTGGAGAAACTAAAGCGGCGCAGGCCCTCTCGCAAAAAATCTCAAAGGAATGGAGCGGTAACCCCACCCTCTCCGATGACTTTTACCCGCTCCTCCATACCCTCGGCGCTAACGTAATCATTACAAAATCAGCCACCCCCGCCTTTGACCGCCATTCCCGCGTGATCGACCTCTACCCCTCCTCTCACACCGCCATGAACGCGGCGGCCTGGATCGCTAGTCGAGCCCGAGTGCGCGTCCCGCAGGCCGAGGCCTACATCGATCAAGCATTAAGCGCAGAACCCCGGAACTCCGCCTACCTAGACACCAGAGCCGAACTCCACTTTATCAAAGGAGATCGCCCTCGCGCCCTCTCCTTTTCCCTCCGTGCTTGGCAAGACTCCCGCGACGCGCAAGTGCTCGACACACGGACGCTCATCAAGCAACAGTACTACCACTTCTTGAACGATCCCCTTCCTCCCCAATAATTACAGTATGGAATTACTTACAGACGACTACTACATGCACCAAGCCTTACGCCAAGCGCGCATGGCGTATAAGGCCAATGAAGTCCCCATCGGCGCAGTTATCGTAAAAGACCAGCAAATCATCGCGCGTGGTTGGAACCAAGTCGAAACCCTCAAGGACGCCACTGCCCATGCCGAAATGTTAGCGCTCTCCGCCGCGCAGATCCACCTCGGTGATTGGCGGCTGGAAGGGTGCACCCTATACGTAACCAAGGAGCCCTGCCCAATGTGCGCGGGGGCTATCGTACACTGCAGACCAGAGAAAGTTGTCTTTGCTCTACCCGACCCAAAAGCCGGAGCCTGCGGTGGATGGATCAACCTACTACAGTCTAATCCTCCTCTCAACCACGCTTGCGAGATCCAATACGGCGTCTGCGAAGAGGAATCTCGCGAGCTCTTAATCGGTTTCTTTCGCGAAGCTCGTAAGAAGCGTAAGGAAGAAGTCAAAATCCTCAAGGGTCTTCCTCAAGGAGAACTCTAGGCCCCCTCCTGTACCCGCAATGAAGATCGCTTACACCCTAGTTGGAATGACCCGTGGCCATGCCTCGCGGGCGCTAGCGGTAGGCGCTGAACTCCTCTCTCGCGGGCATGACGTCCGCTTTTATACGAACCTAGATGCCTATGAACTCCTCACCGCCCGTTTCGGTTTCGAGCGCGTCTATGAAATCGAGATGCCTAAGTACATTTTCAAAAACGGGAAAATCGAACTCTTTTCCACCCTCGTTCTTAACGCGGGCCTTGTTCTCAAGCGGGGGAAATACACCCAACCCATCTTGGATACTTTTGACCAAAGCTGGACTCCTGACCTCACCCTCTCAGACTTTGAACCCCTCGCGTGGTGGATCTCCCAAAAGCTCAATATTCCGCATGTCACCATCGACAGCCAGCGCTTCATGATCTCCTCAGAGATGCCCCAGCGCCTCCCCTTTGTCGATGACGTCCAGCGCCTCGTCGCCCTCGTTCTCCTCTACAGCTTTTCCCCCCGAGCTGATCTCCGCATCGTCTCTAAGCAATTCGCGATTCCTAAGGAGCGCGCCACCGAACATTACGTCGGTGCAATCACCCGCAATAGTGTAGATCAACTCAACTGGAACCCCACGCACGCACATTTCCTTGTCTATATTAAGGAAAGCCTCGCCCCTCGACTCCCAGAGATCCAGAAAATCGCCAGCCAAGCAAACCTCACAGGGCGCGTCTTCGGTCTCCCCGCTCATCACTTAGAATCCTTCCCCAATCTTGAGCACGGCCAAACCAGTGAAACCGGTTTCCTCCAGACCTTAGAGTCCGCAGATTTCGTTATTACCACCCCCGGTTCACAAACTCTTGCAGAAACGTGGACGCTAGGTATTCCGGCCTACCTCTTGCCTGAGCCCAACCAGTTTGAGCAGCAGATCAACATGCACCTCGCCGTCCAGGCCGAGCCGACCCAGTACGCTAAGTTTGAAAACGAGCACGTCTTAATTAACGCCCCGCTCCAAGGGCGAAGAACTAAAAACAGCACCTCTCAGGGGCGCATCCTAGCGGCCGACCTGATTGAATCCGTTCTACCAAAGGCCTAAGACACTCTCTAGACCTTGGCCAAGTTCATTTGGGCAATGATCTGATCTTGAATATGATCAAAGTGGCCGTTGCTCATCGTAATAAGAACGTCCTTATCCTGCCTATCTGATTGGAGAAAGGTTAAGATTTGCTCATTCGTCTCAAAGAGATGAGCGGAAACGCCGAGATCTTCGATCATTTGGCGCACCTTCTCGGAATCCATAAAGTCGTCACGATTATCATTATCGCGGAATGGCGGAATCTTAAGAACCACTAGGTCAGCATCCTTAAAGGAATTAGGGTAGTCGTTTTCAAAAGATTTACGGCGGCTTGAATTTGAACGAGGTTCAAAAATCGCCACGATTCGATGGCTTTTAGGGTAACGATTACGCATTCCCTCTAACGTTGCGGTCACAGCGGTCGGATGGTGCGCGTAATCATCGATCAGCTCCACTCCACTCTCTTCATCTTTAGCCAATAGCTCTTGGCGTTTTTTCATCCCGGTGAAGGTTGAGATCGTCTTAACAAGGCTCTCAAAAGGCAGGCCGTTCTGCAATGCCACCCCGATCGAACAAGCGATGTTGAGACAGTTATATTCGCCTGTAAGAGGAGTTTTCACTTGCCCCAGGTCTTTTCCGTGTAGCGTAAAGCGGAGGAGCTGGAGCGCACCCTCACGGCCTTCGTGTGTGACTTGGAGATCCGCATCCTCTGAGAAACCGTAAGTGATCGCCTTCGCGACACAGTGAGGCTTCAGACTAGCGGCCTCATTGTCGGCACAGAGAAGAACTGAGCCATCTGCAGGCATCTCCGAAACAAGGTACTTAAAGGCCTGCGTATAGTCTTCTAACCCACTGTAAATATCCGTATGATCCAGCTCCATAGAGGTCACAATCAAGTGATTTGCCTGGTAGTGGAGGAACTTAGGACGCTTATCAAAATAGGCCGTATCGTACTCGTCTCCTTCAATGAGAAAGCTCTTCCCTGCAGAAGTTGCGTAGGCCGTATTTTCTCCCTGCACTACTCCTCCTACGAGAAAGCTAGGATCTGCGCCCGCGTCGAGGAAAAGCTTAATGAGTAAACCCGTCGTTGTGGTCTTCCCATGTGTCCCGGAGACCACAATCCGCTCCTGCTCGTCCATAACAAAGATCGAAAGAGCCTCTGCGATTGAGATATAAGGTTTCCCTAATTCCCGCGCCGCAACGGCCTCTAGATTAGCTGGCCCCAGTGCGTTTCCGACGACCACTAAATCCGCATTTTCAACATTACTGGCCGAAAATTCATTTTCCACGATTCCTAAGGCCGAAATCACATCAGACATCGGTGGTGCATACGTACTATCAGAACCAGTGACGGCATAACCTTTGGCCACTAATAAGCCCGCTAGCGGAGCCATCGCCTTACCACAAATCGCACTGATGTGGATTCGTTTAACATCACTAGGGTTAGGAATCACAGGACGTACCGCTCGGCGTGCGTCTTCATGCGCTAGGCCTGTAATCTTTTGAGAAAAGTATGCTTCTGAAGTCATTATTACTGACTATCCTTAAGTACTCTCACAGGGAAATGCACTAATAAAGTTAAGATATCTTAACCGATTAATACTCCGGCGCGGAAACACGGGCGTTTTCTCGCTCATCTAGCCTATCTTTTAGGATTCGCTCGGCCACTTCCTTAATCATTTGCTCTAACACGTTTCGGAGGTGACTCCCTGCCTGATAATCTGCAGGAGCAATATGCTTCACCCGCTCGGCATGCGTATTTAGCGCATAACACTTGCGGAAACTTCGACCTGAGGGGTCCTGTGGATTATAAACTGCGATGGCATGGCCTCCTAGATTTTTCATCACGGTGAAGCAGGGCACATCCGTCGGCCCATCACCGACGTAAATCATATTTTGAAAAGGAATGGGGCGCTGATCGAGAGGCATGTGGTCGTTAACATCTTCCTTGTGCGAGAGCATTCCCTTATTGATCCGGAAGAGGTACTGCGTCTTTTGCGTGTGGGAAATTGTACGCTTGGGGAAGGCCAGGTGACCTTGCTCGTTTTCGCTATATTCACAGCCGAAAATAGAAGTCATCAGTGGCTTCAGCGTACACCCATCGATGATCGCCTTCAGCCCAGAGGATACAATGTGATACTCTATCTTTATCCCCGCCAATTCCTGCTCGGGCGTGAGCACCGTGCGCATTTGGTCGAAACACTCAGGCACCCCTGGGAAATAAGTCAGATTTCCACCTAGCTCACTGAGTTGCGCGTTGGAAACCTGATCCATGGAAAGGTAGTCCAACAAGCACTTCATGTATGCGAGCTCGCTGTCCCAACCCTCTTCCTCACAGAGCACATTACATTTACTCCAAAACTGTTCTGGCGAAATCCCAAAAGCGGGGAATAGCACATCGTTTTGCATGTAAATCGGGCTCAGCGTTTGGTCATAATCAAAGACTAACGCAATCGTATTTTGAGGAACAGACATCGCCCCTATGCAAGCAACCCCACCCCGCAATGACAAGCACCGATAAGTAAGAGTTGCTTTTAAGACCAATTCTTCTTAAAAGCCCCTATGCTCAAGTTTCTCATCACCGCTTTACTCGGCCTGCACGTTCTTTCTGCACAGGTCATCACTCGTAAGCCTCTACCAAACCAGATTAAGGAAGAAGCCCAGCTGGCGGTCAAAGCCCTCGCCCTAGAGGTCATGAAAGACAATTTTGCCTACAGCCTGGACCACATGTACCCGCGCTGGAAGCAATCCACCGCCAAGGAAGTAGGCGGTGCCGAGGTGCTCAAGCAAGCCTTAGAAAACGCCCCTCGGAAGATGAAAAGCCAAGGCATCTCCATCATCGATCTCCAAGTCGGCACAATTACTCAGTCCTTCGAGGTCAACGCCACCATCTTTAGCGACTTGAACAAGGCTCCAGTCTTTAGCGAGTACCTCGCTTTTGTTCCCACCACCACCTTTTACCGTGCCGTAGATCCAAACAGTGGCACCATCAAGCGCTTCAAAATCAACAGCTACCAGGTTGCCATCCGCACGATCAAAGGCGGTGAATGGTCGTTCATCGATGGAAGCAGTCTCGATGCCCGCCAACTCCGCTCCCTCTTCCCCAATTTACCGAAGGAAGAAACCGAACTCAACCTACCTAAGCGCGGGATGGAAGAGACCAAATAAGGCTATTTTTTCAAGCCCTGAGAGAAGGCCTTTCCTCAAAAATCCACCGCGACCTCTGCTCCGCCGTGGTGAACCCACCTCTTTTCTTAACTTTCGCTTTGCACTTGGAGCCTAGTTCTGGCAATTGAAGGACGTGTCTGAATTACCAACCGCATACGAACCTGTCGCAGTAGAAAATAAGTGGTTCCAAACCTGGATCGATAATGGCTGTTTCCGAGGAGATGAAAACTCCGATAAGGAAGGCTACTCCATCGTCATCCCGCCCCCTAATGTAACAGGCATTCTACACCTTGGCCACGTGCTTAATAACACGATCCAAGACATCCTCGCCCGCCGCGCTCGTATGCAAGGGAAGGAAGTCATGTGGCTCCCTGGTACTGACCACGCAGGAATCGCTACTCAGACAAAGGTCGAGAAAAAACTCCGCGATGAAGAAGGGAAATCTAAGCGCGACATCGGTCGTGACGCCTTCCTCGATAAAGTATGGGAATGGAAGGATGAGCACGGCGGCATCATCATCAATCAGCTCAAACGTATGGGCGCTTCATGTGACTGGGATCGCGAACGCTTTACCATGGACGAGGACTACTCCCAGGAAGTCACCCGCGTCTTTGTCGACCTCTTTAACGAAGGACTAATTTACCGTGGCAAGCGCATGGTTAACTGGTGCCCTGTTTCCCTCACCGCCCTCTCCGACGAGGAAGTGATCCCGAAACCAAAAAAATCTAAGCTCTACTTCGTCCAATACGCGATCGAAGGAGAGGAAGGCAAGTTCATTGAGATTGCCACGACGCGCCCAGAAACCATCATGGGTGACGCCGCCATCGCGGTAAACCCTAAGGACCCTCGTTACACGGACTTAATCGGCAAAAAAGCAATCCGCCCAATTAACCCAGGAGCGATTCCGATCATTGCAGACGAAGCCGTCGAAATCGACTTCGGTACTGGCGCGCTGAAGATCACTCCCGCCCACGATAAGCTCGACTTTGAAATCGGCGAACGCCACGACCTAGAAATCATTGACGTCCTTCACCCTGACGGAACGGTCAACTTCCCAGCTGTCCCAGAACTTGACGGAGACGACCGCTTTAAGGCCCGGAATAAGTCCGGCAAAATGCTCGATGAAATGGGTGCGCTCGTAAAATTCGAGGAGCACGAAAACAACGTCGGCTTCTCTGAACGCGCAGACGTCCCGATCGAACCTCGTATCTCCATGCAATGGTTCCTCCGCTACCCTGAGGTAGAAAAATCTAAGGAAGCGGTAGGCAGCACGGCCGAGTCCGAAATCACCTTCCGCCCTGAGCGCTGGTGTAAGACGTACAACCACTGGATGGATAATCTCCAAGACTGGTGTATCTCCCGCCAACTCTGGTGGGGTCACCAAATCCCGGTTTGGTACCGCAAGGAAAAAGCCTTTGAACTGAAGGAGAAAGAATCTCTCGACCTCTCTGACCTCAACGCCGGCGACATTTACGTTGGAGTAGAGCCCCCACAAGACGGCGACCAATGGGAACGTGATCCAGACGTAATGGACACTTGGTTCAGCTCCTGGCTCTGGCCGTTCTCTACCATGAACGAGGACTCACAGAAGAAATTCTACCCTACTGCTGACCTCGTCACAGGGTATGACATCATGTTCTTCTGGGTCGCACGTATGATCATGGCAGGTTACCGCTTTAAGGACCAAAAACCTTTCAGCAACGTCTACTTCACGAACCTCGTTCGCGATAAACAAGGCCGTAAAATGTCCAAATCCCTTGGCAACTCCCCTGACCCCATGGACCTCATGGATCGCTTTGGCGCAGATGCCGTCCGTTTTGCCCTCATCAAGATCGCCCCCCTCGGTGGCGACATCCACTTCATCGAGAACATCGTAAAAGGTGGTGACGACGAATACCCACAGGTTGACGAAGGCCGTAACTTTGCCAATAAACTCTACAATGCCGCTCGCTTCCGCCAGATGCAGGGCTCCGAGCGCGTAGACCTGAGCGCAGATGACCTCGCCCAGCTCCCCGCCTTCCACCTTACCATCCTGGCTCAGCTCGACCAAATGAATGCAGATGTAGAGAAATCCTATCTCGACTACCGCTTTAGCGAAGTCGCCCAGCACCTCTACAACTTCTTCTGGGGCGAATACTGTGACCTCTTCCTAGAGGCTATCAAAGGAGACTTCCGCGAAGACGCTGACCCAGAGGCGACCCGACTCACCCTTGGGACCATCGACCTCGTGCTCAGCCGCTTCCTTGCTAAGCTTCACCCCTTCATGCCCCACATCACGGAGGAACTCTCCGCCACTATGGGCTACATTACAGAAGGCTTCCTCATGTCCACCGTGGAGAACCTAGAACCTGTTCTCAAAGGAATTGACGCCACCAGCGCCGTATCTACTGCAGAGAGCATCTACGCCACTGCTAGTAAGCTTCGTAACCTTAAGGCCGAGTACAACCTCGCCAGCCGTAAGGACATCTCCCTCAAGCTCAAATCCGAGGACTCCTCCGTAGCCGACCACTTCCCTGTCCTCGCGATCCTCGTGGGGCTAGAAGCCATCAGCATCGAAAACGACTACGACGCACCAAAGGGCACCCCCGCCTCCGCTACCGAGTTCGGTGAATTCTACATGCCCCTCGACGGCCTCATCGACGTCGAAGCAGAGACCAAACGCCTCACTTCCCAAATCGAAAAAATCGATAAGGAGCTCATGAAATCCGAGAAGAAGCTCAGCAATGAAAAGTTCGTCGCCAACGCCAAACCCGAAGTCGTCCAAGTAGAAAAAGACCGCCTCGAAGAATGGAAAGAAAAACGCGCCCAACTACAAGACATGCTAAGCTCATTGGCGTAGGCAAGGACCGCCGATATTCATCGGCATACCTGCAATTTAGGCAGTTAACTCATTAATGAAGTTGATGAACATGCTAGCGTCCCCTAAATAGTTAGGGTACGCCTTTTCTAGGGATTCATAGTCATCCACCTTAACCATAACCGCCTCCTTACCTTCTTCCTCTAAGCGCGTGTATTGTTGAATAAGTTCCTCTTTTTTGGCCTCGCTCGCTCGCGATAAAAAGATCCTGCCCGCTTCTATTTTAATCAGCCAATAAGACCCTCTACTTTTACCCTTTGTATGTTCATTAACCACTTGTAGCGCATTGCCAAATTGCTTAACTCGATTCGTTAGCGCTATCTTATCATTGAGCTTTAAGACCGTCGCTGTAAGCGCTTCGTCCAGTGTTTCACCCCGCTCATACATCTCCATCAACTTACTGACCTCTTTAAAAAAAGCCGAGCGATCCGTATCAATCGTATGATCACGCTTATACTCTCCCTCATGCTTGAAGAGTACATCGCTGATCTCCACAGTTGTCGCCCAAGCATGCTGCACCTGCGTACGAATCTGCAACTCAACCTTAACCTTCGAGTTCATCGTTTTTACAAGGTGAATGCTGCGATAACCACTTTCCGCGGGATCCTTAATATAGTCTCGCGCCACTGTAAACCCTGATGTACCCAACTTCAGCCTAGAAAGAAAGCGCGCTAGGTCTTCACTATAGCGAAAGGAAACACGAATCCCAGCTATGTCCTGCATTGTAGAAAGCTGCATCTTAGGAAAGTGCTTCAACTTAGAAATGATCGTAGGCAGCCGTTTAAGCCTCTGCGAAACTATCGCATCGACCTCTAGGCTACGAAGAATCGTATTAATATGAGAGCGTACATTACTAAGCTCCGCTGAACAACGCCCACGCCAGTCGTTTAACACTAGAAAGTCTTCTGGCTCAGCCTCTCCATTACGAAATGCCTTTCCCGCCTTATTAAGACGCTTCATAGAAAAGTCAAAAGATGGAATTTGAGGGCTCATATTCGTTGTATCACAAATCCACTATACCCCCTGTGTCAACTGCATAATAGCATCACCGACACTCATAGGGCTCACCTCAAATTTTTAATCGGTCGTGGAATCTGATTTGTAGGGTGAGCTTGATCTCATG
>JALZUI010000128.1 GCA_023301545.1 Akkermansiaceae bacterium
TTATGAAAAAGTTGTTAGCGCTCATAGTATTCATAGGAATATTGCGAGCCGAGTCCTTTGATAATATGCTAGACGGTCTTTTGACCGAAACTATTCCTCAAATTAGTACGACGGAGCTGGCCGCTAAGTTAGCTCAAAAGGATCAGTTGATTCTCCTCGATACACGTGAACGAAAAGAATTTGAAATTAGTCACCTTGAGGGAGCTCTCTGTGTTGGTTATAAAAAGTTGAACCTTACTTCTGTTAATAAATTACCTAAAGATACAGAGATCATAGTCTATTGCTCGATCGGGAAGCGGAGTGAGATCGTAGGAGGAAAGCTTAAAAACATGGGCTTTGTTAAGGTGAAAAATCTCCGTGGCGGTATTTTTCAATGGGCTAACGAAAGGCGGACAATTCGATCAAGTAAAGGTAAGGGAACGAACTCAGTTCACCCTTATAATACGGTTTGGGGTAAGTGGCTTAAAAGACACGTTAAAAAGTGTTATTAAGGCTTTTTTAACTAACCTTTATTTACTTGGACTCAATCGGACCGGAAGAGGGGAGTCTATATTAATCCGGTCAGCAGCGGAGAGAGGGATTTCTTTTCCGTCAGGTGAGATATAGATATTGTAAGCTAGTGGTACAACGGTAGCGCGGAGTGTTGGGTCACTTTCTTTCCCCTCCTTTGTGAGGTTTAGGAGGGTAGCGCAGTGCTTTGATTTAACGAGCTCTAGGAGATCGCCTTTTTGGAAGTTCTTTTGTGCGTCTTTGACATCGGTAGGAACGAAGTAGTCGATGACCACAGGGTAGGGGCTGCTGAGTTCGTTTTTTTGTGCTTTAACGTAAGCTCGCGCTTGTACTAGGAGGCCAGGGTAGAGGAAGTCGCTTTCTTCGAGTGGGCGCACAGCGATGATGCGAAAATCACCATCGAGGTAGCGGTAAACAGGGATTTTTTCGTAATTTGTGATGTAGCCCCTGATCAGTACATCGTTGATCTGATTCACCTTTTCTGGTTCGAGCCCGAAGAACAGCTCGTAAAGGTATTGAGGGCTAGCGGAACGAGCGGCAGGGGCGTCTAAGGGGGAGTAGGTATCAATTTCACCGATAAAGCCGAGCTTCTGTAGTGTTTTGAAATTACGGGGTTCTTCTGGAAAGCGGAAGGTGTTGTAGCACCATGACCAAGTCATGAGTGCGAGCGCGATCGCCACTAAATGAGCAAGAATCCACCAGGATACTTGGCTCAGCGTAAAGCGTTCTACTCTGTAATTACTTCCTTCCATTACTTCTCCGCGAGCTCGCTTTCACAGGCTTCACCGTCTTCTAGGTTATCTGTATCGGCTTCTTTCTTAGGCTCAAAAGAGGTTCCACAACCGCAAGAACGCGCGGCATTGGGGTTGATGATTTTAAAACCGGAGTCAGCTAAGCTAATCGAATAATCCAGCGTCATCCCTTCGAGGTACTCGGCGGCATCCTGTGCGACAAAAACCCGAGCTTGATCATCCCCAGCGATGAGGTCTCCAGCAACCTTGCTTTCGACTTCCATGGAGTACTGGAGTCCAGCACAGCCCCCTTTTTTAACAGCCAGACGTAATCCGGTTGAAGTATCTGCATTTTTGCGCTCCAAGAGAGATGCCAGAGAGGCTTTAGCGATGTTGGTAAGATTAATCATACCATAATCTATAGATTCCCTTTGGCTCTATGCGAGCAGAATTTTACTCGAAAGGCGATTTTTCTATGACGTTGCTACAGTAAGTGAGTTTTTGTAGGCCAGAGAGGGGAGGCAAGAGGTCTATGTTCTCTGAAACAGTAAAAACACTAATAGTTTATTGATCCCTCTTCTGATCTCTATTAAACCTTCTGAAATCATATTATATTATGCGCAAAATATTACCATCCCTCTTTTTTTTCTTAGTTACCGCTTGTTATAGTTATGCAGAAGAGCCTGTAGGCTTAGATGATAAAATTGACGCGGCTTTCGGGAAGCTTACGGGGCCTTTTGTTAGCGGGATCTTCTCAAAAATCTCAATTAATGGATATGATATGCAGTGGATCGTACTCTGGCTGGCTCTGGCAGGGATCGTTTTCACCTGTGTCTTTAAGTTCATCAATATAACTGGAATTAAGACTGCCCTTAAGACGATCAAAGGGAAATACACTCCAGATGACGCTCCAGGGCAGATCACTCACTTTCAGGCTTTAGCAACGGCCGTTTCAGGAACCGTTGGGTTAGGTAACATTGCAGGAGTCGCGATCGGAATCGCACTAGGTGGCCCAGGGGTGGCTTTTTGGCTGTTTCTCGCAGGGTTCCTCGGAATGGCAACCAAGTTTGCCGAATGTACCTTAGGGGTTAAATACCGTAAGATTGATGAAGATGGAACGGTCCGAGGCGGGGGAATGTATTACCTCAAAGAAGGTCTTAAGGATCGTGGATTAGCTCCTCTGGGCGTTGTTCTGTCCTTTCTCTTCGCTATCTTCTGTATTCTCGCCTCGTTTGGAGGAGGCAACATTTTCCAGGTCAGCCAGGTTACGGCTCAGCTCGTGAATATTACTGGCGGGCAGGAAGCGAGCTTCTTCGCTACTAATCAATGGGTCTTCGGTCTCCTCCTTGCGGTTATGACAGGGCTGGTTATTCTGGGTGGAATTAAATCAATCTCCAAGGTGACTGGTTCTCTAGTGCCTGTCATGTGTATCGTTTATGTGGTTTCTGCTCTGTTAGTGATCTTTCTAAATATCGACCGAGTACCAGGAGCTATCGGAACGATCATCAGCGAAGCGTTCCAACCAAGGGCGGCGATAACGGGTGGTATTTTGGGAGCGATTTTTTGGGGTGTTAAGCGTTCGACATTTTCTAATGAAGCAGGAATCGGTTCTGCTCCGATTGCGCATTCAGCAGTGAAGACGAACAAGCCTGCTTCGGAAGGTCTGGTTGCACTCTTAGAGCCGTTTCTCGATACAGTCATTGTTTGTTCCATGACGTCGTTAGTTCTTGTTATCGGGATGGAGTTTGATGGCGATACTGCTAACTATGTTCTTAATGGTCAGAACTTCACCCTTGGTGAGGATCCAGGCTGGGGCTTAGGGATTCAGATGACCTCCTTGGCTTTCGAGACCGTACACAGCAGCTTTAAGTATATTCTCTTTGCTTGTGTCTTCCTCTTTGCCTTTTCGACCTTGATCACGTGGAGTTACTACGGTCTACAAGCTTGGCAGTACCTTTTCGGTGAAAGTAAACTCGTAGGGACGATTTATAAGGTGATTTTCTGCCTCATTATTATCGTTGGCTCCTCCGCTTCGATGGGGAATGCGGTCGACTTTTCTGATGCGTCTCTCTTTGCGATGGCACTTCCTAACTTGATCGGGGTTTACCTAATGATTCCGATTGTGAAAGGGGAGCTCAAGAGCTTCATGGAGCACGTGAAATCCGAGGACGCTAAAAAATAAAGATGATTGCGAGACTAAGAGGAATTGTATGGGAGTCATGGCCGAATCGATTGATTCTGGACTGTGGCGGAGTAGGTTATGAGGTCAATGTACCGCAAATGTCCGTTGACCAACTGAACCCTGTAGAGGGCAAGGAAGTCAGCCTGCTAACCTACCAACATATTCGCGAACAAGCGCATACGCTTTATGGTTTTGCCACCAAGGAGGAGAAAGATATTTTCCTCCTTCTTGTTGATCGAGTGAGTGGAATCGGCCCGAGTATCGCGATGGCGATACTGAGCGGAATGCCAGTCGGGCAGTTTAAGGACGCCGTCGTCAATGATGACGCGGTTACCCTAGCGACAATCAAGGGCTTAGGTAAAAAGACTGCCGAGCGGATCATTCTCGAACTCAAAGACAAGGTAGGCATTACTGAAACGTGGAAGCCGATTGATGGCGAAGCGGGCTCATCTGCTAGTTCCTTTGCGCAAGAAGCAGAATTAGCGCTCCTTGCTCTAGGCTTTAAACAAGCAGATGCACGCAAGTCTATCACTGTAGCGCTTAAGGAAAATGCTGCCGCTAGCGTCGAAGACCTGATCCGTGCGGCTCTTCGTAGTAAGGGGTAGATCTTTTCCTCTGAGGTGGATTTGAATCGTGTTTGATAAATCTCCAATTTTCACACGCTATCCTATTGACTTCCCTAATATCTCATGCTTTCTTAATTGTCCTTTCTTTTGGACCTGTGGCTGAGTGGCTGAAAGCGCTCCCCTGCTAAGGGAGTATACTCGTGAGGGTATCGAGGGTTCGAATCCCTCCGGGTCCGCCATTATAATAAACCCCAGTGCAAACTAGTTTGCGCTGGGGTTTATTACTTTCAGACCGAAAGGATTACGGAACCTCCATGAAGCGAAGTCGGAATGTGAGGGTTTGACTACATAAAAGGAAACGAGCAAAGCGAGTGAACGACATCCTAAACGTTGCAAAGCAACCAAACAGGTAGAGCGTTGAGCGAAGTGAGAGGATAATCCCTCCGGGTCCGCCATTATAATAAACACCTCTTGAAGCTAAGCTTGTTCTTTGTAGTATAAGGCATAACAAACGAGATCAACCCATTACAACCAGCTATCTAAGTGAAGTGAGAATGTCAGTACGGGCGGGTGATCTAATACTGTCCTCTAAAAATAATAGCTCGTAATATTAACTCACAAGATAAGCTGTAACTTGTTACGAATAGATAAGATATGAATCAAAACACTTGGGATCGATTGACATCAGAACAGCGATCAGCAGTTAAAGCAATGTCATCACGCTTCATTAAGGCCGTCCAATCATCTAAAGCTCATGATGGATGGGACTTTAGCCAGCACTTTTCTGTTAAGAAGGTTGGAGATCAATTTGTGATCACTGATGGCATGACATCTCTTGCAGGATTATCCCACTCAGACAAACAAGTGATGGACGCTCTATACGGAGATGTTGTCGGAAACTATGGGCGCTAATAAATCAAGAAAGAGAACAAGGCAGCGCACACCAACCCTCTATACGCTAAGTAGTTTAGTTTTATGATCACTTTAAGCCTTAACTCCTTCGTCAACATTCGCCCCCCTATAGTGGGTGGCTTTTGACGTTATGCTAAAAATATGCTAGCCTTTCTCGTTTCTGCAATCTGTTCAATAGCTATATTATTCGCAGGAATTCCCGCTACGCTTAACGAAGCTAATAAGCGACACGTCGAGAATGGCAGAGAGCCTAATGCTGGAGTATCTATCATTTTTTCGATTATACTAATGCCCTTAATCTGGTGGGGAGCATGTCTGGGATTGAAGTGTTTTTGGGGACTAACAATTGCTTTAATCGTCGTTATTACTATTTCTATTATACTATTCCTATGGAATGTTTACATAGCTCAAAAATCTAATAGAGAGTAGTTTCTCCTGCTTTGCCAGTTACAGTGGCTTCGAGTGAGCCTTCGCCATTAATCGTTCCAGCAAAGATTTGATCGCCAACTTTTTTTTCAACTGGAAGAGACTCTCCAGTAATAGGAGCCTGATTAATTGACGATGCTCCTTTAATTACGATTCCATCGAGAGGAACTTTGGCTCCAGATTTAATGATGATGGTCTCATTAGTGGCGACATCAGTAAGTTTAACCTCAGTGATCTGACTTTCACGCTTTACTAGTGCCGTCAGGGGGTGAGTTCCATAAGCGACTGGATAGCGCGACGCGCGCGCGAGACGCTGTAACTTTCTAGTAGTTCGGAAAATACAAAAAGGAAGGTCACTGCTGCCGCTTCTGCCCATTCACCGATGATAATAGCGCCAACAACAGCGACGGTCATAAGCACATTCATATCAAATCGTTTTTGCTTAAAAGTGCGAATTGCCTTGGGGACGATGAACCAGGCACCAGTGATGATAGCGGAGCTAAAGAGGATTTCCGAAAGGTAGGTGGGTGCTGAGTCAGTTAGCCAGCCGATTAGGATACCAATGCCGGTCAGCGTTCCAGAAAGGATTACACTGATGAGTTTGACGTTTTTACCTCTATTGGAGGATTGGGTAGTATCACCTTCTTTTTTAGCGGTAAGGCCGGCGGATTCAAGCGTCAGGATGAGTTCTGGATCTGTAAGCTCGCCATCGTGCTGGATGGTGGCTTTTCCACTTAGGATACTCACCTTGACCTCGCGGACGTGGTCGGTGGCTTTCAGTGCGGATTCAATGGCAGCGACTTCTTCAGAACAATCTACTCCCGCGACGAGAAGCACCGTTTGCGATGATGCTGATACTTCTGCATTGATTATCTTCGATGAAGATGACTGCTGTGAGGAGACATCATGATCAT
>JALZUI010000129.1 GCA_023301545.1 Akkermansiaceae bacterium
AATTAGTAAGAGCATAAAATGAAGGCGATTCCAACTGTTCTCGCTAAATTTACTTTTTCTTCTGCGATGAATGTAGTTTTGGAAGTGTATTGGGCCGCCTGTTCAAAAAAATAAAAATCGGTTGCTAGCTGGCGGAAATCTTGTATGCCTTATTGGTAACTTCCTCAAGTATCCATGTCTAAACTAATTAAAATTCTTACGATTTTCGCAATCTTGTGTTCTATGACTGCTGTTTCTCACGCCGCAGGTGGTGGAGATCCTGCTTACAAAGCGGCTGAACATGCTGAGATTGGCCTTGAGAAAGATCAATACGCAAAGTTTCCGAAGCCACTCAAGCTCTACCCTGAGGTAGAAGGGTCTATTGGAGAAAAACTCTCTGCGCGTACGAAAGGGAAGCATGGAGCTTTTAATATAACCGCTACGATTATTTTCCTCTTGGCGATTATTCATACATTTCTTGCCGGAGTTTTCACCGACATGGCTTACAAGCACAAGAAGGTTCACAAGGTGCGTATTGCTGCAGAAGGTCGCCGGGCGGTTGATAAGCCTGAGGATGACGCTAAAGACGATGAATGTTTCCGTTATCACCTCTTTCACTTTTTGGGTGAGGTTGAGGCTGTTTTTGGGATCTGGATTGTGGCGCTCGCTGGGGCGATTGTTTATTTCTTCGGGATTCAAGACGGAAGTGCGTGGGAAGGGGTTAAGCAACTCCAGCAGTACTTCGGTCATGATGTAAACTTTACCGAGCCTCTATTCGTGATTATCGTGATGGCAATTGCCGCGACACGCCCAGTGGTGCGTTTTGCAGAAGCGGTTGTTAATAAGATCGCAGGAGTCTTTGGTGGTGGTGACGCAGCCTGGTGGCTCGCGGCGATTACAATCACGCCAATTCTTGGGTCTTTCATTACTGAGCCTGCAGCGATGACGATAGCGGCAATGCTTTTAGGGAAAAAGTTTTTCGAAAAGAAGCCTTCTGCCAAGTTTGCTTACGCTACGCTAGGGTTACTCTTTGTTAATATTTCTGTAGGAGGTACGCTGACTCACTTTGCAGCTCCTCCGGTACTCATGGTAGCCGCTCCTTGGCATTGGGGAACGGGCTTTATGATGATGAACTTCGGATGGAAAGCGGTAATAGGAATCTTGATCGCTAATACGGTTTACTTTTTATACTTTAAGGGAGAATTTGCTAAGCTGAAGCAGCCCGTTCTCGATAGCGCTTCCATTGTCAGTCGTAAGTGGGAAGAGCGTGAGGATAAGATCCCAGCATGGGTTACTGCGGTACACCTTGGAGTGCTCGCCTTTACTGTTTTGATGAGCCACTACCCAGCGCTCTTTATTGGTGGATTTTTAATGCTAATCGCTTTCACAGAGGCTACTGGCCATCACCAGAATGATGTTAAGATGCGTTCACCAATTCTAGTTGGTTTCTTCCTCGCTGCGCTTGTAGTGCACGGGCGTTGTCAAGCTTGGTGGATTGAGGTTCTCCTGACTTCTATTGATAGCCCATGGATCCTCATGGTTGGTTCTACTGTACTTACAGCCTTTAACGATAATGCGGCGATCACCTTCCTTGCTTCACAGGCTCCAGGGCTTGGCGATGCGGCGAAATACGCTGTCGTAGCTGGTGCAGTAACTGGTGGAGGTTTGACTGTTATTGCTAATGCTCCTAATCCGGCTGGGCAATCGATCTTGGCCAAACATTTTAAAGGTGGCGTTTCGCCTGGAAAGCTTGTTAAGGGCGCACTTATCCCGACGATTATTATGGGGGCGTGTTTCATGCTATTCCCTTCCAAAGGAATGAAAGATGGATCTTCATCGCACGGTGAATCTACAGAGTTACATGGGGAAGCTCATGGAGCGGAAGATAAAGAACACCACTAATCCTTATGTTTACAGGCCTAGTAGAAGCAGTAGGGGAGGTTGTAGCGCTAGAGACGCGCGGTGAGCAAGCTCGCCTAGTGGTTAAGGCCTCGTTTGCAGCAGAGGTCGAACTTGGTGATTCGGTGGCGATTAATGGCTGCTGTCTTACGGTCGTTGAGTTTGACGAGGCGACCTTGGCTTTTGATATTCTTCGCCAGACCTTGGCGGTGACTTCACTTGGAGATGTGCGAGAAGGCTCTCTGGTGAATTTGGAAAGAGCGCTCGCGGTCGGGGATCGCCTCGGTGGTCACTTTGTGCAAGGGCATGTTGATGACGTCGGTGTGATTCTGGATCTCTCAGAAGTTGGCCAAGATCACCGTTATGAGGTGAAGTTGCCTGCATCGATACATAAATACTGTATTCCTAAAGGGGCTCTCTGTTTAGATGGGGTCTCGCTTACCCTTGCCGAGTTGACGGAGGAGAGCGCAATTTTCTGGATTATTCCGCATACCTTTACAGGGACGAGCCTTCAAGGCAAGAAGGTCGGCGATAGAGTAAACTTAGAGGCGGATATGCTCGCTAAGTACGTTGAAAAGCTCAGGCCGAGTTAAGGCCTCTTGGAGATGATTCAGCGGGATGTTAGTTCCGCTGAGCTCTAAATAGTTCTCGTTCCAGGTTTAGGACCTGAGGGCATTGATGCGCTGGAGAACTGGCGGGTGTGAATACTCTAAGAAGACGACAAGAGGATGCGGAGTGAGGTTAGAGAGATTTTGCGCTGATAACTTTTTGAGGGCGCTGATGAGGTGCTCTGGTGTTCCTTGGTGCTCCTTGGCGTAGTTGTCGGCCTCAAACTCATGTTTACGGGACCAGCGGTTCATCGCTAGACTGATGAGGAAGGAGACGGGTTGGAAGACAATGCCAAAGAGGGCGAATCCGACATAGATGGGCGCGCTGTCGGTGAATCCGAAGGCTTCGTAGACGACTTGGCTCACTGCGGAGTCGGGAGAGGTGAAAATCCCGATGAGGTAAAAGATCACGGCCATCTGCACGACAGAGAGGACGATTCTCTGAAGGATATGGCGGCATTTAAAGTGTCCGATTTCGTGGGCTAGGACGGCTACGAGTTCTGGGATTGATTGTTCTTTGATTAAGGTGTCGTAAAGGGCGATTTTTTTCTGTTTTCCAAATCCCGTAAAGAATGCGTTTGCTTTGGTGGAGCGTTTAGACCCGTCGATTACGAAAAGCTCGGTCAGGGGGAACTCGCACTTGGCTGACATGGCTTCGATCTCGGTTTTTAGTGCTCCGTCTTCTAATGGAGTAAACTTATTGAAGAGGGGCATGATGTATGTCGGAGCGAGATAGGTAAGGAGTAGCGAGAAAACTGTTACTGCTGCCCACGCCCATAGCCAGGCGTTGTCAACACTGTTGAAAATCCAGAGGAGGAGGGCGATGATAGGGCCTCCGAGCAGGGCGGTGATTAGGAGGGATTTTAGCTGGTCGGAAACGAAAGTTGCAGAGGTGGTTTTGTTGAACCCAAAGCGCTTTTCGAGAATAAATGTAGAGTAGATATCAAAAGGCATGGTAAGCAGGAGGTTGCCAAGAAAAAGAAGCCCTAGATAAGCTAGTCCGGAGAGGATGTAACCAAATCCAAAAACACTGACCACGCCCTCGAGCCAGACGAATCCATTACATAACCAGAAGGTGAGGAGAACAAAGAGGTTAAAGATCGACGATACGATGTCGAACTTGGAGTTTGCCTGCATGTATTGCTGTGATTCCTCGTACTTTTTCTTATCAAAGACGTCGGAAAACTCGGCAGGGAGCTCGGGGCTAGAGGCCTTTAGGTTCAGCAGAGTGGCGATGAAATCAAGCTTCCAGAGCGCGATTAAGATAAGGATGAGAATGAGGGCTAGAGGAGTCATTTCCAACGACCCTAATCTTTACGGCATAGGATGCACGCAGAAAATTAGGGATAATGGCAAGGGGCTAGCTCCCCCTGCCTTTTTATGCTGCCGGATTGTAGGGCAGGGATGAATGGTGGAGATCAATCTTTAATGCTCCTTCAACCACTTTGTAAGCAAAGGTGTATTCGACTTTAGTGTCATTGCCATCGAGATCGGTGAAGTAATAATTCCCCATGGCAATTGCGCGGGCTTCTTCTAAGATGACGCCTGTGTTTTCAAAGCGTACCTTGGTCCATGGCTGCAGGGCGAACCCTGTATCTTCCTCGCATTTACACTCGCTACCAGCGATGAAATATGAGGTCGCTTGCTTCTTACAAGAGCGGAACTGCTCGATAGCACATCTGGTGGGTTTGAAGAGGACTACGCCGTCATCAAATCCGTATTGTTGATCAAGGAAATCACTTGTGAATTGCTCACATTCTGTACGAACTTGTTTAAGAGATCCGATTTTGACTACTCCAGCTCCCCACGTGGACTGGGCTGATTCAACTTGCTCTAGCGTTATCATAATACAAATTGTATACAAGTTGCGCTCGGTTGTACGCAATTCAAAATATGAAACAATTTTCGTTATTTTTTAGGGAGGTTTTTCTTTAGCTTGGGTCCTAATGGTGTTTCCAGGGCTTGAAGCCAATCCTCTTCGTGATCGATATCGGTGAGTTCTGGCAGGAGTTGTACGCTCAGCCCAGCTTGCTCTACTTTGGCTAGCGTTGCTTCAAGCGTGTTCTCTGCGCTCCAAGGGATTTCTCGGAAAGGGGCGGTCGTGAATGTATTGAGATTAATTAAACAGTAACCGCCATCTGGGGTCGGGCCGATTGTGACATCGCTTTTTTTTCCTTGTCGGTAGGCGATATCAATCCAGCTGGCGGAGAGAAAGGGGCAGTCCGATCCGATTGCTGAAACTTGCTCAAAGCCATCATCAAATCCTTGCTTAAAAGCGCTTTCTAATCGGTCGCCCAGATCTCCATCGGGCTGCGCGACGAAATCAACGCTGGGAGTCTTATCATCAAGAGGGGTCAAGCCTGGGCCTTCCATTCGGTGGTTTAGGTCCGGGAGGAGCCAGAACTTAATTGCCTCTTCCGCGTCCGCTGGAGCAAAGCAAAAGCGGTAGTGGCAATTGGGGATCCATTTCAGTTGCGTTAACAGTGTTGAAACAAGGGATTTATAGATATTGACCGCTTGTTCAGCACCCGCGGTTTGGGCAATGCGGGTTTTCACTTTTCCCTCCACAGGTTCTTTCAGAAAGATGAGGAGGAGACGTGTAGGGGAGGGGGGCATAGGATTTGATGATTAAGAAAGCTTGATTATTAAGCTAAACATGGAATAACGCTAGGAGAGAAATTGATATGTCTAGGAATAAAAAGCAAGCGAATGATAATGGTGATTCCCTCCCAGTGGGGCTAGGGGGCGTGATTATGCTTGTTGGTGGGCTTCTTTTACTTTGTTCGGCTTCTACGTTTTCACCGTCTGATTTGCCAATTGGGCCAATGAAGTTTCTTGGTGATTTAGCCGGGAGCCAAGAGCCAATTTTACCGAGGCAAAACATGTTCGGAATTCTTGGAACCTTGGTAGGGTTACTTCAATTGCAATTACTTGGAGGGGCGGCCTTTTTTCTTAGTGCGGGGCTTATTATCTTAGGGTTGCTTCGCTTGATTTATAAACGCCGAGAGCCATTGATGGTCTTAATTGGTTTTGGTGGGATTGTAGTTTTTGCGGCTGCGTACATGTCTTGCCCAGGAGTGGGGCTCGAGCATTGGGCTAAGGTGAATGTGTTTGCAGGTCCTGGAGGAATAGTGGGTGAGATTTTAGGGACATATATTTTCAAGACGATTCTATCAGCTGGCGGAGCAAGTGTCGTTTTCGTAGTCGGGTATCTAGCTTCGATGTGTTATTTTGTTGGAAGTACCCCTTTGAAGGTTCTTTACGGAACAATGGACTTGCTGAAGCGTTCTTTTGTTACGATTCAAGGACAGGCGTCGGCGCTCGCTCCAACGGCGGTTAAACGTACCAGCTTAGCGGATTCGAGTCATATTCCGCCCCTGCCAACCTCTCTTTTTGATGACGAAGAGGTTAAAAAAGATACTTCGGGTAAAAAGCGTGCAACTAGGAAAAAGGCTTCCGCCCGAGCTGTTACGCCACCAGAAGAGTCCGCGTCTGCAGCTGAACCAGTTTTTACTAGAGAAGAAGAGCCTCAAATCATTGACGGAGCAACGAAACGGTTCACCGCGGAGGAAGTGCTCAATAAAAAGCCCTTCGAGAAAAAAGAAACGGAGGGTTATAAAGGGCTTACGGTTGACGGTTTTGATGATTATGAATTGCCCGGTTTTGACTTGCTAGACTATGATACAGAGGCCCCTCCCTCTGATACAAATCGTGATGAGCTTCTGGGCATTCAACGGACAATTATCGAAACCCTAAAATCCTTTGGTCTAGATGTTACCGCTGGAGACATTACTCGTGGCCCTACGATTACGCGCTTCGAAGTGTATCCTGCGATTGGTTTGAAAGTTAGCCGGATTGTTGCTCTTGAGGCCGATCTAGCAAGGGTTACGAAGGCGGAGGCGATTAATATCCTAGCTCCTATTCCGGGTAAAGATACCGTAGGGATTGAAGTAGCCAATGAGAACCGTGTTCTCGTTCCCTTTAGTGAAATCCTAATGGATGACGCCTTCCGTAGTTCTAAGCGTAAGATCCCTCTGGCGCTTGGTAAAAATGTTTATGGAGAGGCTGTGATTGGAGATCTAGCAGCGATGCCTCACTGTTTGATTGCAGGCGCAACGGGCGCGGGTAAATCGGTCTGTATTAATACTGTGATCTGTAGTATTCTCTACAAGTTTAGTCCTGACGAGCTTCGCTTTATCATGGTCGACCCGAAGGTGGTGGAAATGCAAGTGTACTCTAAGTTGCCACACTTGGTAGTCCCCGTGATTACTGACCCTAATAAGGTCGTGGGAGCACTGAAATGGTCTGTCAATGAGATGGAGCGCCGTTATAAATTGTTTGCTAAGTGTGGGGTTCGAAACTTTGACAGCTTCAATGATCGCGCGCGTCCTGAGTCGGAGGCTCCTGCTGAATCGACAACACCAGAGGAGGAGATCGACGAGCCTGTTGATATGGCGCAGATCGAAGCGATTGCCAGTGCGTTCGAGGATGGCGATTTAGGCCCTGAAGCTCCAGTGGATGAAGACTTAGCTGGCTTCCCAGATGAGGTTGATGAAGATGAAATTCCAGATCGCCTTCCCTATATTGTCATTATTATTGATGAGCTAGCTGACCTTATGCAGACCGCTCCTGCGGATGTTGAGCTCTGTATTGCCCGTATTGCGCAGAAGGCACGGGCGGCGGGCATGCACCTTATTGTTGCGACGCAAACGCCACGAGCTGACGTCGTGACGGGAATAATTAAGGCGAATATTCCTAGTCGAATCTCTTTCCAAGTGTCCTCTAAGATCGATAGCCGAGTGATCCTGGATCAAGGAGGTGCGGAGAAGTTAATCGGAAAAGGGGATATGCTCTTCTTGCCTCCAGGGAGTGCTAAGCTGGAGCGATCTCAGGGCGCTTTTGTGTCCGATGAAGAGGTCGATAAAATCGTAGGCTTCTGCTCAGAGCAAGCGGAGCAAAAATTTGAGGAGTCGATTCAAAACACAATCGATTCAGGTGGAGATGAAAGTAGCGGTGGCGATGATGTCTCTGATGCGGACGAAGAGCTGATGAAGCAGTGCTTAGAAGTGGTGATTCAAGAAGGGAAAGCGAGCACCTCGCTACTCCAGAGGCGCCTACGTCTAGGCTACACCCGCGCGGCTCGTATTATCGATATTATGGAACAGCGGGGGTATGTTGGACCTGCTGACGGCGCTCGTCCACGGGAAGTTTTCGTGGGTAGTTAAGATTTTGTTGTAAGCCCTCGGGGCTAAAAGTGAATTGATTTCAAAACTCTTCTTTCTTTCTCTGCGAAATGTTCTAGTTTAAGGCGCAAAGTTCCTCTACGGAGGCGCTTCTCTATTAATCTCTCGCTATGTCTATTTTACTTAATATTGCCATCATCTTTGCGGTGATTATGGCATTCAATTTTATTATTTTCGTTCACGAATTAGGCCACTTTTGGGCTGCTAAGTGGCGCGGAATGCACGTTGATCGATTCCAGATTTGGTTTGGAAAACCTATTTGGAAAAAGACGATTGGAGGGGTACAATATGGACTGGGGTCGTTCCCGTTTGGAGGTTTTGTCTCACTACCCCAAATGGCTCCAATGGAGTCGATAGAAGGGAAGTCCCTGGATGCAGAAGAAAAAGCCCCGCTGGCTCCAATTACTCCCTTAGATAAAATCATAGTCGCTTTTGCGGGTCCTCTATTTAGTTTTCTTCTGGCTGTGGGATGTGCTCTTGTTGTGGCCAAGGTGGGGGTACTAGAGCCTCCTAAAAATGCTCCCGTGATCGGGTATGTTGAAGCTGGTAGCCCTGCGGAGAAAGCAGGATTGATGATCGGAGATGTGATCACTGATATAGCGGGTGAAAAGCCGGTCTCTTTTGACGGTCAGTTCGATGCGGTGAATACTATGATTGCGCTGAGCTCTGGCGAGACGATTGCGATGAAGGTAGAGCGTGGTGGTGAAGAAGTCGTCATTGAAACTGGTTATACGATTCCGCCCAAAAACAATTTTCTAGAACGTGCGGGCCTTCGTGAGATCGGGATTGCAGCGCAGGAGAATGTGATTATTACTTCCGTGATGCCGCACAGTCCAGCGGCCAAAGCTGGTTTGCAAAGAGGTGATGTTATTGTAGGAATTAATGATGTGGAAGTTCTCAGTTTCAGGACGCTCAAGGATCAGACGACGGCAGCTGAAGGTTCCTTAACTTACAATTATAAAAGGGATGGGGTGATAGCGAGCGTGGCCATTACTCCAGAGTTTCCTGATATCCAAGAAGGGGAGAAAAGTAAGATGATAGGGATGAGCTATGCACCTTATGCGGCAGCGGAAATTACAAGAGTGTATCCCTCGGTAGGAGCTCAGATTAAAGAGTCAGGAGTCTTCATGTGGAAGTCGATCAAGGCTGTGGCAGATAAGAATACCAGTGTGGGAATCGAGCAAATGTCAGGTCCAATCGGGATGGGCAGTAATATGTTCAATATTCTTAAAAATGTAGGGGTAGATCGCCTTTTGTGGTTTTTGGTGATTATCAATATCAACTTGGCTATTTTTAACCTTTTACCGTTTCCTGTTCTGGATGGTGGGCATATCGTGATGGCAACCTATGAATGGATTAAAGGTAAGCCCCTCCCGATGAAATTTTTAGAGATTGTACAGACGGGCTTCGTTATGTTGATTATGGCGATGTTTCTTTACATTACGCTCAAGGATTTCGTGGGGCTATTAGCACCTAAAAACCCTCAGCCAGAAGTGGAGTTTCTTCCTGAGAATTAATTGTTGAGATTTCAGGTTTACTGTTGACAGGTTTTCAAATTTACCAATAAGGAGTAACTGAAATGTTTGGTGAAAAAAAGCGAAGAAAGAAGACGTTTGATACGAAACTCTACAGTATAGTAGGCTTTTCTTATGTTGTGCGCGCTGTGTGTCTTCCGATTGGTGTTTTGGCCCTTGCAGGAGCGCTGTTGTCCCAAGGTTTGCCTATTTGTTATCAAGTGGCGACAGTGGCCTTTTCACTGGTGATTTTTTTCTCCTTTATTTACTGGGTGGGCACAAGTCGAGTGGTTTGTCGCCTCTGCCGAACGCCGTTACTGAAGCGGATGAAAATCTCTAGAAGCAAGAAGAAGACCCTTAGTATTTTTGGTGATCGAGCTCTACCCGCTGCTTTAGGTTTAACTTTTCGCAAAAAGGCCATTTGCTGCCAGCATTGTGCCGAGAAGCAAGTGTACTTTGGCCGCCCGAGGTAGTTTCTTTCGCGATTCAGTGTTGCCAGGCTCTGTGCCGTGGGGCATAGGTAGAGCATGCTGAATAATCAACTTTTTGCAGATTCTCTGGATGATGTTTTATCTAAGGCTGGAGTCGATGCGGAGAACCAGAAGCGAACCTTGCACGAGATAGCTCAATCGTATCGCCTGAATCTCGTGGGGCTCAAGAAGCTTTCCCAAGCGACGGTAATGGCGCCAGCGATCACCCCTCCATCATGTGTTCACCGCGTTCACATGCCTTACTTAAATTTTTCAGTAAACGCTTGGATCTATGAATGTGGGAAAGAGGTGATTCTGATTGATACAGGTGCAGAGGCGACTGCGATTATCGAGCGTTTAGAAACACTGGGGTTAACTCCTACGCGTTTATTGATTACTCACGCGCATCCTGATCATACGGGCGGGCTTGAAGCGATTATGGCGACATTTCCTCATCTGACTCCCATTGATTGTCGTGCGATTCCTACGGGCGGTCATATCCAGAGGCATGATAGCTTCTATTTTGCTGAGGATCAAGTTTGCTTCGTCGGAGATGCTCTCTTCGCGGGTTCGATGGGGAATCCTAATGTCTGCGAAACTCGGTCACGCCAGAGTGTGCAGGATATTTTAGCGCTCCCACCTGAGACCATTTTACTCTCAGGTCACGGACCAGCTACTACGGTGGCGCGGGAGCGTAAGTATAATTGCTTCTCAACTGGCTACGATTCTTAGAAATTCCCCTTGGTCATTGCGATTTGATCTAATGGGGTTACACTCAGTTATGTCTATTGATGTTTCACAGCTCCGCGAGAGCTACACACAAGGAGGAATGGAGAAGAAGGACCTGTCACTAGATCCATTCACGCAATTCGATCAGTGGATGCAAACCGCTCTTGATTCTAAGCTCGCAGAGCCAAACGCGATGACGCTTTCCACAGTGAATCAGGACGGAATACCGAGCTCCCGAACCGTCTTGCTTAAGGGACTAGACCATGGGTTTTGCCTCTTTAGTAATTACCGTTCGCAGAAAGCGCAGGACATCCAGGCAAACCCTAACGTGAGCCTCACTTTCCTATGGCTCGCATTGGAGCGTCAGGTTATCATCCAAGGGAGTGCGGAAAAGATGAGCGTGCAGGAAAGCGAATCCTACTTTAAATCACGCCCTTATGAATCACAAATCGGAGCTTGGGTTTCGCAAGAACAGAGCGGGGTTATTCCTGATCGTGCAGAGCTTGTAGCCCGGGATAGATTATTAAAGACCCAGTACCCCGAAGGTAACGTGCCGCTTCCTGAGTTCTGGGGAGGGTTTCGTATTATTCCGTCTACGGTTGAATTTTGGCAGGGGCGCGTTGGGCGCTTACATGATCGTTTGCGCTACGTGCGAGATGGTGAAGCTTGGGGGATCGAGCGTCTTAGTCCCTAACTTATGAGCTAAGGGGATCGAAAGAGGCTTGCAATTTCGCGACATTGATAGATTGTGCGCCCCTATGATTCATTTAGTACATTTTTGGTTAAAAGAGGAGTGCCAAACTCCAGAAGTAAGAGAAAAGTTTGAAGCGGCGCTTACCGCGCTGTGTGAAGTCCCTCTTGCAATGCAGTCTAGCTGGGGAGTTCCGGCAGTAGTTGCGGAACGTCCAGTAGT
>JALZUI010000130.1 GCA_023301545.1 Akkermansiaceae bacterium
TCTTCCGCCCCCGATCTCTCTGGCTTAAGCACGGAGAAGCGCGCTGTATATGAACAACTAACCAGCCATGAGCAATCCGTAGAAGAGCTCCATCAACTCACTCAGATGCCTGTTCCTGCCCTCACCATGGCGCTCCTAGAGCTCGAACTCGATGGGCTTGCGCAACAGCTCCCTGGGATGAATTACACTCTTGTATAACTAAGAGCCTGAAATGGAGTTTAAGAAAGGCTTGAACTCACTCACATAATGGCGGAAGAAATAGGCGAACTTCCTCCTCTCCATGCACCAAAATATTGAACGCACCCTACTGAGCCAAGATCATATCGACAGTCGGATTACAGAGCTCTCGGGCCAAATCAATCAGGACTATGCAGGACAGGAATTAATGGTCGTCATGCTACTAAAAGGCGCCATGATTTTCACCGCCGACATTTGTCGCCACCTCGACATGCCTGTCCAGATCGAATGCCTAAAAGTCTCTAGCTACCATGGAGGAACCGAAAGCAGTGGCACGGTCGAATTCCTCGACTCGCGCCTTCCTGATTTTACTGGCAAGCACGTCCTCCTCGTCGATGACATCCTCGACACCGGTCGAACCCTTGCAGCCGTCTGTAAAAAGTTACAATCCCAAGGAGTCAGTTCGCTCAAAACCTGTGTTCTCCTCTCCAAAAAGAAAGAACGTGCCGAGAGTGTAGATGCTCACTACATCGGCTTTGAAATCCGTGATGAATTCGTCGTCGGTTACGGACTCGATTATCAAGGGCTCTACCGGAACCTCCCCTATATTGGCATCCTCGCTCCCCACGCAATCTGAATCCCCCCTTCCCTGTGAAATCGGATAAGACGTTGCCTCCCTCTCACTTTTTTGCTATTTACCCCCTTACTTATGCTCCCTTGGTTCCAAGATAAATTCCCCGTGTACCTCGCCCCTATGGCAGGCGTCACTGATGTCACCTTCCGTACCATTTGTAAGGAGCTAGGAGCGGATGTCATGGTGACCGAATTTGTCTCGGCAGAAGGAATCATTCACCAGGACGACCGCACCCGTAAATACACCACCTTTCACGATGGCCAACGCCCTTTAGGGATCCAGCTCTTTGGTGGGGACGGCGAGCGCCTAGGAGAGGCTGCCAAGAAAATCATCGAGTGGAAACAACCCGATTTTATCGACATTAACTATGGTTGTCCTGTCAATAAAGTCGTCTCCAAAAACGGAGGCTCCTCACTACTCCGTTGCTGTGATAGCGTGCGCTCAGTGGCCGCTGGTGTAATAAAGGCCGTGGGAGACCAAGTCCCTGTTACTGCTAAAATTCGAACCGGCTGGGATGAAAAATCGCGTAACGCCGAGGAAGTCTGCGGAATCCTAGAAAGCGAAGGCATCCAAGCGATCGCCATTCATGGCCGCACCCGCTCACAGTCATACCGAGGAGAAGCTGACTGGAACATAATCGACGCCGCTGCTCGCTCTGTAAAAATCCCCGTCATTGGAAATGGTGATATTGCCTCAGGAGCCGACCTTAAAAAGCGCCGAGAAGAAACCGCCGTCAGTGGAGTCATGATTGGCCGCGCCGCCATGCAATACCCTTGGGTCTTTAAGGAAGCTAAGTACTTTCTCAAAACAGGAGAAGCCCTGCCCCCCATTCCCGTAAAAGAACGGTGGGAGATGATCGTCCGACACTGCAACCTCGCCGTGAGCTCGGACCGCTATGGTGATGAACGACACACCCTGATGGCCATGCGCGCCCGTCTAATGGCCTACTGCAAAGGCTTTCATGGTGCTAAACCGCTCCGTCAACGTCTCTGTAAGGTCGAATCCATTGCCGAAGTAGAAGACCTCGCCGCGCTCTACATTGAGCACTTCCCTATGGAAGGAACCGCCGCCGAAGCCCGCAGCCCTAAGTTTGAGGAAGCCTTAAACCAACAGAGCTCGTAAGATCAGAGAACAAAAAAAAGGCGCCTCCATCACAGAGGCGCCTTTTTTATCGGAGTCACTTAGCTTAGCAACATGAACCATCAGTCGCACACTGCGATGGATCTGAGGTCAAGTTGTAACCTTCCGCCTTCGTCTGGCGCGCCGCACGGATTTTGTCCTGCGTGCAATCAAAAGGTTTCATTTGGTCCGCTGGAACCGCCTCGTGAGGCTCGACCAGGTCGAAAAATTCCTTGTATGGAGCCTTAGAGTAAATCTTGAAGGTCTTCTCACACACTGCGATACGCTCACCACGGATAAAGGCGTGATTGTCGTCGTCCATTACTTCCTTAAACGGGCCCTTGTAGATCACCGCTTGGTTCGCATCCATACAGACGCCTTCTTTGCCTTTATAAGCCTCTACCGTTACAGAGCGGAACTCAATCCCCTCTACCACTTGCCAAGGCTCTTTTTCAAATTTTAGCTGATTGATTCCGTAGAACCCAGCATCTTCAAAGGCCTCTAAGAAGCCAGTCTCCGTCATTGCTCCTGAGATACAACCACTCCAGAGACGCTGATCGTCTTGCATTGCCTGTGGGATTTCCTCATCAGAAACAATGTCAGAGATTACCGCACGGCCACCAGGCTTCAATACGCGGAAAATTTCATCGAACATTTGCTCCTTCAGTTCCGACTCCACTAGGTTGAGAACACAGTTAGAAACTACTACATCAATCGAGTTATCAGGAATCATCGGAGACTCCTTGCTTAGGCTCTTAGCAAGTGCTTCTGCCGCCATCCAGCTTTCTGCCGAATTAACAGGGTTCGCTGCCAACTCCGCCTCAAACTGGCGAAGATCCAACGCTAAATCCTGAATTCGGCCCTTACGAAATTCTACATTACCATGACCGATGCGTTCTGCTACGATTGGCGCGTTCTTCTCCGCTACCTCTAGCATGTCGTCCGTCATATCGACTCCGATCACTTTACCAGTAGGTCCGACTACCTGTGAAGCGATGAAACAGATCTTACCCGTACCTGAGCCTAGATCGAGAACCGTTTCTCCTTCCTTAACATACTTAGATGGATCTCCACAGCCGTAATCACGCTCGATCACCTCCGCAGGGATCACCTTCAAATATTGAGGATCATAATCAACAGGGCAACAAAGCGCAGCTTCACGTTCATGGGAGGCAGCAGCGTAACGGTCTTTTACAGCATCTTCAGTCATAATAATAAAATCTTCTCTAGTTAGTTAGCAACTATGCCTGTGATAGCGAAACAAAATTACAATTTATTACCCAATTTTCATTTATTTTTCTCAAGGACCGCCGATATCCACCGGCAGCTCAGGCTAGGAGCTGGGCACTAATTCTCCGTTAAATCATCTAGGAGCTGGACTCACGGAAGATAAATCCACATTTACTGAGATAAGAGTTCAATCCCTAACCACACTAGAAGGATCAACGTAAAAGTGTTCAAGCCGTAGAAAAGAGGGCGGGATCTTTTGAAAATCAGCACAACAAGAGAGCCGAGAGACATAAAGGTTCCTCCCAGGAAAAGCAGGATAGTCCCTCCAGAATTCTCAGGGCTGAATCCAAAACTGATCCATAGAAAAAAACCTCCCCAAAACCCTCCTAAGAGGCTGACTATCGCTGAAATTATAAATGTTCTAAGTGGCTTTCTAATACGGGCCGATGGGACGCTATTCCATTTAATCTGCGCCATCGGGCGAATTTTATAATAGAGGTTTTTAATATTCATTTTATACGCTCCCTTAGATCCATGCCATATAGTATATGGCAGGCATAACAATTCGACCAGTAGATTGATGGTCCTTGCTGTAATAAATACCTGAAGAGTAAAGTCCTTTTTTATAAGATCCGCCGGTAAATTATAAAAATTTTAACACTGAAATTTATTTTCCATTTTTTCAAAAAAAATTAACTAGCTCATGATTCCTTATAAACAAAAGGATCGAAGTACTCATTTGATTACTTTTTGATGTTTGCAAATAAGTAAAAGCACAACATGTAGTGTTGTTAATAATTTATGAATACTATATGGCACTCCCGAAAGCTTGTCTATTTTTCGATTGTCTGTTAAAGTAATAACTCCACACCGAATAACGATGTGGAGTTGAATTGAAATCGAATTTGTCGGAGACAAAGACAAGGCCAATAGTTTTTTTAGCGATCAACTTTATGCCTCTAGTCATAGTCTTCGTCAAGTTTGTTTTCCTGCATCCAGCATAATAAACTAAAAATATGACTATCATAAAAAAACGGGTCTTAAAGGCCCCTTCTAATATCGGAACCCGCGTAGTGCTATTTGCACCATCATGCGGTTTATCTCATAAAACTAAATCCCAATTTGGTCTTACTAAATTAAAAGAGTTAGGTCAGCTGACTATCCCCCTAGTCGCGGGCCCTGCCACTAGGAGAAATTTTAATGGTGATACCATCATTCATAAAGATACCCCTAAGGAATTGGCTTACAGAGAGTTCTATTGGCAAAGGCAGCAATGGGCACCTGGCGGAGGAACCGAAGAAGTTAGTTCGTACGTATCTATTCATTACTATAGATACCAGAGAACTAAACTACCAGCTGTTAACATGGAGTTACAGTTACAAGAAGACGAGAATGGTAATTTAATCTATGCGACTACTACAATCGATACAAAAAACGAGAGAGTATTAACAACATCCATTAATGTTATGCTAGAAATCTTCGGCATTGTTCATATTTCTCAAACACCTTATGATAAATTAATTATTCCAATTAAAGCCGATCGCAGAGTCAACTGGCAAATGCTACCTGCGGGGAAGAGAACTACTAACCAGCTGAAGCGCGAGTTAAAATCTGTCTTTCAAGCCACGAAGAAAAAGTCTGCTATTCAAATGTTCGATAAGCGATTAGATTTCATAAACAAGACTTTCACTCAGAAGATAATCACAGTCGGGGATGGTGGATTTCATGGATACGTAGCGTTTACTTGTGAAGCACTCGGGATAACTATCTTAGAATGTATCTACCTCAACAATGCTACTTACGTATTCGGACAGGACTGGGAAACTCTAACTCAAAAAACAAAAACAGAAATACTGAGTCAAAACCTTTATCGCTACCGCATAATTCACGGAGCGAAATGGGAAAACCAAATCTATAACCTTATGCAAACTAGTCAGTCAGCATAGTGTGAAAATTCTTTAGTGCTTTTAAGAGTTTATCGTATTTTAACGATAAACTCTTTGTACGTAAGGATTAGAACTAAAAGCCCCCTTTTAATCGTACAATGCAGGGGAATCCTAGCTTTACCTTTTTTTCTCGTATTTAGGGCTAAAGGGGGCTTTTATGGTCGCAACACATTATGGATATCATTATCGTAGGGGCGGGAGAAATCGGCCGGTACTTGGCGCAAGAGCTCTCCAAACAACAGCATAGTATCAGTGTGATTGAGCAAAATCCGACCTTGGCGTTGGAGCTCGAGCAAGCTGTTGATGCGAAGGTTATTCTCGGGGATGGATCAAAGGCGAGTACCCTGATCGATGCCCATGTGGAGAACTGTAAGCTCTTCATTGCGCTTACCAATGATAACACCGTCAATATTGTCAGTTGCTCGATGGCCAAAAAGATGGGAGCTACTGAGGTCTTATGCCGAATGCACCCACGCCTGCAGAGTCAGGAATGGCTCTTTGATTACCGTGGCCACTTCGGACTCGACCACCTTTTCAGCTCAGAGAAACTTAGTGCGCTAGAGCTGTCGAAGTATATTCGTAACCCAGACGCCTTAGCGGTAGAAGAACTAGCCAGCGGCAAAATCGAGCTCCAGCAGCTCCGCGTCAGCCCTAAGAGTGATCTGGTGGGTAAAACCATGCAGGAGGCTAAATTCCCTGACAAAACAAGGGTCGCGCTACTAGGCCGTAAGGGGGAGAGCTTTATCCCCACCGCCGAAACAATCATTCTCGAACGTGATATTATCACTGTCTTTGGTGAACCTAAGCGACTACGTGATCTCTCTAAACGCATAATCCAGACTGAACGAGTCGTCAAAGATCTCCGTATTGCTATATTCGGAGGAGGAGAATACGGATTCGCGCTCGCCCAGATGCTGGAAGCTTGGGGCTGTAAGATCCGAGTGTTTGAGGAAGAGGAGAAACGCTGCCAGTTCCTAAGCGAGCAACTCCAATCCTCTACCATCATCCACGCTGATGCCACCATGATGGATGAGCTCAAGGATGAGCAAATCGACGAGGCCGACTTCTTCGTCGCCACCAGCGAATCTGATGAAGATAATGTCATGAGCTGTTTACAGGCTCACCACCTCGGCGCTAAAAAGTGTCTAACCCTGATCCACCGATCCGATTATGCCCGAACGATTAGTCGAGTTGGCCGTAATCTGGGGATCAGAGCAGCCATTAGCCCTCGGGAAGCCACACGCCGTGATATTGAACGCTTCCTCACTGATGACCAATTCCACGTTGTACGCAGCTACTCTGACAATGACGTGATTGAGATGCTTGTTAGGGAAGGCTCAGCTGTTGACGGGAAAGAAGTCAACGAAGTCGAATGGCCACCAGAGTGTGTCCTCATTGGCCTCGTGCACGAGACCGAAGCGATCGTCCCGGGCGCCAAAGATAAGATGTCTGCTGGTGACCTGATCTACGCAATGGTCAGTAAGAGCAGTTGTAAAAAATTCGTGAAACTACTGAAGTGAAGTACCATATTGTCTCATACCTCCTAGGCGTACTCCTCCTTCTGCAAGGAGCCGCGATGGCTATTTGTGGAGTTTTCGGCCTATTATTTGAACGGCATCCTGACGGAGCCCTCTTTACGGGAGCAGGTTGCGCCGTCGCTGTGGGTGCGCTGTTGGCCTTCGTTCTAGGAAAAAAACCCGAGAGCCTACCTAAGCGTGAGGGCCTCATCCTGGTAGGCTTTAGCTGGATTTCCTTTGGCCTCTTTGGGGCGATTCCCTACATGCTAGGCGGGCCTACGCTAGGATTTGCCGATGCCCTCTTCGAGTCCGTTTCTGGTTTCACCACCACCGGCGCCACCGTAATTAGCGACCTCAGCCTTTGGCCTCACGACATCCTCCTCTGGCGCGCTTTGACGCAGTGGCTAGGAGGACTTGGAATTCTGGTGTTATTCATGCTCTTCCTCAGTTCCTTAGGGGCAGGTTCTAAGTTCCTCTTTAAGAACGAATCGGGCTTCCAGCTCAATGACTTTGCTGCGGTGAAAATTCACGATGTCGGGATCATGATCCTTAAGCTCTACATCATCTTAACCGTCACCTGTGCTGTAGGGCTAAAGCTCTTTGGCATGACGGGGTTCGAGGCCATTACGCACTCTTTCACCACCATCTCCACAGCGGGCTTTAGTATCTATAGTGACAGTATTGCCCATTTCAGTTCGTGGGAAACCGCTTGGATGATCGAGAGCTGGCTGACCTTATTTATGGCCTTAGCCTCTCTAAGCTTCATCTTCTATATCATGCTATGGAACCGGAACTTTAAGCGCGCTCGTCAGATCGAGGAAATCCCTCTCTACATTGCGATTCTGGCCGTCGGCTTCTTTTTCATCCTCTATGCCGAGT
>JALZUI010000131.1 GCA_023301545.1 Akkermansiaceae bacterium
TCTAGATCACGACGAATTGTCTCCTCAGTACATTTAAGAAGCTCTGCTAATTGAGTCGTTTTAGCCGTCCCTTGGCGATCGACCAATTTCACTATCTCAATATGTCGTTCGCGGGGCAGCATGGGTTAATAATTAACAAATAGACTGAAATAGTGCTTTTAATTGACGCCTATTGTCGAGGATAAAGTCGCACTTTCGGAAAGAAACAAAAGAAAACAAAGACTGATACGAAAAAAAGCCTTAAAATCGCCCCCTAAAAAATGCAAAAATCAAAGATAAACAAAAAATAAAACGCTTCTCCATTTCCTTTATTGGGATTCAAGCCGATAGAGTGACGCGCTCCCCCCACCTGTAAAAGCATAGATTAACACACCTCAAGCCCCATCACCTACCCCGTAGGTAGAGCAATCAGATGATTTTAATCAAAAAAATGATAGCCAAAAGAAAAAGTAAAAGTATTCTAAAAAAACGATGAAGAATTACTTAGCACTTTCATGCAGTATGGCTCTTAGTCTCGCGCTAGCAGAACCCGCAGCGGACCAAGAGATGGACAAAATGTGGAACTCTGGCAAAGAGACCACTAAACTCCGCGCCGAAGACGCCACTCGTGGGCAACTTTTTGACGAGGGTAATTACGCCATGTTCATCCACTGGGGTCTCTACTCTCTAGTGGGCAACCAAATCGGAGACAAAACCTACTACGGTATTGGCGAATGGATTATGAATCCTCGCTTTGCAGGGATCGAAGTCAATGAGTACAAAAAGCTTGCCGGACAGTTCAAACCAGAAAACTTTAACGCTAAGGAAATCGTACAACTCGCTAAAGACGCGGGCATGAAGTACATCGTCATTACTAGTAAGCACCACGACGGATTTGCTATGTACGACTCCAAGGTCAGTGATTTCAACATCACAAAAGCGACTCCATGGGACGTAGATCCGATGAAAGAGCTTTCCGTTGCATGTAAGGAAGCAGGAATTGGCTTTGGCTTCTACTACTCCCACAACCAAGACTGGACATACCCAGGTGGTAATGGTGGACCGACTACAGATGCGGAAGGAAATGAAAAAGACTTTGAAGACTACTTCTATGAAAAATGTCTTCCTCAGGTTGAAGAAATCACGAGCCTCTACGGAAAAATCGAACTCGTATGGTTCGACACCCCAGGAACAATGCCTAAGAAGTATGTACAAGAGCTCGTAGACATCGTTCGCAAGAACCAACCGGATGCGCTGGTCTCTGGGCGTGCTGGACACAATCTAGGTGATTACCAAAGCCTCGGCGACATGGAAGTTCCTCATGAAAACGTTGATGGACTCTGGGAAGCAGTAGATACCACGAATGATTCCTGGGCCTACGCTTGGTACGACAACTACTGGAAAACTCCTAAAGAAATCCTCAAACGCACCATCGCTTGTGTTGGTCGTGGAGGAACTTACATGCTCAACATCGGACCAGACGGAACCGGAGCAGTACCAGAACGTGCTAAGACGATTCTCCGCGAATCAGGCACATGGATTAATAAGTACCCGAATGTCATTTATGATGCAGGCGCTTCTCCGTTCGGTCACGACCTTCCATGGGGTGACGTAACCGTTAAAGAAAACACCCTACAGCTTGCTGTTTTCGAATGGCCACGTAAAGGGAAACTCCACCTCCCTGCTCTTGAAAACAAGATCAAGAGTATCACCCTCATTACTGATGAAGGCCCAGTCTCCCTGACGCACGAAGCGATTGGTAACGGAACCGCTATTAACGTTCCAGCCACCGCTCCTGAAGACCTCGTTTCCGTTATTCGTGTTGAGCTCGACAGTGAGCCGAAAGCGAACCATGTCTACGCTTTAGACCCGACTTTAGAAACACGCATCTTCCCTGAGTTCGCAAAACCTGAAGGCACTGTTTCGTACGAGAAAAAGCGTTGGATGGAAAAATTCGGTGAATGGAAAGCAGCGAAAATCTTCACCAAATGGGGAGAAGATGGTCGCGCCGTCTTTGAAGTCGATGTACTCGTTCCTGGTGATTACAACGTCTCCCTTAACTACACGGGTGAAGGACGACTTGTGTGGGGCGTAGAAGTAGATGGTGGAGAGAAAATCAAAAATGAGCAGAACTCCTCCCACAACTTCCAGAAATTCCCTATCGGGTGGATTAACTTCCCGAAAGCAGGAAACTACAAAATCAAGGTTTCTTGTATGGAGGAAGGTAAGGACACCGCTGAGTTGAACTCTATTCACTTAGAGCCTGTCAGCCTTACTAAGTAAGCGTAGATTACGTTTCAAAAAAACTGAAAGCCTAAGCGCTTTCAGTTTTTTTATACCCTATTTATTACAGGGAACGCCAGATCAAGCCCTCAAAATAGACAACAACCAAAAGCGGCAACGCTACATTAATAAGTATAATACCATGAAAACAATTAAAACAACCCTCCTCACTGCTCTCCTCTCCATGACATACGCCTTCGCAGGAAGCGCTGCATGGGTCACTGACCTTAACGAAGGTCTAGTACAGGCTAAAAAAGAAGGAAAACCTCTCCTCGTAAAATTCACAGGATCTGACTGGTGTCCTCCCTGTATCCAAATCAACAAGAGTGTGTTTTCAAAGACTGAATTCACCTCTGAAGCATCTAAAGACTACGTACTCGTCATTGTTGACCAACCTTCTTCAGACAAAGCTCTAGCAACCAAAAACGCGCCTTATTTCCAACAACATAAGGTCAGCGGAGTTCCTCTCGTAATCCTCATGGACTCGAATGGAAAAGAGCAATCACGCTTCAATCCTACGGTAGCACCTACGGTCAAAAAGTTCCTTGCAAAAATCGATCCTAAAAAACAATAGGAAATTGTTCTGTTAATTAGGCAGATATTTGGTTCAATTCACAAAAGTAAAAAATTGTGAGCTATCTAGTATTTGCCAGAAAATACCGCCCCGAAACGTTCAAAGACGTTTTAGGGCAAGACCATGTAGTCAAAACCCTTGCTAACGCTATTGAGCAAGAGCGACTCGCCCACGCCTACCTCTTTGTAGGCCCGCGAGGAACAGGGAAGACGACTACTGCGCGAATTTTCGCCAAAGCGCTTAACTGCTCTGATGGACCGTCCATCGACTTTGATCCTAACGAGGATATTTGCAAAGAAATCACGGAAGGGCGCTCCCTGGACGTTCTAGAAATTGACGGAGCCTCCAATAACGGCGTCGAACAAGTCCGCGAGCTCCGTGAAACGGTAAAGTTCGCCCCTGCAAAGTGCCGCTTTAAAATCATCTACATTGATGAGGTTCACATGCTCTCCTCAGCGGCGTTTAATGCCCTGCTCAAGACTCTGGAAGAACCTCCTCCGCATGTAAAATTCATCTTTGCCACCACGGAGGCGCATAAAATCCTCCCGACCATTATCTCGCGTTGTCAACGCTTTGACCTTCGCCCGATTCCGACTGACATCATTACACAGCACCTCATGGCCGTCGGTGCTAAGGAAGGAATCACGATCGAAGAAGAAGCTGCTTGGGCAATTGCCAAAGGCGCCGATGGAGGGATGCGAGACGCCCTCTCCATGCTGGACCAGCTCGTAGCCTTCTGTGGCGACAACATTAGCTCCAACCATGTCCGCGAAATCTTTGGGTTCACTTCTGGCGAAACTGTTCACCAAATCCTAGCTGCGATTTTCAAGCGAGACAACGCCGTCGCGCTACAATCGATCCAAGAACAACACGCACTAGGCAAAGACCTCTCTCAACTTCTGGGAGAACTCATCCAAACCGTCCGCGCCCTGCTCATCGCCAAGGTCCAACCAGGAGCTAAAGCCCCTGGGTTGCCAGAAAACCTTTGGAACGATCTTAAGGAACTCACCAGCTCCCTCAACAGCGAACGCTTACTCGCCATTCTTGACCTCATGGCCGACTCCGAAGCCAAGATTCGCTGGTCCTCAGATAAGGCTCTGCACCTAGAAATCGCGATCATCCGCACTATTCAAACTCTAGGAGAGGTCAACCTAAACGACCTTATCAAAACACTCGATCGCCTTCCTTCCGACACCCCGATCGGAAACGTAGCTGCTCCAGACATGGCGACTCCTTCTCAGGCACCGGCACCACAAAACGCCGCGCCCACAGAGCCAGAAGCACCAGCCCCTGTTGCCGCTATTAGTGAGCCTTCACCAGCTGCGGAGCCCTCTCCCGAACCAGCCCCCGTTCCAGAAGCAGCCGTCGAAACACCAGCTGAACCTGAGCTAGCAAATCCGCTCGCTGCACCAGTACAAACAGAACGACCAGAACGTCCTAAGCGTACCACAAATGATATTTCCAAGAGCCTCGACCGCCTTCTAGCAGAAGCCCCTGATGAGCTCCCTCCTGAGGACCTGCCTAAGCCAGCTACTCCAAAAGCACAGGGCAAAGCACCTGCAGAAGCGAAAGAATCCTCTGCCGAACAAATCAAGAAGGCACAAGAGGAGTTCTACCAAGACCCCTTGATCGTGGAAGCTCTTGCGCAGTTTGAAGGAACGATCATCGCGCAGTAATACGCGGTGAACAAGTACAAGGGAACGGCTTTAAGCCCCCTTTCTTCTCTGTTTATTCAGCGTCGCTCAGCACTAACGCCATTGAGTGCGCGTCCGAGTCGTACGTTTCGGCGAATTCGTATGAGATCGCATCTACCTTATACCCCGCCTTCTCGCACTGTAGCTCTAGCTCTGCTAGAGTGTAGTAACGGATTTCTTGGACTGTTTTCGTGGTCTCGATAATTTTCTTTTTCTCAATCAATTCATAGCGGTGATTTCGAGTCAGCTTTTGGCGTACTCGATCAAGCTCAAAATTGACCATACAACGAGCCTTCTGCTTAGTTGGAAGAATGATTTGATCATCTACCAACCAATCGCCTTCGGGGATCTCCCCCACGATCTCAGACCATGGAATAAAGATCGAAAAGTAAATACGCCCCCCATCATTGAGTAATGATTTCAGCTTAGTAAAAACCGATTGCGGTTCAGGAAAGAGTTGAAAAACGTATGAAGTCAGCAAGATGAGATCATACTTTTGCGTTGGCGCATAGTCCTCTAACATCACCTCAGAGATCGTCTCCACTCCAGACTCTCGCGCCATCTCAACCATTGCCGAGGATGGCTCGATTCCGTCTAGCGTCCAACCTTGCTCAATCAACGGGCGCATAATACGTCCTGACCCAGCTCCTACTTCCAGCGCGCGGCCTTGGAAGTCTGGGAATTGGCGAATAAGGTCTTTGACCTCTAGGTCACTTCCTCGGTCACCCCAAAAAGCCTCGTGCAGTGTGGCTTCTAAGCCTTGGTAAACAGCCATAGCAGTTACCCTAGTTCTGCGGAGCGCTTAGTCGCTACATCCACAGCCGTAATCAGAGCATTTCGTAAGCCCAACTCTTCCAGCGCAGCCACGCCTGCAATCGTCGTTCCTCCCGGAGAAGTCACTTGATCGCGAAGCTCCGCAGGGTGCATCCCTGATTGCTCGACTAACATCGCTGAGCCCTTGAGCGTTTGACATGCCAACTGCATCGCTACGGGGCGAGCAAGCCCCTGCTTAACTCCTGCATCGGTAAGAGCCTCAATAATGGTGTAGACATAGGCCGGACCACTCCCTGATAGACCAGTAACCGCATCCATCAAAGACTCCTTAACCTCAGAAACTGTACCAACACTCCCCAATAAGGCCTGAGCTACCTGCCCATCATCTGCGCCCGCGCTCTCGCCACAGCAAAAGGCCGAAGCTCCCTCGCCAATCAGCGCAGGAGTATTAGGCATAACCCGAATCACTCGAGCCGCCCCTTGTGTGTTTTCGGTTAGGGTCTGAATCGTCACCCCTGCCGCTACCGAGAGTAGTAATTTTTCACTCCATTGGCTAGAAGCTTGCAGTGCGCTCGCCACATCGTTCGGCTTAACGCAGAGCAGAATAACCTCGGAGGAGGCCACGACCGCCTCAATATCATTTGCGATAGAAACTTGCCCTGCACACGCGGAGCTTAAACTCTCAGCAGATGCGGCATAGGAATCATAGACGGACGCTTGATAGTCTGTATTTGATTTCAGTATGCCCTTTAGTAGTGCTGAGCCCATCTTGCCACACCCGATTAATCCAATCTTCATACCCCTAAAAAAGTAAAAAAGAACGTCATTGTCGAGCAGGACTTGTAAAAAACATAGAACCTAGTGGTTTGGCACCTTCTTTTACAGGGCTGATGAGGGCTTAGAGGTTGCTGATCATGCCGCTCCGTGATTGTTGTTATTTCCCGCAGATTACGCAGATGTTTTTATTTACTGCGGATTAACATTGTTCCGTACTTCCTTACGACTTTTGCCTTAGGATAACTAGGCTGCCGTCTTGTTCTGTCTGTGAACTGGACGATAGGATTGATTCAACCTCGGCTGATGTATGGCGAGTTGGATCGTATACAGCCATGAGGACGGAATCTCCAGCTTGTAGGAAGCGCTCTTCGCTATTCCCGAAATCGGTGTAGCACGTGGCACCGATGCCGATAACTCCGTAACGAGGTTGGAGACGAGAAAAGTGATGGGAAACATCTTCCAAGGGACCGAAGTCTTCCTGGGTATTGATCTGCGCAACAATCCAGTTCGTCAGCTGAGAGTTCAGGTAACAATAGCTTGTCACCGCGGTGTCCTCTCCGTACTGTATCAGCGCGCCGTCACGGACGAGGTAGCAAGTTAGGCGATATTGATCAATGAGGCCGCCCGGTGAGTCAAAGTCATCAACGGTAATAATTTCCTGTGCGAGCCCCTTGGAGGCTGCACCCCAGTTTTTCTTGTGGCTAATCTTGTCTGCTGGAATCCTCTTAGAACAATCATTAAACGCACTAAAGCCTTTTACCGAAAGAGACTGCACCGCGCCTGCATCGGTGTACGAAAACTCCACCACAAGCCCGATTTCAGGTTCAGGCTGAAGACGCGTTTCATCCTTCAGTGAAACCTGTTCGTGCGAAAGCGGGTAGGTTGCCAAAAATCCATCAGCCGCGGGAACGTACCATGGAAAGATCCCCTTAGGGGCGTTCTCCTCCGATTTTACATTCGTAAAATCAGAATCCTCTCCCGCTTGCTCTAGGTGACCAGCTTGATTTCCGGCTAATCCTAATCCGATCCAGTCCGCGCCTTGAGTGATTTTTTCTAGTGTCGTAACGTTCATACAGTTTCGTAAACACTGTAAGCGTGATTCTGCGATCGTCTAGCCTCGATCACTCAAAAACGCTCTTCGGTTCATTTGTTTTTAGCCTCGATCCACTGGGACATGTATTTTGTCGCCTTCATGGAATTCAGTTGCAGCATACTCCCAATAAAGTTCTGAGCCCGATGCTCCTCTAATCCTGCTGAAATCGTTTCCACCTCCTGCATCACTCGCTGACCAATTACGGCCTTATCAAAACGTGTTTGTAAGAGTGTAGTTCCCCGCTGCTGTCTTTCATTCCATTGAGCCTGATCTTGGTAGAGTGTAATGGCCGCCTGAGCAAAAGCCTCGGCATCTTCGACTACCATTCCCGGCCAGGGCAGAGTTCCTTGAATTCCCTCAGCCCCCACCTGAGTCGTCACACTAGGGGTCCCGCAGAGCATGGCTTCCGTTAATTTCCCTTTCAACCCCGCCCCAAACCTTAAAGGAGCCAGACAAACACGGGCATTCAACATGACCGCGCAGGCGTCTTCGGCCCAGCCTTTGACCAAAAACCCGTTCTTTGGCTGATGCAGCTGTGTGGCCTTAGGTGGAGGGTAGGCTCCGTACACATGAAGCTCGGCTTGTGGAAGAGCCTGTCTAATCAATGGCCAAATGACCTGTTTTAACTGTAAGACGGCGTCCCAGTTCGGCTCATGACGAAAATTTCCGATTGAGATAAAGTGCGCTCGTTCCTCAAAGGAGGGAACCGAATGACTTGGAGGCTCCAACAAAAACGGACAATGCACCAACAACTGACGTGGAACTTGATACACCTCTTGCAGGTACTGAAATTCAAAATCAGAAATCACTAAACTGACATCGCAGCGGAAGATCGAGGCCACTTCCCGCTTAGCAAGATCGGTATGTATCGCAACATCCTCAAGCCCCTTCTTTATTGCTGTTTGCCGCGCTTGACGGAGGCTATGGAGGTCCTCCATATCGAGAACTCGTAAGGCCTGAGGGCAGGATTCAGCCACCCTCCATCCAAATTGCTCTTCCATCATAAACCGATCAAAGAGAACTACCTCAGGAGATAATTCTCCGACAAAGCGATCAAAAGAAGAGCAGTTTAAAACGATTTCATGCGTGCTTACTCCTACCGCCTCTAGATCCACCTCATGCTCTCCTCTGGCCGCAGGACTAGCGTAATGAATATCCCAGCCGGACTCTTGGAACAAACGGATTAAACTCATCATATGCCTCCCCGCAGCCGAAGAATCGGGCTCAGGCCAGACATAACCTATAACAAGGAGTAAACGTGCTGAATCATTCATAAATCAAACTTAGAGTAACGGTAAACTCACAGAAAGCATTCAGAGATCAAGCTCTATAAGAAATAACGATCACCCTAAAATAGAAATTCCTTCTTAAAAATGAGTTTAAATTCACCAAAAAAACCTCTGCTTTCGCTTTTACATTCAAGAGAAAAGATATAAAAACCAATAATCGACCAGCTCTATGACCATTAAACGCAATCTCCAGCGCACGCACCTCTCCCGAGGCAGTGCTCTGATTGCTATTTTTTGGATCATGGGAATTTTAGCGATGGCTGTCTTTGCAACGCTTGCGGTCGTCAAAGTGCAGTCTGACATTTCAACTTCCTCCAGCCACGGGCATCGCGCTCGTGCCCTAGCAGGAAAAGGGCTAGCCCTAGCCATGCACCGCGAGGTCGATAATGGAGATCCGCTCTTAAACTTTAAGAACCCTGAATTTGAAGAAGGATACCAAGCTTTGCTCGAACCTCTGGCGCAAAACTTTGGGATTAATGGGCTCATCAATGAAGTCATCGAGCAGCAGACGACCAATAATAGGGCTCTCTCCTCTACCCTTCTCTATCAGCTTTTTACAGAAGCATGGGGAATGGATGAAGGCGAAGCTCAAACCTTCCTTCACTCCCTAGTGGAATGGGTTGATCCTAATGATCAAGTAACCACTCTTTCGGGATGGGAACGGCTCAATTATGAGCGTGAAGGGTTTGAGGGGCGCCCCTTTAACCGTCATTTTAAATCTCTCGATGAAATCCCCTATGTCCATGGATACGAGGCATTAGAAGCAGCTAATCCCGACTGGCGATCCTCCTTCAACGTTTGGACTCCTGGGGCGGTTGATGTGAGTTCTGCTAGTCCAGAAATCATCTCCTTAGCGTCCCTCTCAACCCTAGGGCGCGCAATTGATGTTGAGAGCGCTGCCATCATGCAGGAACAAATCTTAGGCAGCGACGGAATCCGCGGAACTGAAGACGACGGTCTTGATCTAAACCTCGAAAACTTATTGAGCGAAGCCAGCGTAAGCGACATTTCTCAAATTCTCGACCGCTACATTTTGGAAGGAGAGGCTCCACAATATTCAAAAATCACCAGTGTAGGGTGGAGTGGCACAACAAAGCTCACAATTAACTTATCTTTACAAACCCTATCCTCTCGCCCCATAGTCTTAGAACTGCACGAAACCCTCGAGAACACGACCTATGAGTAAGAGTAACAATGACCAAACCCTACTAATCCCCGGACGCTCGGGTTGGGATCTTTGGACTCTCCAAGGGAAGCAGCTGAAATTACTCAAAAACACCTCTGAGGAACTCGCTTTAGAAATCGGTAAGGTTCCAGGAGGGAAAGAACTCAACATGGCCTTCCCCGTGAGAGAGTTAACCGCCCTAACTCTATGGGCGCCAAAGACCGACTCCGAGACAGTGCAAGGACTAATCGAGTTACAAATCGAAAAAACAGGTTTAGCACAAACTCACGATCTAGGGACACTCACGCAACACTCTCAGATCACAAACTTTAATGAAGATAAGGACCTCTACCTTATAGACACTCTCCGAGCACCTGCGGAGGGAATGCTCCCGGCAACTTCACCAACACACTTCAATACCTCACCGAGCTGCTTTAGCTTCGCGCCTAATACGGTAACACTTTGGCAGGAATTCAACCGATGGGTGATGGCAATCTCCAATCCCGAGGGCGAAGTCGTCTACTACCAAGGACTCACCACCAGCGTCTTAGAGCCACAGACGATTCAGGAAATTCGTTTCATTTGCACCCAACTGCAACTGCAAAAAGTGATCTCCGAATCTCCTCAATCCTATATTTGTTGGACGGAGGAACCTAGCATCAAGCCTGAAGGGTTTGATCAAATCGCACAAGAACTAGGAGAGAGCCTCTCCCTCGTCAATAAGCCAGCTCCTCATTTCACAAAAGGAGGAACCCTCCTCCCCGCCGACACGAGAGCAAACCGTCTTTCTGCTAAGAAGAAGCAACAACAAAGCCTATTTACAACTATTGCCGCGGTGCTTCTCATCGGGTTAATTGGGTATGCTATTTACAATCTATTAGAAATCGAAAACGAGGCAAAGACCGCGCAAATTAAAGCGGACCGTTTGACAGAAGAGAATCAAGTCCTCCTCGACCATAACGCCAAGTGGGCAGAGCTCGCGGTATTAGTGGAAACCGAAACTACCCCTATTAACTTACTCAAAGGGTCTCACTCTGTGATCCCTAATAAAGAATTACGCTTTCTACGGGCTGAATTCATTCACCAAGCTACTCCAGATGGTTTCGGCACTGAGGTCTCGGTAACCATCACTGGAGAAGCACCAAGCTCTGGAATCGCGCTCGATTTTGATGAACGTCTGCAGAAGCACGCCCTCTTCGACACCCTCACTTGGAATAATCCAGCGCCCTCAAAGTCTGATACAGGTTGGAAATTCATCTATCAAGCCGAACAAGAACAGCCGCAACAATAGAATGACCAAGCGCGAACAAAACCTACTTAACTTACTCCTGATGGCTCTTGTCATCGCAGGGGCTCTCTTGGCTTACCGTAAAGTCTACGAACCCCGCCTAGCGAAAGCTAAATCCCAACTCGCCAACGCCGAGCAAAAACTACAAATCGCAGAAGCGACCTCTAAGCATAAAGACCTCTTTATCGAAGAACAAGAGTGGCTCACTAACTATCAACCTGAACCTGTTTCCCAACAGAGCGCCCAAAGTAAGTTACAAGAATACTGCTCAACCGTTGCCAAGCGAAACAACCTGGAGATTAAATCCGAAAGTCTACTCCCCGCCTACACTCCCGAGGGAACATTTTACCACCGTGCTAAAATTGACCTCCTCGTGGTTGGGAAAGAGAAAAGCTTTTACAACTGGCTAACAACTCTTGATAACCCTCAAAATTTTCAACGAATCACCTTCCTCCGTCTCTATCCTAACAAGGCCGATGACACCCTCATTGAGGCCAAAGTAGTCATCGAAAAATGGTATATTCCGGCCTCTAGTTAATATGAAAGCGTTCATAACATTACTCCTCATTGTTACAGCCTCGGCAGCCCCGCCGAAGCGAACTAGCGTGAATACTCTTACCTCTCTATGGTCGAACTCCCCCTTTACGACTAAACCTATTGTAGAGGTAGAAAAACAAAATATGGGCGATTGGAGCCTCGCAGGTATTATGAGTAACGCTGCTGGTGGTCACACCATTACCATAATTAATAATAAAAACCGGAACGAGCGCCACCGAATCAATACTAATGGGACGAATATGCTCTCTGAGCACAACGCCATCAAAATCCTCGAAATCGAGCAAGCGAAGGGTTTTAACTACAAGGATAGCCGAGTCAAAATTTCTCACAATGGAGTCTCTGGCTGGATCGAGTATAACGACAAACTTATTGCGGTTGCTCCCAGTAATAATCTCAGAATCAACAACCAACGCCCCAGCCCAGCCCCCTCAAACCGCATTAATTCTCGGACAAATGGGCGCTTCGTTAATCCAGCTAACAATGGGACAAGTTCTAATTCCAACGGACAAATTTCGCCCTCCCCGAGTAATTTGAACCGTTTCTCTAGTAACGCTAACCGTGGCAACTCAACTAGAACTAGCGCTTCTAACGTCAGACGAATCCCTATTCCTAGCCGCCGAGGATCATCAAACTCAGGTAACAACAGTAATATTAACAGCGGCACCAATAATACTAGCCCCGTAAGTACCGGTACTAACAATACCTTCAACAACAACTCAGGCCTTCCCGGTAATACTACAAACAACACGGTTAACATCAATTCTAACCTTCCCAATACTAGTACGAACAGCAACTCAGGCCTTACCGATACCAGTACAAACAATACGGTTAACAACACTTCAAGCCTTCCCGATAATACTACAAACAACACGGTTAACATCAATTCTAACCTTCCCAATACTAGTACGAACAGCAACTCAGGCCTTACCGATACCAGTACAAGCAACACAGTTAACAACACCTCAAGCCTTCCCGATAATAGTACGAACAACACGGTTAACAACACCTCAAGCCTTCCCGATACTAGTACAAACAACACTGTTAACGACAACTCAGGCTCTACTGATACCGGAGCCAGTAACACTAGCCTGCCAGCTCGCCAAAGACCTATTATTCGCCGAGTACCAACTACTAGATAACCTTTTCACATTATGACATACAGAATTCTAATCCTCCTTGGGATAGCTATTATTAGCCAAGCCCAAGAACCAGTAATTGAAGCGATTCCTCAGGAAAGCGTCGTTGATTACGAGCGTCCTGACGTCCCGGACCCTTACGCAATTCACACCGCAAAAGGAAACCTCCTTCAACAACCCGTGATGAGCGGTGAGGATATCTCCATCATGTACTTTCAACTGACCGGCAAAAGAGTCCTAGTCAGTAATGCCTTCCGTGGGATTGAAATCAGCATCATTCAACCTGGTCCCCTCACTAACTTAGAAGTGGCAGAACTTATCGAAACCCAGCTCATCTTAGAGGGGTTCACCCTTACTCAGACTCCGGGCAAGCCAGACCAACTTCGCCTTCTTCCTGTCACTAATGCCAAGCAAAATGGACTACGGATCATCACTAAGGAAAGTGACCTCCCCTACAATGACGAGATCGTCTCTTACCAGATGCGCCTCAACTACATTAAACCTGAGGAAGCCGTCACTATCCTTCAGTCCGTTATTGGACAATTCGGAGCGGCAGGTTCAATCGCAATCGTACCAAACGCCTCTTCACTGATCATCACAGATAACACCCTCCTCATCCGTACCGCTATCGATATTAAAAACCAAATCGACGTTCCTAGCACCACGGTCAGCACTAAATTCATCAAAATTGTCTACGCTGATGCGGAGGAAGTGGTGAACCAACTTAATGAACTCATTAATAACGAAGAGAATACTTCAAGCAGCGTGCAACGTAGTGGAAATGCACCGAGACAAAACCAACAAGGAGGCAATCAGCAAATTCAAAACAGCCAACCAGGCGAAGACATTCCGCTCAAAATCCTTGCTGATACCCGTACAAACAGAATCACATTATTAGGCAGTGGGTCTAAAATCGCTCTCGCCGAATCCCTGATTCGAGAGATCGATCAGCCCGCGTCAAATAGTGGCTACATTCGCAGAAAACTTCAATTCCTCCCTGTGTACGAGTTCATGCCGATCGCGTCTAACGCTATCGAAGCAACCCTAGGGACCGAAGGCGGAGGCCAATCAAGTACTAACAGTGGTGGTAATACAGGCGGAAACAATGGAGGGAACAATAACGGTGGTAATGATAATGGAACCGGTACAGGAGGCCGCGCTAGCGTTGGTGGTCAAGACGGGAATACCGCTCCAGAATCCATTTTGGTAGGTAAAACTCTACTTGTCGCTGATAACATTTCGAACTCTATCGTTGTTGACGGCCCCCCTCACCACATCGAAATCGTACAAAACCTTATCAATGAATTAGATCGACGCTCTGAGCAAGTAGCTATAACCGCGCTCTTTGGAACGTACTCCGCTAACGACACCTTTGATTTCTCTAGTAACGTCTTCTCCTTATATGAAAACATTGTGGGAGAAGGACGAGGTCTCATTGGGGCAGCCCCTAGCCTTAATGGTACCGGCATCTCCTCCATTATCAGTGCTGACTCTCTCTCTGATTTTGCCAGCGCTGCCGTTTCTACAGGCCTTAATGTCGGATTCGCTAATTCTGAATGGGGAGTCTTCGTCAACAGCCTCAAGACCCTTAC
>JALZUI010000132.1 GCA_023301545.1 Akkermansiaceae bacterium
TCCCCATCCATTTCAAACGCTAAGCTTAAATCCCGGCGAAGTCCGCCTGATTTGGTATCAGATATTACCCCTAAATTACCAATAGCGATATCATGACGGTTTTGACGAAGCCAATCCTGCTGAGAAGTAGTTGCCTTGGCCGCTAGAGGAACCGTCGCCAGATTGATGGCTTTATCTATATCGTCTAAAAAGTCGTTCCCACTACCACGTTCTAGAGGGTAACTAATGCTATTGAAAGGGCCATTAAAGACGCCATAATCAACACCAGGCGCAGCGGATAATCGCAGCGCTTGTTTTAGATCAGTATTTGAAGTCCCAGACTCGCTCCAACCTAGATCGGCCTTAACCCCTTGATCTTCTACCCAGTAAGCGTATGAGCCCTGTTGACCGCTGCCATCAGTAACCCCAATTTTAGAAACCACAACCGAATCAGCGGGTGCAGAACCGTTAAAAATAGTGAAGGAGTTCGCACTAGAAGCGTTAGTTACTTCAGCCTCTTGCCCTGCATTAGCGGGATCCGTAGATACTAACCAAGATAAAAACGGTTTCGTATCAGGGTCAGTATTACTATAATTAGTCGTATCCCAGACCCCTGTCCAATGAGCTTTACCTTCTACGGCATTTCCTAATATATCAGCTGTTGCCGTGATACGCTGGTCAGAACCCGCGCTTTTTTGTAATTGCTCCAAGGCGACAGAGAGAGCCAAACGAGAATTTTCCTTAGCCTGTTCTACCTCTTTAGCAGATGCAGATCGGGTATTAACCGTTCCTATACTTAATAAGGCTATCGCTACCAAAGCTAAAAGCGTTACTAAGGAGATGACCGCAATTAATGCAAATCCCGGCCGGGCATTTTTCTTTAAGGTTATTCCATTCATAAAATTTTTGTTACCTTACTATTACATTGTAAATCACTATCACGCAAGTGAAATGTATTTACAATGTGTTTTTCCGTCATATACCAGACTCTCAGCATAGAATGGAAAACTTATCAGGTACATTCAATGGTAGTACCTCTTGGTCAAACGCTTTAGCGTAGAAGAGACTCGGGATTTCCCCGCTCCTGAAAGACGATCGGTAAAGAGGATCCCATTAAGATGGTCAACCTCATGTTGAATCGCGCGCGCCAACAATCCGTCAGCTTCTAGTTCCATCACCGTTCCGTCCAACTGTGGAAGCTTGGCCTTAACTACTGAGGGACGCTTCACTTTGGCCTGTACACCTTGGATACTTAAACAACCCTCTTTATCACTCTCCTCAGGAGGTAGAAGCTCTAGCTGGGGGTTAAAGAACACTAAGGGCATATGATTAGGCATCTCATCCAGAGGCACGTCTTTACCATCAATTTTCAGAAAAGAAAGACACTCAATGTCATGAGAAACATCCACAATCGCCAATTGTAAATCTACGCCCACTTGGGGAGCGGCTAGGCCTACGCCCTGAGCATCAACCATCGTCTCAACCATGTCCTCCACGAGCTTGCGATGCTCATCCGTAACAGCCGCTACAAGCTTACACTTTTTACGCAAGACCGCTTCACCGTATTGAACTATTGGCATTATCATAGCATTAACCTGCTAGGACTATCCTAATAATACAATGCTATTTCGCAGGAAGTTTAATGCGAGCAGGAACATCTTTGATCTCAATCCCGGCCTCCGTCAGAGCCTCCCAAACCCCAAAAAGCTGGGTCAAATTCACTTCCTGATCTGCTTCCAACTCTAGCTCACGACCCGGATTAACATTTTTAAAGGACTTCAGGTACGCGGCTAGTTCCTCGATCTTTACATGAACCTGATCTAGCGAAATTTCTCCTTCATTACTAATCGCCAGGATCGAGCGAACATCTGTCACTGCAGAGGTTGGAATATCCTTCACCGTGGGGAGATCGATTTCGAGAATCGGACGAGGCTCCTTAAAGGTGGTTGTTACAATAAAAAAGATCAGTAGAATCGCCAAAATATCCATTAAGGCGATAATGGGAATCTCAGGATTACGGCGGCGCTCGGTAGTAAGCTTCATCTTACTTCAAGTTCGTACAGAGTTGCGAAAGTGTGAGCTCCAAACGAGCTGCGTAGGTCTCTAAGCGACGATTAAAGTGGGAAAATGCGATCACACTAGGAACAGCCACCGCCATCCCCGCAATCGTGGTGCTCAGTGCCTGGGCAATCCCCTTTGCAATCGCGCCATTGTTCTCCCCCCCGAAATCATCAAACACAGTAACCAGACCAGAAACCGTTCCGAGGAGTCCTAGCAGAGGTGCGATCGTGATAATGACCTCGATAGTATTTAGTCCTGAACGCAGGCGCATCAGCTCCTTCTTCGCCGCAGCCTCCACTAAATCTTCCGTTGGTTTTCTCTCAATCAATCGGCAGAGAAGTCCTAGGGTTGAATCATCCTTTTCGAACTGAGGTCTCATCTTCGCAAGGCTTTTCTTACCAGACAAAATGTCCGTTTCGAGCGCCACAGGAATCACTCGCTTTTCCTGCAGTGCCAGCGCCTTCCAGATCATACAAGCCACTGAAATTAAAGAGCAGACTAAAATAATGAGGATAAAGATTCCGCCCTGAGCAAAGTAGCCTAGGCCACCTAATGTCGATTCTGCTAAAACTATCATGCTCCTCCCACCCTGCCTAACTCTAAGACAAAAACAAGATGATTTTTGCACCGCATAGATGCGGATATTGTATTATTGAAATGACTCAAAGGCATTTTTTACATTGCCGAGGCTACAGATTCACGGCATAGCGAGGGCATGACAGATCAAGCTTGCCCCCTATGCACGATGGATGAAGTGACCGAAAAAGCAGGAGTACTAGAATGTATAACTTGTGGTCACGAATGGGAGCTCGA
>JALZUI010000133.1 GCA_023301545.1 Akkermansiaceae bacterium
CACCAAGATGAGGAGGCGACATTAACAGCAATGGCTAACGTTCGTGCTGTATCGGACAAGATAGCAGTAATGATCGATACGAAAGGGCCTGAAGTTCGTACAATTAACTTCGACGAAGAGCCAAAGGAATTTAAAATCGGTGATACAGTAAGGTTCACAGGTAACCCAGACCTTCACGATTACGCTAATAATATCATCGCGGTAGATTACCCGAATTTTCATAACGAGATTCCAGTTGGTAAGGAGATTCTTATTGATGATGGCTCGATCGGTCTCACTGTTGAGAAATCAGAGAAAGAAGCGATCGTGTGTCGTATTGACAATGTAGGTGCAATCAAAAAGCGGAAGTCTGTAAATGTTCCGAATACACCTATCGATTTACCGACCTTGACTAAAAAGGATACAAGCTTCCTTAAGTTTTCAGCAGAAAACAACGTCGACTTCATCGCTCACTCCTTTGTTCGTACTAAGGAAGATGTATTTGCGGTTCGTAATGTTTTGGACGCTCATGGTGGCCAAGGGATTAAGATCATCGCTAAGATTGAAAACCGTGAAGGAGTAGAAAATATTGAAGAAATTCTCGATCACGCTGACGGAGTGATGGTTGCTCGTGGAGATCTCGCTGTTGAAGTTCCTGCGGCAGAAGTTCCTCTCCTGCAGAAGGCGATGATCGAAGCGGCTGCTAAGCGTGGTAAGCTTTCCTTTGTAGCGACCCAAATGTTGGATAGCATGATCGAAAACCCACGCCCAACCCGTGCAGAGGTTTCAGATATTGCTACTGCAATTCTGGATGGTGCGGATTCGACCTGTCTGAGTGGTGAAACCGCATACGGGGAATACCCTGTGGAGGCTGTACAGACGATGTCTAAAGTCTCTCTCGACCTTAAGAAAAACCGAGTACACACCAATCCGTACCAGATTCAAGAAATCCTAGGAGTGTCAAAACGCGAGCACTTCTTCGCAAAAACGGCTTTTGATGCGGCAATTGAGTTGGATGTCGATGCGATCGTTGTACCTACTGTTTCGGGTAAAACGGCAGAACACATCTCTAGTTTCCGTTCCAGAAAACCAATTTACGCCTTCAGTTACGATGATCGCGTTTTACGCCAACTGATGGCTAAGCACGCGGTACGCGTTAATAAAATTGAGGAAATTATTCAAGACACGGACAAGCTTGTTGAAGTTTGTGTGCAGTCGTTATTGGACCAAGGGCTAGTGAAAGAAGATTCTGTTCTAGCGGTAGTAGCAGGTACGACTTACCCAGCGCCGAAACGTTGCAGCTTTTTCGAAGTTGGTAAAGCGGGTGACCTGGTTAAAGAAGCGTAAGCAAGCCACGTAGATTTAAAAAGAGCCTCTCTCCGGATTCGGAGAGAGGCTCTTTTTATTTACCCAACTTTAGAGGGGAGTTTGTGTCAGAGCCTTACTTTCGGAGCTTCTGTAAAGTCTCCCGCTCTTGGTCTGTAAGTGAGTGAAGGCCGTGTTCGCTGATCTTATCTAAAATAGCATCGACTTTAGTTTCGCTGCGGGTTTTCGCGAGGGGTTTGATCTTAGCCTCTCTGATTATTTTTCGCTTTCGCTCTGTTTGCTTCGGCGTAGAGACCGTCCAAGAATCGGGAAAGAGCTTGAGGAGAGACTTCCCCTTGGATTGAACGATTAGCAGAGATACTGAAATGGTGATAATGACGATGAGAACTTGGTCATACGCTCCGGCTGAGAAGGCTGTTAGTAAGGAGATAATAAGAAAGCCTAGCCCTGCCCATTTGATAGGAAAGCCGAAATACATCAAGGGCATGTTAGGGTTCATAACGCAGAAGCAGGAGAAAATCCCAAGATGTAAAATATGAGCCCCAACGAGGACGCTGGCAGAGGAGCCAACGATTTGGTTATAGGCAGTAAAGATTAGGGGCGCGCCTAGTAGAATAGTGAGACAGACCGCTGCATAGGTCGTTCTCCCTAACTGATGCTCCACCATACGACCAAAGTGATAAAAGCAGTAGAGCCCGAAGATGAAAAAGAGGCTAATTGAAGAAAGAAAAGGGTAAGTCAGGATTTGCCAGACTTTGCCACTGAACAGTCCCTCTACCGCAAAGGCGGTGTGTGGAATGATGCTCCCTTGGGTGAAAACCACTGCGAGCATACCTAGGAGCTCTAGCAGGATAATCAGCTCAGTTATGCCGATGGCGAACTTTCCTAGATAGAAAAAAGGCTTTTGAGAAGGAGTGAACATAAAGCGGTGGAGGTGGTTAACGGAAAATACGGTTGAAGCTCACTCTTGTCTAGTGGGATTAACTTTTTTGACGAACTCCACCCACCGCGACTATTTCTAGGTAGAAGGTAGTTTGTCCCTTAGCCTCAGCTGCATCTATTAGCTTGAAAACATCTTTTAGGTGGCAGGGCGCAGCGCCTTCTTCGGTGTCTCCGAACTTACAGGCAAAATCACAGAAATCGACGCCATCGGGCAGTTCTTTACGACGCTCGCGCTTAATGTATTTATTGATCGTAGATTTTGTAGCTTCTACTTGCCGTGCGAGTTTAATTTTTGGGTTATCAAGTGTGAATGTAGTCTTCATAAAAGTGTGGGTATGGTTCGCATCTAGAGAGGCTGACCTAGGCATTAATCGAGAGTCTGTAGAAAGTCAACTAACTCCCAAGTTGTCTTTTTAATAGCGCGGAATAATATGCCTCAATCTCCCTTTGATTCGCTTGAGGCCTTCCCCGTTTTTCACTGTGCAGGTAGGAG
>JALZUI010000134.1 GCA_023301545.1 Akkermansiaceae bacterium
CAGCTTAAGGAGCGTGACGGTATCTGGTACCTTACCGCCTATGATTACAACAGGGAAGAGCTACGCACCTTTAGCACTAAGAGAATACTAAAGGTCTCGGCGGCCTCAACCAATCACGAAGAGCCACCTCAACAAGTCATTAAACAGGCGCTAAAGAAAGGAAAATTCAGCATCTGGGATCCGGTAGATAAAACACCCGTTGAGATTAAGATTCGCCTCAAGGACTACGCTGCCTGGATTATTCAGGAGGAAGTCCTGCACGAATCTCAAGTACTCGAAATTATTTCTCAAGACGAAGTGATCCTCACTCTTACCATGAGCGACCTAGTAGGGATCCGTATATGGCTACGTAAATACGCGCCCTTTGCTGAGATCCTGAGCCCTGCATCACTCAGAAACATACACGCCGCAGAGTTAAGAGAAGCTCTGGAGCTCAACAGCTAATCCCCTCACCCTCTACTACACTACTTCTTATGTCTAATACATTTGCTTCCCATTTCCTGCCTAGCGACAAGGCTTCAGAAATCATTGTCCCTGACTACCAACGCTCTTACTCGTGGAAGAAAGAACAAATCGACCTCTTCATCCAAGACCTTATTGAATATGAAAAAACGGGTAATTACTACTTCGGGCACTTTATCTGTGAACTGCATGACGGGCGATATGAATTGGTTGATGGACAGCAACGCGTCACAACATTCATCCTCTTCCTCATCGTATGCCGTCAGTTCAAAAGCGAGTTATCCCTGAAGCCGAATTGGTATGACTTGATCAATAACTTCAAAACAGTTGGGTATGACCAAGAACTGTTGGGACGTATTATTAGTAACCTCCCTGCGTTTCTAGAACAAGCCAAGTCATTACCGAAGAGCGATAAGATCACACCTGAGGAACTCTTAGAAAGCTTAGGTGAAGAAGAGCCTCTCACTGATTCGCAATTTCTTTTATTACGTGCGCTACTGCATTTTCACGAAGCTTTTGAATCTCTAGCACTACTAAATAAGGGACAGGTTGAGGATTACATAAAAGTGATCGGCGAGGCTTCATGCTCCCTCCACAAGACCGAAGACAAATCGGTAGCTGTTAACATCTTTGAGATGCACAACACTCGAGGAGTCGCCCTAACAACTATGGAAGTGGTTAAGGCTAAACTCATGCAGGCCGCGTATAAGCTCTCTACGTCCGTTGACAGTGCTGCTAAAAATGTGAAATGCATCCAGGAGAGTTTTGGTCAAATCTACAAACTGGAATCCAAGCTTAAAAACAAATTCTTTGATGGCGAACTGACGTTAGATCAGCTCTTCGCCAATCACCTCCGAATTATTGATGATGGCAAAAAGACGACCGAAGAGCAGTTTAAATCCCCAAGTAATACCGGAAGCAAGGATGTCTTGTCCTATCTGGATGAGCAGTTGGCCAAGCGAAAAGATGAGGAGGGTATCGAATACGTAAAAAACTTATCGGCCGCATTTAAAGATTCCATGCAGTTCATGGCAGAAACAGTGCATGAATGGGATCGGAAAGAGAGACTAGTTGGGGACTGTGTTATTCTACGCAGAGACAGAAGTGTCCGCTTCTTACTGCTTTGTAATAAGGTCTTTAAGGGAGATTTTTCTAGTCTTCCTGAGGGGGTATTGGGGCTGTGGGAAAAGTTGTTATTTACTTATAACTTCCATGATGGTTTTTACCGTGTGTCTCACAACAAGCGAAGTAATTTCGAAAAGCTCTTTGCTGAATTCTCGGAAGATCCAAAACAGCTGCAACAGCTACTAGAGAAGTACCTCCACGAAAGCTTTAACCCGAGTCGAGCTAACAATCTCCCTGAAAAAGTCAGGAATTACCTAGAGGATAAAGCCAATAGAGATCGATTGTTAAATAGCGCTTATAACTGGTGGCCGGAAAAGACCCGATACATGCTCTATAAATTCGAAGCTGACAAACTATCAGAAAAGCCTCTGCAACAACTCCGAGCGATCATGCATGACAAGACTTCAATAGAGCACATTCTTCCGCGCGAATGGAGCGAGCATATTGAGAGCGCCTCAGAGCGTGAAAGCATGGTAGAACCTATCAATAAATGCATTAATGGCATAGGGAACCTCTTAATCATCTCGTCTAGCAAGAACTCGGCGCTAGGCAATAAGCACCCTGAAGTTAAGAAATATGATGATTTATGCGCCGCAGGAACATACTCTGAACATAGCTCCCAAAAGTGGAATGACCCAAAAGAATGGGAGAATATCATTCGAGTTAGAGGGGAACGCATTATTGAATACATGCTAAACAAGCTGGTAGGCGCTCCTTCTTCTGAGAAATGAACCCTCCAAACTGCTAATTATATGAAGTTTTTAGTTTCGTAGAGCCATGCGGTTAGGACTACGTAAGCGGTTACTAGCCTATTGTCGACTAGACACCTGCGTACGCGGAGAAATGTAAGTTTTTCCTTACCCCTACCCACTACAAAGCCTAAGTTGCATTCATGTCAGATTATCAATACCCGCATTTAGAGCAAACTCTTCCAGGTTTCCATGATGCCCGTGGCTTAATTAAAGAAAAGGGTGGCGCCATGTCAGCGGTTAACATGCGCGGGGATAAGTTCGACTTCTACCGCTTTACCAACCGCCTGCGCCTAGCAATCAACTTTAAGGAAGTTGTTATTGAGGAATATGACCAGCCGACAGTTGATGGATACGGAGCCCTCACGAAGCTCTTTCTTACTTGGTCCACGTTTGAGATGTATTGCGAGTTATGTGGCAAGAAATACCATGAAATGTTCCATAATTACCCAAAGCGTCATACCCATGAACTAGCTAATGCATATTGGGACTATGACAGCCAAGGCGTCTTGATAGACTTTCTGATCGATCAAACTGAGATTCATGGGCAGAACTATTACTTAAAACAATTCGATGAAGGTAATAACCTGCGTGTGATCACAGTAGCGGCATGCATGCGCCATATTTACGCGCATGGTCATTTAACAGCAAACCCTCAGGGTTTAACCGCAGAAGAAACCTCTAAAATCTGTAATCTTTTCACAGACTTCATCCATACCTTTATTCGAGCTGATTTTCAACGGCGTGTCGCCGTAGCTAAGAATAGTGAGTAATTCACTCTCCTACGCTTAGAACCTATTTATCATGGGGTTCACTCTTCCTTTTGGGCGTTCGTGTTATGAACTAAAAAAGGTGTTTTTAATCTTTAAGAAGAGGTGATTATACTTTCTAGTACTCGAAAATCCCCGATTACCAGTGTATTCAAATCAAACATACCTCTCTACTCTGCTCATAGAAGCAGGTGAAATCGATGCTCAAGTTGTTGCCCAATTACGTGCCGATCAGCCAGGGCTTGATAATGAAGTCGACACCCTCATCAAACAAGGAGCGATAACTGAAGACCGTGTCGCGAAAGTCATTGCGACGAATTCAGGATCTCCTCGTGTTGATTTAAGTCGCTATGTCTTCCCTGAAGGTATCGAGACGCGTTGTCCTAGAGAGATTGCGGAGAAGTATGCGATTATTCCTCTGGGGGATGACGGGAATGAGCTTTCTGTCTGTATCGCGGATGCCCTGAACTTTGATACGACAGACAGTATTACCAGAATACTAGGTAGACAATTAGTGTTCTACGTGGCGACGCCTACTGAAATCAATGACGCTATGCTTTCACTCTACGGAACTACTTCTGGAGATGTAGACACTGATGTCGTAACAGTAGTAGGTGCTGAAGGAGCAGAAAAAGCGTCAGAAGCTGATGCTCCTATCATTAAGCTTACAAACCAGATTTTATCAGATGCGGTAAAACAGGGCATTTCAGATATCCATATTGAACCGATGGAGAAATCACTTCGCGTCCGATACCGATTAGACGGCAAGCTCTTTGAGGCCGCGAACCACCCTAAACGACTGCTTCCTGCAGTGATCGCACGATACAAGGTAATGAGTCGCTCGATGAAAATTTCTGAGAAACGTATTCCTCAGGATGGCCGAATCCAACTGAGAATTGGCGAAAAGGAAGTCGACCTTCGTGTCTCTAGTGTTCCTAGTAATCACGGGGAGAGTATCGTCATGCGTATTCTAAATAAGTCCTCTGTCAGCTTAGGCCTAGATCAAGCAGGGTTCCTAAGTGATGACCTCGATCTTTTCCGTGAATTAGTAACACTTCCAGACGGAATTATTCTAGTTACAGGTCCGACAGGGTCAGGTAAGACCACTACGCTCTACTCCTGTCTGAATGAGATCAACAAGCCGGACCGAAAAATCATCACCGTGGAAGACCCGGTGGAATATGAACTCTCAGGGATTAACCAAGTTATGGTTCGTTCGGATATCGGGATGACCTTTGCTGCCGCCCTGCGGGCAATGCTTCGTCAAGCTCCAAACATCATCATGGTAGGTGAGATTCGGGATGCTGAAACAGCTAATATTTCAATCAACGCCGCCCTTACTGGTCACCTGGTATTCTCTACCCTGCACACCAATGACGCCACTAGTTCAGTAGCACGTCTAGCTGATATGGGTGTTAAGAAATTCCTTATTGCTTCCGCTGTTCGAGCGATTGTAGCACAGCGTTTAGTACGTCGACTCTGTAACAACTGTAAGGCTCCTGTACAACTCACGGAAGTCCAACTCAAATCTATGGGTATCAGCCCAGATAAGGCATCAGGATTAGAAACATTCGGTCCTGTAGGTTGTGGCTCATGTCGCCAATCAGGCTATAAAGGCCGACTAGGGATATTCGAAATTTTCCTACTCGATGATGAAATTCGACACCTAATTAATAACGACCTAAGCGCCCCGCAGCTCCGTAAACGAGCTCGCGACTTAGGAATGAGAACACTACGTGAAGACGGAGTGCGCAAAGTTCTTGCAGGGATGACCTCTGCCGAAGAAATCCTCTCTAGCACACAAGAAGACTAAGCCCCAACTATCCTTCAAAAAACTAACTACCAACTCTAATGGACAATTCACAAATTATTGAGCTTTTGAAAGGGCGTGGAATCGTTGATGATGCTCTAGGTCAGGAAATCTTGACTTCAATTGACGTCACTGGGAAACCGCTTTCTGAGACCTTAGTCGACTTCGAGGTTACGACCTCAATGGAAGACCTGTGGCAGATTATTGCCTCTGATCTAGGCCTACAAACAATCGACATGACCCAACACATGCCGTTAGTTGAGGTTATCCAGCAGATCCCAGCAGGTCTGGCACGACTGCATGGAGCATTTCCTGTTAAGTCTGAAGGTAATGTCCTTACAGTAGTACTAGAAGACCCTCTGAACGCTCAAGCGATTGAAGACCTGAAATTCAGTCTAGGGCGAGATATCCGACTGATGGTGGCCCCTGCTCGATACGTTCGTAATAGAATTGATGAATACTATGGTAATGACAGTTCGGTTTTTAATGAAGTGCTCCAACTACTTGATTCTCCTCTCGATGGTGACCTTGAAGGCGATGCGAATTCAGCTCCGGTAATTAAATACGTAGACCTCGTCCTCGACCAGGCCGTTATGGAAAAAGCCTCGGATATTCACTTCGAGCCTTTTGATAGTGACTTTAAAATTCGATACCGAGTGGACGGAGCCCTCGTCGAAATGGCCCCTCCTCCGCCATCCTTAGCGAATGCGATTATCTCTAGAATTAAGGTAATGTCTGACATGAATATCGCTGAACGACGTGTACCACAAGATGGCCGAATCGTGAAAAACGTAGGAGAAAAACAGGTCGATATGCGTGTCTCCTCCCTACCTACCCAATATGGTGAAAGTGTCGTTTGTCGTGTTCTTGACCGCTCCAGTGTTAGTCTTGACTTGGTTGATCTAGGACTGCCTCAAGATGTGGATAACTACATTAAAAAAACCATGATTAAACCCAATGGAATTTTTCTTGTAACGGGACCTACTGGTGCAGGTAAGACTACTACGCTCTACGCAGCCTTACGTAATATCAACACCATCGATACTAAGATCCTTACTGCTGAGGACCCTGTGGAATACGACATCGACGGGATCATTCAAGTCCCCACAAATGAGGCGATCGAACTCGATTTTGCCCGTATTCTGCGTGCCTTCCTCCGTCAAGATCCCGATAAAATTCTGGTCGGGGAGATTCGTGACATCGAAACCGCACAGATTGCTATTCAGGCCTCACTGACTGGACACTTAGTTCTCTCCACCCTTCACACCAATGATTCGGCTGGTTCTGTCACTCGTTTGATTGATATGGGGGTTGAGCCCTTCTTGGTAGCAGCTTCACTAGAAGGTGTACTTGCCCAACGTCTTGTCCGTAAGATCTGTAACAACTGTAAAGCACAATACGATCCGAGCCAAATGGTTCTTGAGCAACTTGGGGTTTCGCCTCACGAGCTCGGGGATAAGAAATTTCACACCGGTGAAGGTTGTGACCAATGTGGGCAAGATGGTTACCGTGGCCGACAGGGTCTCTTCGAACTTCTTGATATCAAAGACCCCATCAAAGACCTCATTATTGAGCGCTCCCCGTCAGTTGTCATGAACCAAAAAGCCATCGAACTAGGAATGACTACCCTCCGTGAAGATGGCTTACGTAACATCTATTCAGGTGTTACCACGATCGAGGAAGTACTGAAGTACACCTAGAGGCTTCTGAGTTTTAAAATAGGTTCGCTCTAAAGATTTTTTTCTGAGCGAACCTTTTTCTGCTAAGGCCGTAGAAAAGTCGCTAAATTACTTTTCTTTTAATCATTCTTAGTTATCAAATATTCATATGGAAATCTGGAAAGCCATTACCGTAGGGATCGTGCAAGGATTAGCAGAGTTTCTCCCGATCTCATCATCTGGCCACATCGTACTTACGCAATTTTTATTAGGAATCAAGGAATCGGGAATTCTCTTTGAGGTTATTCTGCATGTCGGAACTCTTCTCAGTGTTCTCGTGTACTTTTGGAAAAAGCTTTGGAACATGACTCGCTCGCTCTGGAACCCTCAGCTCACTGAAGAACGTAGTTGGATATGGATGCTTGGTCTCGCCACTGTGCCTGCTGTGATTCTCGTCCTCACCCCACTTGGCGACTT
>JALZUI010000135.1 GCA_023301545.1 Akkermansiaceae bacterium
TCAAGCCTGTATGAAGAGACCAGCCCGATTCCTTGGGAAGAGGTGGAGGCTATTTTGGATGAGCATGCCCCGGACGACTTCTGGAAAGAGGTAGAAGAGGTCGATCCTGTACCACTAGCTGCGGCCTCATTGGGCCAAGTGCATTTCGCACAGCTCTATAGTGGTTCACGGGCGGTCATTAAGGTGATTAAGCCGAACTCACAAAAGCATTTCCAAGCAGATCTGAGGGCGGTGCGTTTTCTAGCACAACTAGCAGTTACCTTTTACCCTAAGCTTAAGCGACTAGCGGATCCTATCGGCACAATCGAGACTATTGCGCGCCTGACCCGCACAGAGCTGAACTTAGAAAACGAGGCGATAGGCACAGAGCGGTTAATTACATTACGAGATAAGGCGCATGATTTACCGCACCTTAGAAATCTCCGATTCCCGAAAATCTATCGCGAACTGAGTAGCCCTAAGGTTCTCGTTAGTGAGTTTTTACCTCAAAACAGCGTCCGTAAGGGGCTGGCGGAAGGTGATTTTACATATAATCAACTACTTACGCTTTTTCGTACGCATGGGTACTTTCTCTTTTATTGTGGCGAGTTCCATGGCGACTTGCACCCAGGTAATGTGTTCTACGAAGATGAGCATTTATGGTTTATCGACAATGCTAATATTGAAGAGGTTGACCCCAATTTCACGCAATCACTTCTCCAGTTTTTAGCGGAGCTAGGGAAGGGGGATTACCCTCAAGCGGCAGAGGTTATGCAGGGCTTAAGTCTCACACCTCCTAAAGATGCTTCAAAGTATCTGTCAGACTTCAGTCAGCTTTACTCGGGGTTTGAGAGCGGTAAAACCAGCCTAACGAACCAGATGATGGAGACAGTCAAATTATGCGTACATGCAGGGCTGGAGTTCCCAGAGGGGGCCTTTTCTGTGATCAAGAGCCTGATGTACCTAGACGGAATGGTGCTGGAATGCGCCCCAGAGGCGAATTTATTGGAGGATATTCTCTTATATCTCAGTGACTTGAGCTAACTGATACTGGGACTAATAAAAAATCTTAAAAAAGCATTAGCGCATTCTGTAAGAGTAGCGTAGTCATTATCACATAACACTAAACAATGTCTAAAAAGAGGATCGTTATAATAGGAGCAGGGCCTGGTGGAGTAGCATCAGGAATGATATTAGCTCATCGGGGGTTTGATGTCACACTAGTTGAAAAGGGTGACAAAGTTGGAGGTCGTACTTCCGAGATCAAATTAGGCGATTACTCCTTTGATACAGGTCCGACCTTTCTTCACCAAAAATTCACGCTTGATGAAACCTTTGCAGAAGTCGGACGTGATTCGGCTGATTACCTAGATTTAATCAAGCTTGATCCGATGACTAAGTTAACTTGGGGGGAAACCTCGATGGAGACGACTTACGATCAAGATGTGATGGCTGAAAATATTGAAAAAGCCTTTCCGGGACACTCTGAGGGTTATCGCCGTTTCATGGAAGATCACGCTGAGAAACTACAAAAGATCTATCCCGTTCTCCAAAAGCCCTACCACAAGATTTCCGCCTATTGTCGAAAAGAACTGCTTAAGGTTTTTCCTTACATCGCTACGAGCGATACGGTGGTTGATGTTCTCGACCGTTACTTCCCAGACGATAATCTGAAACTTGCCTTTACCTTTCAGTCTAAGTACCTGGGAATGTCTCCTTGGAAGTGTCCCGCACTTTTCACCATCCTATCTTACACTGAGTACAAATACGGTATTTACCACACTACGGGTGGGCTTTGTAAAATTCCCGAGGCGATGGCTAAGGTTTTTGCTGAAGAAGGAGGAACGCTACGCCTAAATTCAGCGGTTGAAGAAGTTCTCTTTGAGGATAAGCAGGCAGTGGGTGTCAAGCTTGTTGGAGGGGAGGAGATTCTTGCTGATCATGTCGTAATGAATGCTGATTACGCTAATGCAATGAATTCGATCATGAACGGTTTCGGGAAATCGAAGGAAAAGCTAGAGAAGAAAAAGTACTCGTGCTCCACTTTCATGCTCTACTTAGGGCTCGATACGATTTACGAAGATGAGCCTCACCATCACATCATGTTTGCAGATGATTACGCGAAAAATATTGAGGAAATATCGGGTGAGAAAGTGGTTTCGGATGATATGTCGATTTACATTCGTAACTCCTCGATTTCCGATAAAACCGTTGCTCCAGAAGGTCATTCGCAACTCTACATTCTAGTCCCGACAATTAATTGTCGCCATGGAATGAATTGGGAGGAGACCAAGCAAGCATACCGCGATAAAGTTCTCGAACGCTTAGAACAGCGCACCAGCATGAAGGATCTGCGCAAGCATATTGTAGAAGAAGCAATTTATACTCCAGACACTTGGAGGGAGAGTGGCATCTTCATGGGCGCGACGTTTAATCTCGCTCACACAATGGACCAAATGCTCTACTTCCGCCCTCATAACAAGCTGAAAGGATTTAAAAACCTCTTCCTAGTTGGTGGTGGAACTCACCCTGGAAGTGGCTTGCCTACTATCCTAGAGTCGGCACGAATTAGCTCTAAGCTTATCTGTGAAGAAGAAAATATAGAGACCCCGCATATTGATTTAGCGAGCAAAGTTCTCGCAAGTTAGATGAAGGCTCCATTCTGAAATTTAACCGTATTCGGACTTTTCACAGTAAAACTAGAATAATACTCCTTGGTATTGGTCTATGAACTGCTAAGTTAGCCTAACGTATGGAGGAGGAACCGGATGAAGAGAAGAAAGGGTGGACTGAAAAGCTCTCTTCATTCAGTATCTTAGGGAATCGCCGCTTCTTCATGCAGTGCTTTATTGTGCGGATTCTAGTTATATTTCGTCCTAAGCCTTAAGCACTCTCTTACGCGCTCACTCGAGCCAAGACCCATTCGTATTCTGAGCAGATCATCGATTCGATCGGTTTTTGTAAATGATCGGGCAAGACTTTCCAGGTGTAGGTTTCGATCTCAAAGTGCGAACAATAGAACGGACTTTTATTTAGATAGCTCAGGGCGTCAGCTGCATGTTTGAGCGTGGTGCCAAAGTGCTCCGTAGGTTGGTCGTAGAGCGGAATATGGAAGTGACAGCGCCCTTCTAGATAGTCATTTTCATGGGTTTCTAGCCAATTGTAAAACTCAGGAATATCTGTGAATCGATCGATTTTACCATCGGGGCGGAGACAAAGCACCTGGTGTAAGTAGGTGGGTTCATCAAACTCATGGAGCTTCGCCAGTGCTTGTGGACTCTGGGGATCAAAGGTTAGGGCGTTTGATAGGTGAACCTTAGAGATGAAAATCCCTTTTTGGTTGAGGGTGCTTAAGGCGTCATGGCAGTCTTCGTATTCGAGGGCGAAGTGACAGGTGTCGTAATTAACCCCGATACGGCGTTTGAGGAGGTCAACCTTATCGGGAGCAAAAGCCCACAGTCGTTCAAAGAAGGCGACAGTTTCTGCGAGGTCTTCAAAGTGACCGAGGGGTTCAGGCTC
>JALZUI010000136.1 GCA_023301545.1 Akkermansiaceae bacterium
GTGTGTTGTGGGCTGCTATATTGCTGAGAAGAAATACCAACTGGGCCGAACCCCCCTTTAATACTTGTTTCAGAAAGGGTTTCTAAGGTGGTTTCGATTGAATTGAGACGTTGCTTTAGCTGCTCGATGGAAGGCCCCGCCTGTCCCTTATTAGCATGGGTCAGTGAACACAGTGAGAAGGTCAACAGTAAAGCTATATAGAAGGGGCGAGACATCTTATCTACATTACATCATACATTGGAGGCAGAGGTCATCAACCCTAAGGTACTAGGAAAATACCCAGCTATACAGATTTTGATTTCCGTGTGTATTTTCTTAATTATGAAAATACTGATAATTTTAATGCTTTCCTGGGGAGTAGTTGTATCTCAAGCGGATGAGTTTCAGCTGAGTATTACCCCAAAAGGTACTGATCTAGAGTTTGAGTGGGAGAGTCAAGTCGGTATGCTCTACGATCTCTGGAGTAGCTCAGATTTGTCAACAGATTCACCTGAGGCTTCGATTGTTGAGGAAGGTCTAACTACGACAGGGATTATTGCGAAAACCTCAATCGTACGTCCTGCGAATCCCCGTATGTTTTATTGGTTAGAGGAATACACTGCTCCATTAGTAAGGGTGGAAATGGTGGAGGTTGGCAATGCGGGTAACGCTCACGATAGCTTAATAGCCTCAGGAGCCGTTGATTACGAGTATAAGATAGGTAAGTATGAAATTACCAACCAGGAATATGCTACCTTCTTGAATGCGATTGACCCGTTCGGGGAAAACACTTTGAGATCATACAATATTCAAATGCAGACTAATACCCTTAACGGAGGTATTGCTCTGAATCTCGAAAATTTTGACGGAGATAAATACAATGTAAAACCAGGGTTTGAAAATAAGCCAGTGAGTTACATCCATTTTTATGCTGCGATTAGATTCTGTAATTGGCTCCACAATGGTGCACAAATAGGGAGCGATACTGAGAATGGAGCGTATTCCCTAGAAGGAGGAGGTATCATTCCATCGAATGGAACTACTGTAACGAGAAATAGTGATGCTAGATTTACCGTTCCTACTGTAAATGAATGGTATAAGGCAGCTTATCACCAGCCTCATAGCGATGGTGGTGATGTGGATGATTATTGGAATTACGCCACAGGGAGTAACAGTGTGCCGATCGCTTCCCCTCCTCCAGGAGTAGCTACAGCCGCGAATGTTGCTGAAGCACTTATTCAGGTTACCGATGTCGGGAGTTATACGAACTCTGAGGGGTATTACGGAACCTTTGATATGACTGGTAATCTACGAGAGTGGAATGAAGATTCATTATCTATAGGAACCCGCGTCATCCGTGGAGGGACGTGGCTTTCCTCGATCAACTCAGTTAGTTCAAGCTCAAGACAGGGCTCTTCTCTTACTAACACCTCTCACATTAACAGCTTTCGTATTACAAGCCACTAAATTCAATTTATATGTCAACTATACTAAAATCATCTAAGCGCATCGCTCTTCTTGCGATATTGCTTACATTTATGACCTTATTGCTCACGAAGCAATTTTACAAAGTCACACCCTCCAATACGGGCTCAAATCCAGAAGCCAAAAGCTCGAAAAAACTGTTAGTAAAAGGTGTTGAAGAGAGCTCTAGTAGAGGCGTAGTCGAGGGTGGAGAACGAGTAGAAGTGGCGTTTTTATCCACGCCTGATGCTGAAGTTTTTCGTGGCGATAACGGATTGATGCTCTTTCCTGAAATTAACCGCATAGAGCGTGATCCTGTTAAGGGTAGCGTTTTTGAAGGAAACGTTTTTGAGGTGAAGAATGGAGAGGCGACGGGCGAATTAACTTATACCGAGAAGACAAAATCTGCAGTGGAATCCAAGATGGATCTGGCTCAAGTGAGAGCCTTTTTAAGCTCTGACGCCCAGTATTTATCAGTGCCTGTATCTGCGTCCAAGTCTGTTTTACTCGATATTCAACGAGTAGAAGAGCAAGGAACACATACCGTGACCTTAGTAGGTGAGATCAAAGATCGCCCTTTTACAGAGGTACGAATGGTTTTCCATGACGGAGCAGTGGCAGGGTCGGTGGAGTTATTGGATGAGGTGACGTATTATCAATACGGAATGGCAGGGAACGGGGACGTCGCGATACGCCTGCTAGATATGGAGAAAAATATTTATGGAGATTGCGCTCATTGCGATGAAGCGCACGTAGGTAATCCTCATATTGATGCTTTGTTTGATGAGCGTTCTAATGATGTCGTAGCCCCATTGCAGACGCTTGATGAACCGATTAGTGAAATGCTTACATCTGATAATTTCACTCATGTTATTGATGGGGTGATCACTTACACTACTCCGGCAAAGAATAGTGCTGGTGGAGCTGCTGCTGTTGAAGCGACCGCCTTATTATCAATAGGATTCTGTACCGCCGCACTAGAGAATAGTGCTATCACAGACACTGTCGTTGTTTTATTAGGCACCGCTGAAGAGGTAGGACATAATAAAGGTCTAGTCGGGACCTTTAGCGATCTGGATCAATCGGCACTAAATGCCAATGATCTTTGGTTTGCCCTGGGTGCAGATTTTATGGGCGTTATTTATAATGGAGGAAGTGGCGTTGCGGAGCTGGATGGTGTGATCATGGTTGCTGGTAATACATCACTAGGAAACTCAGCGGATGCAATAGTTCATGAATTTGGGCATCTCTTGGGCTGCCTCCATAGCTGGGGGGATAACTCTGGGGGCAGTAGTACGCATACTAATATTTCAAATTTCGGGTGGAGGTTCCGGGCTGAAGATGGAACACGGACAAGAACAGTGATGAGTTACACTGGCGGATGGGCTAACTTACGAATTGGCTATTACTCTAACCCAGAGGTTTCTTTTAGAGGTGTACCAACAGGGGTTGTTGATGGGTATGATGCTAGTGGTGATGACACGGATCCACAACTCATCAATGGTGGAGCTATAGGGGGGCTAGGTCCAGGTTATGATGGCTCTAATTCAGCTTTAGGAGCCAATAATGCCAAAGAAATTTTCGATAACAGAAGAATTTACACCAATAAAAATATACGTAGTGATAAAACGCTCTTAGCTCCTCTAGGTGGAGATATTTACTTTGTAGGTCGAGATCAGTTAGTCTCGTGGAGGGGGGGCGATAGTAGCCAGTCAGCAGAAATAGAGCTCTACAAGGGAGGTGTTTTTCATAGCACGATTGCAAGCTTTGCTGGTGCACACGAGCTGAGGTATGACTGGGTCATTCCGGATGTCACTCCTGGTAATGATTACACTGTACGGGTTAGCTTTGAAGGCGAGGCCCCCTTTTCTAGTACCCCATTTGAGATTCAATTCATTGAGGCCTTTGCAGATGATATCACAATCGTTGCGATCGATGAGTTGCCAAAAAATATTACTCTTCCCAATATTCCTGATATCACGTTTGACTACAGCTATACTCAGCCAGCCAACGGAACGCTTACAGGAACTCCTCCTAATTTAGTATATACCGCGAATCCGCATGTAATTTCAGACAGCTTCACGTACTCAATCACGCTTGATGGAGGGGCTGCTGAGTCAGCAACCGTATCGATTCAAGTTGCTTCAGAAGTTGCGTATTGGCCTCTAGATGAGATTACGGGTAGCGTGATTGAAGATGCTTCAGGGAACGAGCATCACGGAAACCTAATATCGGGAAGTTGGTTATCAGAGGGGCAACGGAATGGAGCATTAGAGTTTGATGGGACATCTGACTCCGCAAGCTTACCGTTGTCTGCTTTTAATGAGGTTGAAAATGAGATGTCTCTCTCGATTTGGGTGAATGGTGACATAGGGCAGAGTAGCGCCGATTCAGTTTTTACTATGCTCGATGGAGGGAATAACTATATTCAGCACATACGTATGGGCTTTGGGATTAATGGGGCATACCGTAACTATTGGACCTCCTGTGTGCCTCTAGGTTGTAATACCTTGTTTAAAGACTTTAATGAAAATGAAGTGAAAGGAGAATGGAACCACTACGTCTTCGTCAAAAACGCGGATACGGGAGTGATGAAAATCTATCTCAATGGAGCTCTGGAGATACAATTAATGAATTTCTTACCTATTGGTGATGCGGCTTTTGTTTACTTAGGCCGAGGGAAAGGGACCGATAATAACTTCCGTGGCATGATTGATAATATAAGGCTCTATAATACAGAGATGACCAGTGAGTCTGTTACGGCGCTGTACAGTATCGAATCCGCAACAGCTCCAGTGGCGAGGAATCTAGATATAAAGGCCCTCAGTAATAGCTCGACCAATATTACGCTTAGTAGCGATGTCCCTACTGCAAGTTACTCGATTGTCGGTTACCCCGATAACGGATTTCTCCATCAAGTGGGCCAAAGTTGGGTTTATACCCCAAATACAGGTTTTTCTGGGGCCGATAGCTTTTCCTTTTATGGAACCACCTTTGGGATTAGTGGAGCCCCCGCTACCGTTTCAATTGAAGTGATTTCTACACCAGCCTTAATATCTTCAGTATCATCATCCACGGGTTACCATGCCATTGGCGACGAAGTTACAAGGTATCGTTCTACCGGGACAATCAAATCTTTTGACTTAGATACTGATGAAGTCTATGGAACCGCTGGATATTTCTTCTATGGAGATGGGGCAAGTGATACTGTCAATAGCGACGGAATGCCATCTTGGGTGACATCTGTAGAAGCTTTAGCTAGTAGCACTGCTGTAAATAATACTTACACAAGGTTTGATTCTCCGAGCACTCCGATCTCTGACAGTGTTGCAGATGTAACGAGGAGTACGATTGGTCTGGTTAATACTAGTAGTGCAGGCAGGTGGGCTGAGTTGCTAGCCTTTAGCATCGACGAGAGCGCGCCTAAGAGATTCCGTGTCGGGGTACTTGCAGGTAATGAATCCACAGTGGATGGACGTTGGGACCCATCAGGGCTGAGGTTATCATTCGGTGATGGAGAAGCGGTAGAGGTCGTTGATTTAGAAGTGACGAACCTAGGCCTTGTCTTATTTGATGTGTTATTGTCAAATAATGAATCTAGAAGGTTAGTAATCGAGGGGCAAACAAGGTCTCTGGGCTCGACGACCCGAGGGCCTTCGATCGCTGGAATTACCTTGGATGAAACCCCGGGAAATCCACAGGCTTACACGGCCTGGATATCGGAATACCCTGGGGTACTGAATGTGAGTGAGGCTATTGATGCCGACGGTGATGGAATCGTTAATAGTTTAGAATTCGCTCTTGGAGGGAACCCTAGTGTTGCCGACCAATCTATTTTGCCAACACTAAAGCCCAGTTCTGACGGATTTGACTACGCTTTCACTCGTTTAGAGGCTTCAATAGAAGACTTCACCTTAGTCTTCCAATACTCCTCGACGTTAGGAGGTGATTGGTTAAATGTTCCTCTAGTTGATTCCGAGGCGAGTGGGGTTTCAGTCCAGCCTATGGGCAATGGAATGGAGGCCATCAATATCTCCATCGATGATAATTTCACGACCGAGCCTAAATTATTCGGCCGTTTACTGCTCACCCCTAATACTCAATAGGGAGTGAGGTTTGGGGTGTTGGGCTAAAACTATTTAGCTTCTCATGTCACGGAAGAGGGCGGCCATGTCGTCGTCATCCGCTTCTTCTGCCATGAGCTCTTCGTGGTTGGTGAATTCGTAGCCATCCTGAGGGAGTTCTTGGATAAAGTCGCTAGGCTCACAGTGGTGCTCTTCACCCCATTTTTTACGGGTAGAGCAGTAGGTCATGCAGAGGGATTCCTTGGCGCGGGTAATTCCTACATAGAAGAGGCGGCGTTCTTCGTCAACGGTGCCTTCGTCCAGTGAACGCTGGTGAGGGATGAACCCATTTTCTAGCCCGACTAGGTAAACGTTGGGGTATTCTAAACCCTTGGAGGCATGGAGGGTGATGAGTGTGACACCGGGCTTATTGTCTAGGTCGTCGTCGTCTTTTTCTTTATCTAACGCAGTTTTATCAATGAAGGATCGAAGCTGGCTGTGACCGGGTTTTACTTTTTCGATCGATTGCTTGAGCTCATCGATTGCTTCTCCTCGTTGCAGTTGTTCTTTCTCTGTTTTGCACTGCCCCTTGAGCCATTCGTAATAATCGGTGGCGGCCAGTAACTCCTCGAAAAGGTCCAGGGTAGGAACGTCCTCATCTAGCTTCTCTTGAAGATCGAGGACGAAATCGACAAATTTATTGATTGAGCCTGCGGTTTTAGTTGAAAGCCCCGAGACGAACTCCTCCTTGAGCATGATTTCCCACACTGATTTGTTACAGAGGCGAGCTTCATCGAGGATCATCATGGTGGTGTTGAGCCCGATGCCGCGTGGAGGGGTGTTAAGAATACGGAGCAAGGGGACATCAGCGGTGCCATCCACTAAGATTTCTAGGTAGGCGAGGAGGTCTCTAATCTCTCTGCGATCATAGAAACTCTGCGCCCCAATGAGACGGTAGGGAATTTCATGTTCACGCATGGCGGCTTCCATCGTGCGAATCTGGGTGTTGGTCCGGAAGAGAATGGAAAATCGCTCGTACGGGGTCTCGTAATCCAGGTGGGTATTTTTGATCTCAGTGGCGATGAATTGGGCTTCTTCATCGTCCCCGTTCATGGCAATTAGTCGGGGTAATTCACCTAGTTTACCTTCGGCCTTGAGGGTTTTGTCTCGACGGTTAGGGTTGTTTTTAATCGTGGCATTGGCGAGGTTTAGAATGCGCTCTGTAGAGCGGTAATTCCGTTCAAGTCGAACAACTTTGGGGTTAGCAAAGAATTTTTCGAATTGGAGGATGTTGGTTACGTCTGCGCCCCTCCATCCATAGATCGATTGATCATCATCCCCGACGACACAAATATTATATGGGGTTCCTACGAGGTTCTGTAGGAGTCGCATTTGTTGGGCGTTGGTGTCTTGGAATTCATCAACCGTGATGTAGCGGAAAAATTCGCGGAACTTAGCACGGACGGAATCAACCTCTGTGAGAAGCTTTTCAGCCTGAATAAGGAGGTCGTCAAAGTCGAGGGCATTACGGGCGCGGAGCTCCTTTTGGTACGCGACGGCGATGGCCGCGTAGAGGTCGTCCTCAATCTGATCTAGAGGGATACCATTGCTCTTGGCGGAGGAGATGACCGAGATGATTTCGGATGGTTTAACCTTCTCATTAGTTCCTCCCTTTTTGACAATAAGTTGCTTAACTAAGGATGCTTGATCGGAGCCTGTGGCGATCGAAAAGTTCTTTTTATACCCGATCTTATCAATGTCTTGGCGAAGCATGCGGACACACAAGGAGTGGAAGGTGCAGATCGTCATGGCTTTGGCCGCCTTGTCATTGACCATGTCGGAGACCCTTTCACGCATTTCTTCGGCGGCCTTATTGGTAAAGGTTACGGCGAGAATTGATGAGGGGCGGATGCCTTCCTCAACCATGTGCGCCATACGACAGGTGACGGTACTCGTCTTCCCTGTTCCTGCACCTGCTAATACAAGTACGGGGCCGTGAATCATTTCTACGGCTTCACGTTGTTCGGGGTTGAGTCTGTTAATATCGAATCCAGCCATGGGGAAGGGTCGGATAATCTGACATAGCTAACCACTAGGGCGCAAAGATATTTTTGAGTTTTTGGCTCGCTAGAGACGGCTCTAGAGCGTGAACTATAATGCTATGAAGGATGAGCTCTATCAAAACCAAGAGGCTAGCGCCTTTCGCTTTGACCAATCAGTGGTCGAGGTCTTTGATGATATGATCCGTCGTTCTGTTCCTGGATATGGGTTGACGCTGGAAATGATCGGGGTTGTGGCGCAGAAGGCCTTTGGACCGAATTCGGGCGTAGCCTATGACCTAGGATGCTCGTTGGGTGCTAGCATGTACCCTGTGCTGGAGCAGACAAAGGCTCAGGTAGTGGGTGTGGATCTTTCCGCCGAGATGTTAGCTCAGGCGGAGGTGAAGCTTTCTCCGAGCTTTGCAGGGCGTTACACTCTGACGCAGGGAGATTTGGCAGAATACCAATTTCCTCATTCTACCCGCTTGGCGGTTTCTAATTTCACCCTTCAATTCCTGCCCTTAGAGCATCGCTTATCGTTATTGAAGCGTGTGTACGAGGCTTTGGAGCCGGGTGGAATATTGTTATTGAGTGAAAAATTTGTCGCTGCCGGATCGACCGAAAACGAGTTGCTGGTAGAGCTGCATCATACCTTCAAATCCGCCCAAGGTTATAGTGAGATGGAGATTGCCCGTAAGAGGGATTCGATCGAAAATGTGCTGGTCCCAGAGACGATCGCAACACACCTCGATCGCCTCCAGAGCCTGGGCTTTACGAATCCTGTATGTTGGCACCAATGCTTTAATTTCGCTTCTTTTTTAGCGGTGAAAGATTGATGAGAGTTCCTATCAGGTTTAGATAAAGGTTAATCAGTTCTTTATTGCCTGTGAGGGGTGATGTATAGGATAAGCGTTATAGTGAGTGAGTTCCCTAAAGATGCCCAACGAGTGAAGCTAGGATTTTTCCTAATGCTACTCCTAATTTCGTTAGGTTCATTGTTGATCTTGTTCCCCGCGTGGCTCCCTGATTCCAGCTTCAATGCGGTGGGCGAAGATGGAACGGTGGAGTTTTTACAGGTTGTGTTTTTAGTCCTATCGGGGGCGCTTTTTTTTGCGACCTCCTCACATACAGGACATTTACGTCCCATTTTTATCGGTATGGGATTAGGGGCGTTGGCGGCGGCTATTGGGGAGTATCGTAGCACCTTGAAGGACCTGATCGCTCCCGTGGGATTGGAGTGGATTCAAATTCCTCTTTTCGTCGTAATTGGATTACTATTCTTGAGGAATTCTAAGGCGTTTTTCCGTTTCTGGGGATTTGCCTCTAACCAACCGACGACAGGATTTCTCCTAGCCGCTTTGATTTTAGCCTATGTCTTCGGCGAGGTTTTTGGATCCAGCGCGTTTTGGGTTAAGAGTCTAGGAGAGGGCTACGATCGCCAGATTCCTTTGATCGTGAACTCTTATTTAGAACTCCTTGCCTGCTATTTTATCTTTGTCTCTACCTTAGGCTTTTGTCTTCCTATTACAAAGCGCGGGGTGAGTAAAAAACAATCTGCGAACAATGAGTGAATCTGTATCTATTGGAAAAAAAATTAGCTGGCGGGTGGAGTATCTGGCTTACCGTGGCTTTGAGCTTGTATTAGGCCTGTTTCCGATTGAAAGGGTCTTTCGTTTTGGTGAGCTATTAGGTTCTGTGATGTGCCGCTTTAGTCCGCGCTACCGAGCGATTGTTAGACGTAATTTGATGGTGGCGCTGAGCTCTGATGCAGAGCTAGCGGAGCCCACTGCGCAACAAGTTGAAGCAGTTTTTAGGAGGAATGGAGGGAATATGCTGACCTCGCTAGTTGCGGGGAAGCTGAAACAGGAAGAGCTTAAAGACCACTTGGAAGTTGTCGGGATGGATCAGTTTGTCGCGGCTCTGGAGGAATCTGGTGCGATCCTTATGCTCGCTCACATGGGGAATTGGGAGATGCTGACTAAATTTACGCAAATGCTCTCTGACCCACCACCAATGGGGGCGTTGTATCGCCCCTTGAATAACCCTCACGTCAATGAGCTGGTTTTAAAGAGTAGGGAAGCGGCGGGAATGACGCTAGTAAGCTCTAAAAACCCCGCTTTTGCTCTCCTTCGAATTTTGCGGAAGAAGGGGATTGTCTCCATCTTATCTGATCAACGAATTGGAGGACGCGGAGACTTTTGTTCCTTTTTTGGAGTGGCTACGCCGTGCACCCGCCTTCCTTACCTTTTGCATGAGAAGACCGCTAAAGCGCTATTCTCCGTTAAGATGGAAACTCTGGCCCCGGCGAAATGGCGCCTTACCTTTACACGGTTTGAGAGCGGAACGCAGCAGGAGGCTTTTGATGCCTTAGCGGTCGGGATGCAAAGTTCGTCTGCGGATTGTTTTTGGTTCCAAGATCGTTGGCAGGTATTTCCTACCTTAGAGGAGCTGAAAGAAGTAGAGGCTTGTCACTCTGATCATTTCCCAGTGAAGCGCTTACGCTGTATTTTGGAATCACGCTCTATCCTTGAGGAATTCCCTGAGCTAGGAGTGAAGCTGGCATCCTATGATTTGATCTTTGCGGATGAAGGTGGATGTCCAACACGGGCTTATTGTGCCGTGGGGGAAGAGGGTGGTGAGTTCTACGCGAAGTGTAAGAAAAACGGACTTAAGCGAGGCTTTAAGTCCGTAAAGAAAGCGCTTGCCGCACTTGAGATTAAGTAGAGGGAATCTCTACCTCTCTAAATAGGAGCTCAACCTTTACTCTGTTTTATTGCCGCTTCGATAAAGCCGGCAAAGAGAGGGTGAGGGAAGTTTGGCTTAGACTTGAATTCAGGGTGGTATTGAACCGCAATGAAGTGAGGGTGAGTCGGAACTTCAATAATCTCTACGAGGCCTTCAAGGGCTGATACAGAGGAGAAGACGAGGCCTTGTTCTTCCATTTGTTCCTTATAGGCGGAGTTGAATTCGTAACGGTGGCGGTGACGCTCACTGATGCGTTCTGCATTTTCGTAAATCTTGGCAGCGAGGGTGCCAGGAAAGACGATGGATTCACAAGCTCCGAGGCGCATGGTACCGCCTTTGCTTTCGATCTCTTGTTGTTCTTCTTGCAGCGCGATAATAGGCTCGGCACAGTCAGGGTCGAATTCGGTAGAGTTGGCATCACTAAGGTTACAAACGTTACGAGCAAATTCGATAGAGGCGATTTGCATCCCGAGACAGATCCCAAAGAAAGGAATGTTGTTTTCCCGTGCGTATTGAGTAGCGAGGATTTTCCCTTCAGTTCCTCGGTCCCCGAAGCCACCTGGAATGAGGATTCCGTCGACCTTGCCGATGACTTCCTGCGCCGATTTCGATTCAATGTCTTCAGAGTCGATCCGAGAGACTTCAATCTTAGTGCTGTGGTGTGCTCCTGCGTGGGTGAGGGATTCGTAAATGGACTTGTAGGCGTCCTGGAGTTCGATGTACTTACCGACAACCGCAATTTTAATGCTGGTGGTTGGGTTGATGATTTTGTCGACGAATTCCTGCCATTGAGAAATGTCAGGATTATGAATGTCGATTCCCAACTTGGATACGACAAGGCGATCCATGAAGTGCTTACGAAGATTTAGCGGGCCTTCATAAATGGTGTGCTCAACGTCGGAAAAGGGGATTACCGCTTTTTCATCAACATTACAGAACATCGCGATCTTACGGCGATTTTCGTCATCTAACTCGTCTTCGTTTTCAACACGACAGACGATGACATCAGGCATGATACCAATCTCGCGGAGTTTAGCAACGGATTGCTGAGTTGGCTTTGTCTTAATCTCTCCTGCTGCACGGAGTTTAGGGAGGAGGGTGACGTGAATGAAGCAGACGTTTTCGCGACCAACTGTTTGCGCAAACTGACGGAGTGCTTCTAGGAAAAGGTGCCCTTCAATATCTCCAACAGTTCCACCGATTTCGGTCATGAGGATATCAACATCAGGATTGTCACGGGTGACGGTGTGAAGACGCTCTTGGATTTCATCCGTAACATGAGGAATGTATTGTACGGTTTTACCGAGATAAGCTCCACTTCGCTCTTTGCGAATGACGGAGTCAAAGACTTGTCCAGAGGTGAGGTTGTTATTACGAGAGAGAACCCCAGAGGTGAAACGCTCATAGTGACCTAGGTCTAGATCACACTCCGCACCATCGTCTAATACGTAAACTTCCCCGTGCTGGTACGGGCTCATGGTACCCGGATCGACATTGAGATACGGATCAAATTTTTGCATCATGACCTTGATGCCACGTTGCTCAAGTAGCGCCCCTAACGAGGAGGCGGCAAGGCCTTTACCAAGAGAAGAAACTACTCCGCCAGTGACGAAGACGTATTTCATTTTGCGATCGGGATTGTTCATGTGTATTTACTGGTGGCTGGAGGTTAGGAAGTAAAGTTTTTAAGTAGAGATTCGATCAGAGGAACTTGCTCGGGAGAATCTAGGCCGATGGAGGTGTCCTCCGTGATGGTGACATGTATTGACATCCCGTTTTCTAGGGCGCGGAGTTGTTCGAGTTGTTCCGCTTGTTCGAGCTGGCCTTCAGGGAGGGCAACGAAGCGCTGGAGTGCTTGTTTGGTGAACCCGTAAACACCCTTGTGGCGGTAGTTTTTGAGCGAAGGAGTAGGCTGGCGGCGGTAAGGAATAGCCGAGCGAGAAAAATAAAGGGCTCCTCCTTGGGTGTTGAGGACAACCTTGACGTAATTCGGGTCGTCGAGCTCCTCTGGGTTGAGTTCATTAGCAGCGGTTACAATATCGTAATTTCCACAGTCCTGTAAAGTGTGCGCGAGGGCGTCTACTAGTTCGGCTTCAATCAGAGGTTCGTCGCCTTGGATGTTAATGATGTATTCAGCGGTAGGGTAATTACTCGCCGCTTCAGCGATGCGGTCAGTTCCCGTGGGGTGCTCGACCTGGGTCATGACGACTTCGGCTCCAAACGAACGGGCGCAGTCATAGATTTCCTGGTCATCTGTAGCGACAACTACGAGGTCGAGGCTCTGGCAAGCGCAAGCTCGTTCATAGGTCCATTGGATTAACGGTTTTCCACACAAGAGGGCGAGAGGTTTGCCAGGAAAGCGAGTGGAAGCTTTTCGGGCGGGAATTATGCCTATGGTGGTTGGGTCGGTACTCATAGTGTGACTGAGAGACCTTAGTAAAAAACGCTAAGATCTCAAGTCAAATTTGCCTCTGTTTTTCTGTAGGCGTGAGGCCATGGGCTAGGCCCCCGAAAGGACTAGCTTGTAATAGCTGAAACCTCGGCTTCGATGGCGGCAAAGGCCGTGTCTGAAATCACCGGGTCGCTTGCCTTCGCGCTCATTTCTGCCAGCTCAACCCAGCTCCGGCATCCTCCTAGGTTCTTGGCGTAGTTAATGGTAATGGGAGTCGCTAGCTTGTAGGCCCGAATGAGCGCGAGGTGAATCTTGCCGCTCGCCATGCCTTTTCCTTCCCAATCAAAACGGTCTTTGATGCAGTCTTCTGACCACAGGTGGAGGTCGTTTAATGCTTGAACTTGCTTCCAATCCGTTAGTTCGTAGGTCTGCGTGACTTGACAGAGGGTATCAAAGAGGACTTGATCTCCGATTTCCCATTCCTTTCCAGGAGTGAATTCGCCGGGTAGGTTTACCAAATTACCTTGGGCGTGGAAGCGGGTTGGGAAGAGGACGAATTCCGAGATGTTGGCGAAGGAAAATCCTCCGCTTCCTTCATGAATTCCACCTTTTCGTAAGATAAGAGATTGTCGGCCCTCGCGGAGCGCTTCGCAGATGATTTGCCATTCCTTAAAACAATGCATGACACCTTATAACCAAGAATTAGCGAAGAATCGAAGAAAATTCATTTCCTTTTTCGCTTTCTTTAGATTAGGGTGTCTGCATGTCAAAAGAACCAGTTAAAATCGTCTGTTACCTTAAAACCTATTGTGGTTGGTCCGAAGGAGTCCGTGCTATCATGCGCAAGTATGACCTAGAGTTCGAAGAGAAGGATATTATTAAAAACGAGGCCTTCCGCTGGGAAATGGAACAGCGTTCGGGTCAGCCCCTTTCTCCTTGTGTAGAAGTAAACGGCACGATGCTGCCAGATGTTTCCGGTGAAGAAGTAGAGGAGTGGATGGTTGATAATGGCCTCATCGAACGTCGCGAGGAAACTCCTGATGCTCCGATCGATTCATCTTGTTCCCCAGAGCAGCATGAAGCGCAAGCCCGCGCTGAAGCAGAGGCTCAAAACGATAAGAAAATCGTCTTCTTGGATAAGTAAGTCCGGAACCCGCTACTTTTTGGCCTGTTGAAGGGTCTTAGATATACGTCTAGTCAGAGATATGAATGAACATGTTAAAGAGTTAATCTCCATGTCACTCCGTGAGGATGTGCAAGGTGGTGATGTCACCTCGGCCTACTTCGTGCCAGCCGAGGCCCAAGCTAAAGCTTT
>JALZUI010000137.1 GCA_023301545.1 Akkermansiaceae bacterium
CTAGTAAACCAAGGTTACCGCGTCATCGTCCCTGATATGATCGGCTATGGTAACAGCTCTTCTCCTGAAGGTTACGAACTCTATTCACCTGACAAACAAGCGCAACGTCTAGTCGCACTCATGGATAAACTTGGAATCAAGACCTGGAGCCAAGTCTTTCATGATGTCGGTGGAACTTGGACCTGGGAGCTCATGAAAGATCACGAGCACCGCATTAACAAACTCATCATCCTCAATACCATCATCACCGCAGAAGGGTTCCACCCTCCGGTCAAAATGAGACCAGGAATACTCGCTAAAACAGCAATGTGGGGCTACCGCAGCGGGATCACCACTAACCTAATGCTCAAAGGGCTTTTCAAAGAAACTCTCAACAACCCGAAATCACTTTCCCTATCTGATATTGCAGGTTATCAAACTCCGCTCATCGAAGGCAAGACCCATGGAATGTATTACTTCTTTACTCAAACCTGTAATAATTCACCTGGTTACAGCGATGTAATCGCTAAGGTTTCCACTCCCACCACCGTTATTTGGGGGCGAAATGATAAGATGCTCCAATGGAAGCCACAAGAGGAGAAGGTCCAACAATTCCTTCCTCTGGAATCCGAAGACATCCACCTCATAGACGCCAAACATTTCATCCAAGAAGAACAGCCTGAACTCGTCAATCAACTCATCGTCGATTTCCTTAAAAAATAAGGAAGACGCGCTGGGGAATTTGCGCATAACTCATCCCGACAGAGACCTTTTCCCCATTAAATTTAAAATACCTTTGCCCCATTCAGACCTCCTGTGTAAAATACACAATTATGGAACAATCCCTGCACACTCCTTTCGTCGTAGCCCAAGCTGAGCAAAGCGTTCGCTCCGCATTTATTCGTAACACTTATCTCCACCTCGCATACGCTGTTCTTGGGTTCATCGTAATTGAATATTTTTTCATCAACTACACCAATCTAGGGCCTATGATGATGAAATTCCTTAGTAAGGGAGCTTACATGTGGCTCGTTGTTCTCGGCGGGTTCATGGGAGTCTCTGCGCTAGCCCAGGGAATGGCGAATTCTGAAGCAAGTAAGGCGAAGCAATACGCAGGCCTTAGCCTCTTTGTGATTGGGGAGTCGATCATTTTCATCCCCCTTCTCTACATGGCAACGACATTCCATGAGGGAGCAATAACCCAAGCTGCGATTGCAACGGGCGGACTCTTTATAGCCCTCACAATGATCGCCTTCACTACTAAGAAAGACTTTAGCTTCCTCGGTGGCATGCTCAAAGTAGGCTTCATCATCGCCCTAGTATTGATCGGAGCCTCCATCGTCTTTGGCTTCAACCTTGGCATGCTGTTTTCAGCAGCCATGATCTTACTCGCCGCTGGCTCTATCCTCTACAACACGAGTAACATTATTCACCATTACCACCCTAGCCAATATGTAGCCGCTTCGGTAGGGCTTTTCGCCAGTCTAGCTACTATGTTCTGGTACGTTCTACGTATCTTCATGAGCCGCGACTAAGGGCGCAGGGTGCCCCCCTTCAGCTCTTAGATTCTTGGCAATCTAAGCAGTGCTCCATGATAAGATCCGCCAGATGAGCCTTACTATGCTCTCCTAGATCGATCTCCTTATCCGCACTGATCAAATGGAGTGCGTTTTGGTCCGAGTTAAACCCGATTTTAGTATTTGATACATCGTTAGCAAAGATCAGATCGCAGCCCTTTCTTTGCAGTTTGATGCGGGCGTTTTCTAAGACGTTTTCGGTCTCTGCCGCGAAGCCCACGAGAAGCCCCTCATACTTAAAATCAGCCCGCACAGAAGCTAAGATATCCACATTCTTAACGAGCTCTAATGTCATGGTCTCTTGACCGGGAGATTTCTTAATCTTTTGTTCCGAATATTCAGCGATACGGAAATCTGCTACTGCCGCTGTGAAAATGGCGATATCACATTGACCGACCCAATGGCCAACCGCCTGGTGCATTTCTAGTGCCGTTTCAACAGGAATATAATCTACTCCATCAGGAATATCGAGATTGGTAGGCCCTGAGACAAGGATGACACGGCAGCCCTTCTTGGCCGCCGCTTCCGCAATCGAATAACCCATCTTCCCTGAAGAATGGTTCGAAAGGTAACGAACAGGGTCCAGAGGCTCCCGCGTCGGCCCAGCAGTGAGAAGAACAGTCATCATTGTACGAAAATTAAGAAGTTGCGAGAATCTCTAGAAAGAGAGGGATCGCCTTACGTAAAAGCGTGTTCTTCCCTCCTCGCGATAGTTGATCCTCCACTAGCGCAACCTTCCCTGCCCGCATTGCGGATCCTACAGAAAGCGTTTGCTCGCCAGCGTTACTAGTAATAACTTGTTGAATTGTGTTCGTCGCTTCCTCTGTTTGTAAACGGAAGCTAACCTCGGGGGAACTCACTCCTATATGTGAAATTGGAGTCGTACCTCCAACCTCGAAACGTACTTGTATAGATGAACCAGTAGCGGATTTAAAATCGTATCCTTCGCTATTTCCGCTGAGCAAACTCCATCCAGCCTGCGTAGCTAACCAAGCAAGAGCCAATTTCCCAGCAGTTTTCCCGCCTTCACTAACTTTGATCGTCCCTGCATTGATTTTTGAAAATTCTTGTTCTGCCAGAGCGCCATCGAACATTGAAGCGAACGCTAAACGATAAGGGTAACTCGTTGTCCAAGCCAAATCTTGGATAACAAAACGCCGTTGCACATCCTCCGCCGCGGTAAGCAGTCGCTCATAACCAGCTTTGGGATCAGCCCATTCCGCGCTATCAAAGATAAAACGGTCAATAAGAGTGTACAGGCGAGGTTCAAAAACATCAGAGAGCTCTCCTTGCCACCAAAACACAAGTGGCAGGTCGCTATTAATCTGAGAAAACACGGTATTACGCAGACGACCATGGACAAAGCCTTTGAGGAGGAAAGAAAGGTGCTCGCAGCATACGGTTTTTTTCCCATTGGTCATATTACAATGCGCGCTAACCCAAGAGGTCATCCCTTGCTCGCTCGCATTGCGGTCCAACGCTACCGAAAGAGCCCGGCAAGTATGATTCTGAGTTAATTCAGAAACCTGTTCATAAATCGCATTTAACTGACCAGCGTCTTCGGTAAACACCGCTAAGTTCATAAGGCTCGCATGCGTGCGAGACTCGTCCCCGCTAGAAAGGAGCTTAAACTCCTTACGAATATCACTAAAGGGAACTTCTTTACCTAGTAAACTCATATACTTGTAGTTCTAAATTATTAGAAACGTCTCCAATCCGTGCCTTCGGACTCGATGAGATCATCTGCTTCATTTGGCCCCCAGGTGCCGGCATCGTATTTAGCCATCGGGATCTTATCCGATTCGTGCCAAGCCTTCTGGATATGGTCCACAAATTTCCACGCTTCCTCAACCTCGTCACGACGAGCAAAGAGAGTCGCGTCTCCAGCCATTGAATCAAGGAGGAGACGTTCATAGGCCTCAGGGCTACTTTTTCCAAAGCTCGTAGCGTACTGGAAATTCATTTTCACGGGCTCCATGCGAATCGCTGCTCCAGGGAGTTTTGAATTCATCCGTAGGGAAATCCCCTCATCAGGCTGAATGCGGATTACTAAGACGTTCTCCGCTGGCTTATCCCCTTCGCCTTGGCTGAATAGCACATTAGGCACATTCTTAAAGTGAACAGAAATCTCAGTCGCCTTCTTAGGCAGACGCTTGCCTACTCGGATAAAGAACGGAACCCCGCTCCAACGCCAAGTATCAACAAAGGCCTTAATCGCCACGTAGGTTTCCGTCTGGGAATCCTCAGGCACGCGATCTTCTTGTGTGTATCCAGGGACTTTTTTCGCATCTACAAACCCTTCGGAATATTGTGCTCGCACGGTATGTTCTGCTACTTTTTCAGGACTATCGAACTGGCGTAAAGCGCGGATGACTTTGACTTTCTCATCACGCACGGCATCAGCGGAGAGATCAGTAGGAGGCTCCATCGCAACAAGCGAGAGGAGCTGTAAAAGGTGGTTTTGAACCATGTCTCGGAGTGCACCTGCAGTATCATAGTACCCACCTCGTCCACCTTCCATTCCAAGGTGTTCGGCACAAGAGATCTCAATATGGTCAATGTACTTATTATTCCATAACGGCTCAAACATGACGTTCGCAAAACGCAAGACCATGATATTTTGCGCAGTTTCTTTACCCAGGTAATGATCAATACGGTACGTATCAGACTCGTCAAAGGTGTTATTAACTACTTGGTTAAGGTGCTGAGCGGATGCGAGATTTTTACCAAAAGGCTTCTCTACAATCACACGAGACCAACAGCCTTCGGCAGACTTATTTAGGCCTACTTCTTTTAACTTCTCTAGGACATCATCAAAAAATTCAGGAGCAATTGATAGGTAAAACAAACGATTCCCTTTTCCGCCACGTTCCTCATCGATTGCGTTCAGCTTATCCGCCAAGGCCTTATATCCATCTAGGTCATCAAAAGTGCTCTGGTGGTATTGTATATTTCCCGCAAAACGGCCCCATACTTCATCATCATGGCCGTTACGAGAAACCTCCTGATTTAATTCAGCTAATCCGTCGCGAAAAACTTCGTCAGACTTTTCTCGTCTAGCAAAGCCTATAATTTTCACATCGCTCGGCAATTCTCCATCAACTGAAAGGTTGTAGAGTGCAGGAACCAGCTTACGGTGCGCTAAGTCACCTGTAGCTCCAAAGATAACAACTGAACAGGGCTCAGGCTTGTTGCGGGACACTAAATCTTCTCTAAATGGATTTTTCATGGATTACCTCTGCTGTGTATAGCGATCTCAACAGAAGTAGAAGCAAATTTTACAGCGATTTTTCACACTTAAAAAAAAGTAAAATCAACCCCTAGGAAAATCTCCCCGACATTACGCTTGATCTTTTCACCACCCTACAGCTTCTTGCCCTCATGGACAACCAAACTGCCCTTGAAATTGTATCCTATAAACTGGCCTTAAAGCTAGGAGAAGAGGCTCTTGAAGACCCCGTACTCCTCACAGATGTTATCCACCAAGCAATCGCTGACAAAGCAGACGCTGACCCTAAAAGCTACGGGCTCAGAGAATATATGACCGCGACTAAAGTCGTAAATGAAATCCGCCTGGATTACGCTAAGATCGAGGGGAATAAGTGGATTGAAAGCATGGTCGCGGAAAAAGGGTTAACTAAAACCGAATCAGGCCTCGCCTATAAAGTGATTGAAGAAGGCGACGGGCGTAAGTGCGAAGAAGGATCAACCGTACGCGTAAATTACGAAGGAAAACTCATGGACGGCACCGAATTCGACTCCAGTTACGATCGAGGACGCCCCTCCACCTTTCCTCTCGATTCCGTTATCGCTGGATGGCAAGAAGGACTTAAGCTCATGACCGTTGGGAGTCGTTACCACTTCTACATCCCTCAAGACCTCGCCTACGGAGATCGAGGGTCTGGATCTAACATTCCGCCCTACGCCGCCCTCTTCTTTGAGGTCGAGCTTATGGCCGCTCTGTAACAAAGCAACGGATTCCCTCGCTGGCACTCGCTATATCACAAAAACAGGCGAGGGTAACCAAGAGAGCTACCTAAGCTGGCGCGCCTATAACCTCGCTGTCCACGCCATCATTAGACTCTTCGGATAAATCCGCTTGTGGTACCGGAGGCGTTTCCGATGAACTGTCTGGCAGCTCTGGTGGTTGCGGAGAACTTGGTGGGTTTTTCATCTCACCAGTATGAAGGAGGTCGGTAATTTGCTCCCCATTTAGGGTTTCAAACTCCACAAGCGCATTTGCGATCAAATCTAATTTCCCACGATTCGCAACCAGCATCTCAGTCGCTCTCTGGTAAGATTCGTCGATAAAGCGCTTAATCTCTTCATCAATAATTTGCGCAGTCGCACTAGAGTAATTAGCACTACTTGCGCCCACGCCTAGGAAGGAGTCGCCTCCGCTCTCGCCGTACTCTACCATCCCCAGTTTTGGACTCATCCCCCAATTACAAACCATTTGACGAGCCATCGAGGTCGCTTGGCGAATGTCACCAGCTGCGCCATTAGTGTAATTACCAAATACGATTTCCTCCGCTACACGGCCACCCATTGTCACTACTAACTGGTCTTCAAGCTCCTTCAGACGATAAGAGAAACGGTCCTCTTCTGGTAAAAACATCGCCATTCCCAGAGCCGGGCCGCGTGGAATAATCGTCACTTTGTGAAGTGGATCTGTGTGCTCACACAAGATATTGAGAATCGCATGCCCCGCTTCGTGATAAGCAGTGTTATTTTTTTCCTTGTCGCTGAGAGCAAGCGAGCGACGCTCACGTCCCCAACGAACCTTGTCACGGGCCTCTTCCAACTCTGCTAGGGAAACTGATTTCAACCCTTTACGAGCAGCTAATAGAGCGGCCTCATTAATCAGATTCGCTAACTCTGCACCAGAAAAACCAGGGGTACCACGAGCAACGACTCCAAGGTCCACGTTTTCTGAAATTTTAATTTTTTTAGCGTGCACCTCTAAGATTTCTTCCCGTCCTACATAGTCAGGTAGAGCCACTCGCACCTGGCGATCAAAACGACCAGGACGAAGAAGAGCGGGATCAAGAACATCAGGTCGGTTAGTCGCCGCAATGATAATAATCCCCTCTTGAGCATCAAACCCATCCATCTCAACCAAAAGGGCGTTGAGAGTCTGCTCGCGCTCGTCATTACCTCCGCCATGACCATGGCCACGGTGACGGCCCACGGCGTCAATTTCATCAATAAAAATCAAACAAGGCGAGTGCTTCTTCCCTTGCTCAAACATATCACGCACTCGGCTCGCGCCAACTCCTACAAACATTTCCACGAAGTCTGAACCTGAGATAGAGAAAAAAGGAACATCCGCCTCACCCGCAATGGCACGAGCTAGGAGAGTTTTACCTGTTCCTGGAGGGCCCACCATCAAAACGCCTTTTGGAATCGTCGCGCCCAGCATCTGGAATTTTTTAGGATCCTTTAAGTAGTCCACAATCTCGTAAAGCTCTTCTTTAGCCTCTTGGATACCTGCCACGTTTTTAAAGGTCACCTTATTTTTATCCATCGAAAGCATTCTTGCCTTACTCTTGCCGAAACTCATCGGCCCTTTACCTGACATTTTCATCTGCTGACGGAAGAAGAAAATCAGAAATGCAATCAGGAGTAACGGAATAATCATACTCATCAGCAGCGCTGACATCGTATTTTTCTGAGGACGATTAGGAATACTGTAATCCTCAATCAGCTGATTCAACTCATTTGCCTGCGCTACCGCATTCACAGAAACCTTGAACTTTTTGACATCTTCCAAAATCGCAGTTCTTTTTTCTCCTGAAATCGGCTTCACTAAACGATACTCGCCCACGAGCACTCCTCGTCCGTTTTCAGACGCACCGGTAAGCGTTCCGTTATCTAATACAATGGCGTTTGATCTCACCAACTCCTTAAAGCGCTCTGCTGAGATCGATTTCGCGGCATCCGATTTCAATTCTGAAAACTCAGCTACAGAAACAGATTCCCCAATAGGGCGAATCACATCACCTTGGAATCCTTGGTCAAAGTCGAATTTGAACTTAACCGTCCCGTCTTCCCATGCGTTTAAAGGCTCTCCTACATAATAGCCCTTAATCGTTGGGCTAAATGGAGACTCTTCTACAATCTCAAAAGGGAGATTACTTTTCTCATCTAAAACAATGCGGTTACTGCGGAGATACTCTTTAAACTCATAAAAGGTAATTGCCTTCTCGTCCTTGTTGTTAACAAAAAGCAAGACAGAAAAAAGCCCTAGCGCAATAGCTATAAGCGTGAAGGACCTCCAATTAAATCCATTTTCGTTACTTGGCTTAGGAGGTTGATTCTCGTTTTTGGGCTCTTCTGACATATGATTTACAGTGACATAGCTAAAATGTAGCTAAATCGTCTAGTAAATTACTTCTCTTTTTCAAATTGTAGAACTTTTTTTTCAAAAATCTTTCCTGCCCCGAAAACTCCTTAAGCTTTACGAGTTTTAAAAACTCATTTTCTACACCTTAACAAAGACATAGAGACTCTACTTCTATCGACCTCGCCGGCAATAGAAACTTGACAGATTGTCATCTCCAACTATGACAAGCAAACCTCTTGTAATTAAGAATTTCAATTATGGACTCTCTTTCTATTCTCTGGTTTATAGCTTACAGCTTCGTCACCATTGTGCTTTCACTCTACGGTTTTCACCGCTTAGTGATCATTTTCCTCTACCTTAAGCACTCGCGCAATAAACCCGAACCAGCCAGCCTTTTCCAGGAACTCCCCCTAGTAACGATTCAACTTCCCGTTTTCAATGAAAAGCACGTGGTAGATCGATTGATCGGAGCCATTGAAAAATTAGACTACCCTAAGGATAAGATGGAAATCCAGATCCTGGATGACTCCACTGATGAAACCGTTGATATCTGTGCTTCACACGCTAAACGCCTCAATGAAAATGGATTCCGAGCCACATACATCCATCGCACAGACCGAACAGGTTACAAAGCTGGCGCTCTCGAAAACGGAATGAACCAGGCCGAGGGCGAATACCTCCTCATCCTAGATGCCGACTTCGTCCCTAACCCTGATTTAATTCAGAAAACTATTCACTACTTCACCGATGACAACATCGGGATGATCCAGACTCGCTGGGGTCACCTGAACAGGAATACAAACATCCTCACCCGCTTACAGGCCATGCTCCTAGACGGACACTTGGAGCTGGAGCAAACCGCGCGTAACCGTAGCGGTCGCTTTTTCACTTTCAACGGAACCGCTGGCATCTGGCGTAAATCCTGTATTCACGCAGCAGGCGGTTGGGATCATGACACCCTGACTGAAGACATGGACCTCAGCTACCGCGCACAGCTTAAAGGCTGGCGCTTTATTTTCCTCAATGATGTGGAAACTCCTGCTGAACTCCCAGTCGATATTGACGGATTCAAAAGCCAACAGCACCGTTGGGCTAAAGGTGCGATCCAATGTTGCAAAAAAGTTCTTGGACAAATCTGGCGCAGTGACGCCCCATTTTACGCTAAGGTTGAAGCGACCACGCACCTCACGTCCAATTTCGCCTACCTTGTCCTACTCCTAATGTGCCTCGTTCTCTACCCTAACTTCAAATTCGGAGTTCAACTCGAAGGAACCTCATGGTGGCTCGCAAATGTCCCCGTTTACTTTTTCGGCTCAGTCTCGGTACTCATTTTTTACCTAACCGCTCAGAAAGCCCTTCACCCGAAAACTTGGTGGAAGGATATCCCCTACCTACCACTCCTCCTCGCTCTCGGAATAGGAATGTCAGTCAATAATACGAAAGCCGTCCTCGAAGCGCTATTCAATAAGGAATCAGCCTTCGTCCGAACCCCTAAGTATGGCGACCTCCAATCCTCCAAAAAATCATGGAAAGGCAGTAGTTATAAAGCCATTAAATCCTTCACTCCATTTATCGAATTTCTCTTTGGTTGCTTCTTTTCCTTTGTCGTCATTGAGTCCATGTTTAGTGAAAACTGGGCGGCAGGAATCCTGCTTATCCCCTTCCCGCTTGGGTTTTTCTACACCTCGTTTGGATCTATGAAGTCTACCTTTGAGCAATTAACATCTTCGTTTGGCAACTCGCCCAAATGAATTAGATCGTATTTAAATCATCCTAGTCCTTTCAAATGAAAATATTTTTACTTTTACCCGTCCTAGTTCTTTTATTTTCCTCTTGCGCCTCATCACGAAAAGACACCAGAAACAAAATCCTCGTCAGCGTTGCTGACCAAGAACTACTCCTAACCAGGGACGGCAAACCTGTTAAGTCCTACCCCGTTTCGACTTCAAAATTCGGGTTAGGCTCTAAGGCTGGGAGCAATCGCACGCCACTAGGCAACCACGAAATTGCTAAAAAAATCGGGGGGAGAGCCCCTTCTGGAGCAGTTTTCAAAAGTCGCGTCCGCACTGGAGAAATCTTAAAACCAAACGCTAAAGGGCGAGACCCGATTGTATCTCGTATTATGTGGCTTGCCGGAAAGGACTCCTATAACCGCAATACCTTTTCTCGTTACATCTACATTCATGGAACTCCTGTGGAATATAAAATCGGTCAACCAGCTAGTTATGGTTGTATCCGGATGAAATCCCGAGACATCATCGACCTTTACAATAAAGTGGGCGAAGGCGCAGGCGTCAAAATCATTCGCCATAGCCTTAGCACCACGCCTGAAGGCAGGAAATACAACGGCGCGTCCCTCAGTAAGAAGCCTTACTCGCTAGCCAATCTATAATAGACTGCTTAATGCCTTTGAGCATAGACCCAAAAAAGCTCATGAAATGCAGTATCTGACTTTCTCTGCTAATAATTAGAAAAAGAACTCTCTATATTAGCTTCCCCAGTCAAAGATTACCTATTGACAACCGCCCTATTTCTTGTGTTATAACTACATAAGAAATAAAATCCGCGTAATCTTTTGTGATTAAATCTAATTAATCAATCAATCACAGAAAATAGAAAGCGCAAAATTCACACACAACAGCACACCATGCCAGATAAAAACAATTCCAACGGACCAAAAACCGTTCCACTTAAGAAAACAAGTTCTATCCCTCTAAAGAAAGAAACTGTTCGTGTATCGGTTAAAGCTGACCCACTTCGTCGCCCTCCTTCGGACGCTACTATCGCACCTGCACCTGCGCCGCTCCCTAAAGGAATGCCGATTCCCGCCCCTGTTTCTACAGTCCCACTCACTAGCACCTCTGCGCCAAGTGTCCCGACTCCACCACCCGCACCAACTTCTATAAAGCGACCTTCTGTAAAAACGGTTCCTCTTAATAGCCAAGGAGCTCCCACGCAGCCAACCAAGAGTACTGGACCAGTTCCTTCACCACTCACGGCTCCTACGCCCTCAAAGGCTCCCGTGGTAAAAACGGTACCTCTCAGCGGAACCTCTTCAGTAAACCTTCCGCTAGCTCCTAGCACTAGCTCAGAGGGTTCTGCGGAACTACCTCAAGCAACTAAGGTGACAGCGCCACAAGCAACAACGGCCCCTAGTGTCCCTGGAGCTGGAACATTAAAGACTCAGCCTCTTAACTCCCCCGTACAACTTCCGCCTACATCAATTGCACCGCAAGCAGCTGGCGCAGCATTGGGCACTTCAGTAATGAGTCCGGTACCAACAGCTCCTGCAGCGCTCGCTACAGCCCCCATCACACGACCTGCAACACCGACAAGCAATATGGCTAACGCACAAGCTTCTACAGTTGTCGCGGCCGCTGCCTCAACTTCTGTAGCTACCCCAACTTCTGTAGCTACCGCGGCATACAAGAAAAAGCAAAAAGCTAATAATCCAAACAAGGGATGGCCGTTTGCTGCTGCAGCGCTTTTATTCGCCACCGCATCACTTGTAATCCATTTCCTAGGATACCTCCACTGGAACGGTCAGTAAATTTTAAAGATCTAACTTATAACACTATGATTCTATCAATCCTTGTTTTTCTCGTTTCAGTGGCAGTAGCTGTCATTGGATACATGACGTACACCACTCCTCTTAACTAAGAGGCTACTCTGTCAAAAAACAAAGCGACCGTGTTACCTCGGTCGCTTTTTTTGTATCTTTAATCGAAGAGTACTTTTAAAACACTCTTAAGAGCCTAGCTCAAAAGCATCATGCACTACTTGAGCTGCATCATCAATTTGCGCTTCATCAACAGTTACAGAAATCTTGATCTCGGAAGTAGAAATCATTCCAATATTAATCCCGGCCTCACCTAGTGCTCCGAACATCGTAGCTGCCACACCGGAGTGCGAACGCATTCCTATTCCTACGCAGGAGAGCTTAGCGATGCCTGCTTCTGTTTCTAGGGCGCCCTCTGGAAGGTCTGCCAATACAGACTTCAAGGCTGCCTGCGCACGACCAAGGTCATCGCTATTCATCGTGAAGGAGTGGCGGGCTTTGCCATCATTCGCGATATTAGAAATGATCATGTCAATATTGACCTCTGATGCACCAAGGGCAGTTAGGATTTTTCCAGACCAGCCAGGCTCATCAGGAATGTCAGTAATGGTGACGCGGGCTTGATTGCGCTCGATTGAGACGCCTCGGATGACTACAGATTCCATACTAGGTTTTTCTTCGGTTACTAGGGTTCCAGGTTCGTTATTAAGAGAGGAGCGTACCTCGAAAGGTACATTAAATTTTTTGGCAAACTCTACAGAGCGCGATTGCATCACTTTCGTTCCTACAGATGCTAGTTCGAGTAGCTCTTCATAAGAGATTTCGTCCATCTTAGTTGCGTTTTTCACAACTCTTGGGTCGGCGGTATAGACTCCGTTAACGTCCGTCAAGATCTGACAAATGTCCGCATCTACCGAATGAGCGAGCGCAATAGCAGAAAGGTCAGAACCACCTCGTCCGAGGGTTTGAATCTCTCCGTCGGTGTTGATTCCTTGAAAGCCTGCTGCCACGATCACATTTCCTTCCGTGAACATCTTATTCATGTAGGCCGGGTCTATATCTTCGATCCGAGCACGAGTGTTTGAGCCCTTAGTACGTACACCCGCTTGGCGGCCAGTTACAGACACGGCAGGAACGCCCAGCTCATGCAAAGCCATCGTCAAAAGAGCGATCGATTGTTGTTCTCCCGTAGAGACCAATACATCCATTTCGCGTTCAGAAGGCTCATCTGCCATCTCTTTGGCCATGCTTATAAGCTTATTAGTCATTCCGCTCATTGCCGAAACGACAACCGCAACTTCATGACCTTCTTTATAGAGTTGATGCACCCGATTGGCGACATTTTTGATTCGATCAAATGTCCCTACTGAAGTGCCTCCATATTTTTGAACAATACGCATAATCTATTAGGCGATATATGACTATCGGGAGGGAGTTTGCAAGGAGGAATTATCGCAGACCGCGAACTCCCCTTTTCTTATATTCGTAAGATCGTAAATCATCTATATTAGATAGAGACCTTGCTCATCTTATCCAGCGCTTCCTCAATCCTCGCACGAGGAGACCCGAAATTAAAGCGGCAACAGCCAGCCCGCCCGAAATAGGCGCCATCTGAAAGAAATAACCCGGACTCTTTTTCAAACACTAAAGCGGGGTTCTCTACTCCCATATTACGGAAATCCATCCAGAATAAGTACGTTGCTTCCATATCCATTGTTTCAACCTCTGGGAAACGCTCGTTCATGAATGACTTCAGAAGGTCGTAATTCCCCTTAAGGTACGACATCAACTCTTTCCGCCATGGCTCTCCCTCTCGGTAAGCAGCCTCTGCGGCATAGTAAGAAATACAGTTAATTTCAGGAAGGGTATGGCCACGCGCCGCAGAAAACTTACGACGAACAGACGCGTCCTTTATAATCGCATAAGAATAGCCTAGGCCGGCAATATTATAGGTCTTACTCGGGGCCAAAAGTGTGATCACACGTTTATTAAACACCTCAGGAAGACGCACAGCTGAAAAGTGAGGGGTCGCTTCCTCGTCGAAAATCATGTCTGCGTGAATCTCATCCGAAATCAGAATAAGGTCATGCCTCTCACAGAATTCGGCCAGCTTGAGCACTTCTGCCTCCGTGAAAACTCGTCCAAGCGGGTTTTGCGGATTACAGAATAGAAAGAGTTTTGTCTTAGGCGTGACCGCTTCCTCCATAGCTTCCCAGTCAAGTCCTGCCACTCCCTTAGCGGTACAGTGATTAACTGTGATTAGCTCTAATCCACCATCTTTGTGAACACCTACGAATGGCGGATAAATCGGGGTGCAAGTCATCAACGCGTCGCCAGGAGCTGCAAAGGCACGAGCCGCTAGTGATAGAGCAGGCACTAATCCTCCGAGGTGGACGATTTGATCCACTTCAGCAGCTGTTTTGTGCTTCTCTTTAAGGTAGTCAAGAATCGCTTCATGTAACCCCTCATGCGGGAGAGCGTAACCAAACACTCCATGTGCCACGCGTTCATTAATAGCGGCGATCACCTCAGGCGGAGAGACAAAGTCGAGGTCTGCAACCCAGTACGGATCTAAATCAGGGCGACGGTCCCACTTCAGAGATCCAGTCCCTCGTCTCGTAATACTCGTATCAAAGTCGTAGCTCATTGGTTATCAAATTGTTCGCGTGTAATAATATGAGTTACCGCACAACGTGGGCACTGCGCCTTGACCTCAGAGTCTCCCATAAAGAGCTCGTCCGCCTTATCCTTATATCCAGCTAAAGCCGGTAAAATTCTATCTGTGTTACATCCGCAGTGAAAGCGAAATTGACGGGTTTCCAGAACCTTTGTTTCTTCTTTTTCCGTGAATTCAGCTGCGATCGTTTCGTCAATCGAGTTAAACCACTCTTCATCAAAATCTGGCTGAGCGGCAAAAAGAACGAATTCTTCATTAGGAAGCTCGATACATTTACCAGGACGTTGCTCTGATTGTTCGTAAAATTGCTCAATCCAGTCCGCTGGCTTTGTTCCTTCCACTTCAATCATAGATGTACGCGGCTCCAGCTCCTTAGCCAAAGTCTGCGAGTACAAAATATTGCGGTCGGGCTCACGAACATCGTCAGTAAAGACGCGGCCAGTGATAAATTCATTCGTACTCCCACCGGTAACAAAGAGGTTCACACGTGGCGCCCGCAAATTGACGGTCCATGCGATCGTCTCACGCCATGGTCGAGCCACTAGGTGAAGAGTCAAGACAGAGAGAGCGCTCTTGAGCATGAGGTCCAAACGAGGCTCATACTTCAACTTATTCTCCATCAGGTGAACATAATAATCCGCATAGATATCAGAAAAGCTCCCGCGCACAGCGAGAACATTACGATGACGTACAAAGATCGATTCGATCTTTGTCGGCTCCCCAACATGACTAAATTCTTCTGGTAACATGATAGTAGATTAGCCCCTTAATATCTCGAGGCAATAAATAATTGTTAGAGAGAGGCGTTCAACTATCTGCGCCCGGAAGAGCGTCGACGTGAAGAATTATCACCGGAGCTATTGGAGTTACCCCCTCTGCGTCCACCGCCGCCACCGCGACGACCTCCACCACCGTTTCCGCCTCCGCCTCCGCCACGGGATTTGCGAGCTTCTTGCTTACGTTGCTCCGCAGCCTTCATTACCTCTTTAGCTGTAGGAGCACGGTCAGGCCAGTTTTGAGGCTCAAACCCTTCTAGGTCATTCAGCGGGATTTTATTACCGGTGAGCTTCTCGATAGCGGTAAAGAATGGGCGCTCATCATTAGCAACAAGCGAAATTGCAGTTCCTTCTTTACCTGCCCGAGCCGTACGACCGATGCGGTGAACGTAATCTTCCGGTTGGTTAGGAAGCTCAAAGTTGATAACGTAAGGAAGGGAATCGATATCAATCCCACGAGCAGCGATATCAGTCGCAATCAGAGCTTTGATCTTTTGCTCTTTAAAGGATGCTAAAGCCTTTGTACGCGCTCCTTGAGATTTATTACCGTGAATCGCGGCTGAATTGATTCCCGCTTCATCGAGGTTTTTACTCAGGCGGTTTGCGCCATGCTTAGTACGAGTAAAGACAATCACTTGGGATAGATTTTCTTTTTCAAATAGTTCGATAAGAGCCTTCGTCTTAGAACCGCTATCACAGCGGTAAGCACGTTGCTCCACCTTGTCAGCGGTCGCATTTTCTGGTGCCACTTCAACCAGCGCAGGATCATTTAAAAATTCTTGGGAAACTCGGCGAATATCTTTAGAGAACGTTGCTGAAAAGAGGAGATTTTGGCGCTTTGCAGGAATCATCTTAACAATCTTACGAATATCTCGAAT
>JALZUI010000138.1 GCA_023301545.1 Akkermansiaceae bacterium
CTTGGTCTGCCCCCAGAAGTACTTGGCGACAGACATAGGGAGGCGGATGCAGCCGTGGGAGGCGTAGCGAGAGTAGGTGTTCCCCTCGTGAAAGCCGATCGCCCCACACGAGAATCGCTGGAAGTAGGGCATCTCGGCGTTATCGTAGATGTTGGAGCGCTTATTTTTGGTCTTATCCGTGATGACATACTTCCCTGCCTTTGTGCGGAAGCCTGAACGGCCACTGGAGATGCGAGAGGTCTTTTTCAACTCTCCCCCATTGTAGTAGTACACCTTTTGCTCAGAGAGATCGATGATGAAGTTACGCTCCTGTTGCTCGTCCTCATAAGGGACGCCGATGAGGAGTTGCTGCATTTTGACGTCCTTATTATTAGCGGCCATCTGAATCGGGTAAACCTTACTTCTCGATTCCGTCCCTTGCGTTGGGTTGGCTCCGTTGGCGATGAGTTTTTCTGCCACCTTGTGCTCCTTCATCATTACGGCAACCATGAGCGGGGTCAGTCCTTTTACATTTCTGGCATACCAATCAAAATACCCACTCTTCCCGAAAAGCTCACGAAATTCCTCCGACACATTCTCCTGCATAATCGAGCTGTGTCCAGCAGTGCGTGAAGGGTGACTAAGTAAGGTCAAAGCCGCCTCTGTATGCTTTAGAGCAATTGCGGTAACGAGGGCGGATTGCCCTTCTTTTCCTAATTGCTCAGGGTCTGCTCCCCGATTCAATAAATCTGTAATGGCAGCTGGCTGATTGTCGCAAACCATTTGCATGAGTGGCTCATGTCCCCCTGAGGGGTGTTTTTCGTAGGGATCTGCTCCCATCTGTAAAAGTGTACGCGCGAGGGGGTAGTTTTTCTTATCAATCGCAACCCAGAGCGACTCAGTAATGTTAGGATCGGCATCTAGGATAAGGTCGGCGGCGTAAAGCTGTTCATGGTGGAGTAACCATTGAAATGGGCGCCATCCACCAGAGTCAGTGGCATCAAGGTCAGCCCCGTGATTTACAAAGCTCCTTACGACCTCCGTCACCTGTTGCGGGGAGAACCCTAACGCTGGAATTTCCTTACACACAGTGGTAAAGAGCTGCGTTCCGTTCTCGTCGGCGACTTTAGGAGCAGCTCCGGCGTCAAGTAGTGAGATTAGGAACTCGGGACTCTTCTCATGGTAAGCAACCAGCATAGCGGATTGCCCTTGGGTGGATCTAGTATTCGGGTCCGCCTTTTGCTTTAATAAGAACTGCACCATCTCATGATCTTGCTCATCCAGAGCCTGAATGAGATAGGGTTGCCCAGAGGAATGGGGCACATTCGCTTCGCTTTTAAGGGCGGAAGAGAGGATTTTAAATTGTCTTGCATCCAATAAGTAGCTCGTAACGGGAAGGCCTTGGGCGTCTGCCACGTCTAGGCTCGCTCCTGACGTGGCCAGTTGCTCTACGACCTCCCATTTCTGATCTTTCACTGCGGAATGTAAGGGGTAATCTCCGGCCTCATTTTTAACCCCCAGATCGTTAAAGTCTACTCCTGCTCTGCCTAGTAAAGAGAGAGTATCCACATCCCCGGAAGCCGCGGACTGCCGAACCTGCAACGGAGTAACTGGAATCTCTAATCCCTTAAGTTCACGCAACGCCTTTCTCCCGTCTGTCCAGTAGCCTGTAAAATACATGACAAGCCCTACTACGAGCAATGGCAGAGCGATGGAAAGGATAATTGAGCGAGATTTGTTCATACGGATCTTTTTAAAGTAATCGCATAAGAATTAAACAGAAGGCGCGTCAACTAAGATTTGTAACTTAAAAAACTCCCTAGTAGAGTTCCAAGCTCCTTTTTATTTTACTATTCAGCGAAAAAGTAGCATCCTGCAAACGTACTATAGATATTATGACCCTTTATTTACGAATTGCAGGACTCCTTCTCATGGCCTTTTTGAGCGTCTCCTGCTCAACATCCAGTAAGCCCGAAGCGCTAGTTCTCTCCAAATTTAATGATTCTTACAAAGGAGTGCAAAGCGATAAGGCCTCCACTCTTTCGTTAGGAAGCTTGAAAGGGTTTTTGGTAAAAGGTCATGCGGAGAAGCAAACGGGCATCTATCTTACCGAAGCGTATGATCCCAAAAAGATTCCCGTTCTCTTTATCCACGGATTGCTATCTGAGCCTTCCACCTGGGAAGACATGGCGCATACATTAAAGCAGGATCCCGAAATCAGAGAGCGCTTCCAGTTTTTATACTACGCCTACCCTTCTGCTACTCCCGTGGTGCCTTCCGCTGCAATGTTAAAAAACCACTTAGATACGGCCGTAAATACGATCGAAGAAGAGTTCGGAATTTCGATGGAACGAAGATTAATCGTCGTAGGGCATAGCATGGGAGGAATCCTCGCTAAATCGCTCATTTCTGATTCGGGTGACCGCCTGTGGGACACGGCCTTTAAGGCTCCCGTGAGTGCGTTTGATCTCACTCCAGGTCAAAGATCAATGCTTAGTAACGCCTTCCGCTACGAGCCCCGTAGTTACGTGAATTCGGTTATCTTCCTCGCCTCCCCACAACGAGGGAGCTATCTGGCCACCTCTTTTGTAGGTAAAATCGGAGCTCGCCTATCTGCCCGTCCAAAGGTCGTAGATGACCTAGCCAAAGCCTTAACCACGACAAACAAAGATCTTCTCCAGCCAGAATTCGCCTCCTTTGTCGCAGACAATGTAAACTCAATCTCCACCCTCAAGCCCAACTCCCCGGTAACGAACCTCCTCGCGGATCTCCCCATCGATAAGGGAGTCACCTACCATACCGTCGCAGGGGTTCCTTCCTTCGATTACGCTACGGAAGAAGCACGAGATAAAGGGGATGGAATCGTCCCTCTTTGGAGCGCTGAATTACCTGACTCACGTTGCGAAGCAGGAATCGTATCGGGGCATGGAGTACACCATCAAGAAGAGACCAAAAAGATAGTAAACACCCTTCTGAAAGTCCACGGTGCTCTCATTAATGAAGACGAGACGATTCATAAAATCAAAACTCTGGATGTTCCTTTTGCTCGCTACAATAAGGACGCCTCCCGCCTCAACATCATCAAGGACTAAACCTCGCGCAGTAAGGCGTAAAACTATTACTCTAATGATGGTTGCTGCATCGAGATACAATGTAATGCGCCCCCTTCACTCACGAGGTCCAGCGCATCAATCCCGATGACCTCGCGCGAAGGAAAATGCTCCCGGAGAGTTCCCAAGGCTCGATCATCATTCTGTTCTTGTCGAAAGGTCGGCACCAGCACGCTTTCATTCGTAATCAGAAAGTTTACGTAAGAAGCCGGGAGGGTCGGTAGCCGCCAGCCAGGAATATTACACGCTTCTGGCATAGGTAACTTAATCACAGAGGCAGCGCTCTGCTCTTTCAATAGATGGTAGTTACGGGTGAGAGATTCCTTATTAGGCCCATGAGGGTCAGAGGAAATCAGGATCGTGTCAGTGGCAGTAAAGCGGGCAATATCATCGATGTGTCCTCCAGTATCATCTCCCACAATTCCATCTCCTAACCAAATGACATGTTCTATCCCTAACCGGCTGTGCAATAGAGTCTCTAAATCCGCTTTATTGAGGTGCGGGTTACGGTTCTTGTTCAATAAGACCGCTTCTGTCGTCATCATGGTACCAGCGCCATTGCTCTCGATCGCTCCTCCTTCTAAAATCTCGGGGTACGAGCGGCAAGTCAGACCTTGCGATTGAGCCATCAAGGGAGGGATTTGATTATCGAGCTGCCAAGGCGGAAATTGCTCGCCCCATCCATTAAACCCCCAATCGGTGGCAATAATTCCACTCTCATCTTCAATAAATATCGCTCCATGATCTCGACACCAAACATCGTCATGCGGGTGATCATAAAGGTGTATATTTGTGCGTTCCGCACCATGTGTATTCAATAGGTTTTCGATATCACCTCTCATCGTTTCATCGATATTGATGAACACTGATTGCGTGCGGGAAATCGTAGCGGCTATCAAAGCCCATTGCTGCTGGATTTCATCTGAGCGTAGGTAGGTCCAATGCGAATTCCTCGCCGGCCAACTTAGCCAAATTCCTTTCTGCCTTTCCCATTCTGCTGGTAATCTCATATTTTCTTGCCTTATCATAGCAAATGCCTAATTTAGCCGGCATGCACAAACTTTTTTTATCCTTAGGCTTTCTTTGCTTATGTAATCTCTCTCTAGCCCAGGAATTAAGCGAAACTGATAAACAAGTTCTCCTAGGGAAAATTGAAGTCATGGAAAACGACGTCTTAGATTTCAATTACAAAAACCAAAAAGCGGCTGCTACTGCTTTTAAAGCGGCGATGCAGAGTGAAACTAAGGCCTTCCAATTCTACCTCGACTGTAGAGAGAGAATAGACCAAGAAGCTAAAAAACAAAAGGGTAGTGACCTCCGCGAAGACATGAAAAAGTTACGCGAGAGCACAACGAACGAGGAAAAACGCGCCCTGAGGCACCAACTCGTCTGGCTAGTGGCCTCAATGGAAGCGGCCGCTAACCCTGACGCCCGTGAAACTAGTACTCAAAAGCTTGTCGACGGTCTCAAAAACATCATTGATGACGCGCAATACCTCGACCGCAAAACCGTTACGGGCCGATTAAAACAAAACCCCTTTTCCTCAGAGTTCGCCAAGGCCTACCTCGTAGACCATATTAAACCAGATAATTGGCCTAGCAGCCCCCTAGATTATGACGGGCTTTTCAAGAACCTAATCATTAAGGGGTTAGTAGAATCCGGTAAGTATAATGAAGCCCGGTCAGAGTGGCAAAATCGGCTCCAGGCAGAACAACGTTTAATTGAAGAGTTCGACGTTGAGCCCGAGACTGATAAATTCGGTAAAGAATCTGTAGAGCTAGATAACTTCCTGCAAAAAAACCTCCCTGATTTACGTTGGCAAATGGAGAAAGAGCTCTTTACCGCTGGAGATACGCGCCAAGCTTCCGTAGCACTGTTTAGCATCCTCCAGACTTACCCTAAGCATGACAACTACCTGAAGTGGGTTAATTGGTTCAAAGGAGTGCTCTCCCCAGAAAGCGAAGCTTCTGAATAAGCTCCGAATCGCAGAGGATTGTTCCTAGCGAAACAGTTTTTCTAGGGCCTTGAGTCCTTTCTCTTTCAATTTCTCGCCTTTTTCTCCCTTCAGTAAATCGGAGACACTGGAGCCAAACAGCTTGTCGACTTTATCTAGAAGGCCGGGATCGGTTACTAGCGCCACTCCTAGTGAGGTCGCCGCTCTTGTTCCTAGATCTTTAGCCAAATCATCCTTGTGACCTGTCATATTAATAGGGACCCAATAATGATCTCCCTGCTCTGTATAGGTGCTCTGTAATGATGCCGGAAGCAGAGAAAGCGCCTTAGCGGACAACCCCAGATGACACTGTAAAGTGTAGTCATCATCGTCCAAACGAGCAAGCCCCACCACCTTGTAAGCGTTACCGACTGAGAGATTAAGGTTCTCCAGTACCGTAGTATCATCAACATGCGTGATTTCTGCTGAACATTGGTCCAGCTTTAGTTCATTATCCTTATCTAAAGCGATGTATTGTAAAAGGTGTTTAGCGACCGAAGGCAGTTCCACCACTCCTTCATGCAACGTCAGTAAGCCATGAGTCAGCGTCTCCTTATCCTCCGTAACCGCCTTAAGGTCCCCATCAATAATTCCAGAGAGGCCAACATACTTGTTCTGTTTTTTGAGGAGAGATTCTAACGGCACGTCACGCAACTCCATCTCTACGGACAGGTCTCCCCCGCTCATTTGCCCGCCTCCATTGACGAGGGCTCGGCCGCCTTTATCCAGTAAAAACTTAGCGTCCCGCAACTCATAATCATCTTCCGTGGCCAAAACCGTAGCGGTGTTGATCTTCCAGTTGTTTAAGATTTTGATCGGAATGTAAAGAGACCCTCCTGTCAGCTCTAATTTCAGGGTTTCATCCTTAATATCCCCCTTCATCATTACCTCCTGCCAGCTCACAGGATCCGAGGATCGACGCTCGACCTCACCAGAAAACTCCTTCACCGCGATTTTGTTAAACTCGACTGTATTAGGGGTTAACTTTTTGTAAAATGGGTCGCGATCACGCTTTTTGGTTAACGTCTTCTTCGGCTCACTCTTTACAGAGCTGCTACCCTCACTCCTCTTATCACTTGTTGGCTTTGCGCGGTGGCTCTGCGCTTTTTTACGGGTAATATGGACATCTAACTTATCACACTGTAGAGTGCTCATCTTCCATGAACGCTGGAACAGGGACCAGCTACCAAACTTTGTAGTTAACCCCTCGGTTTTTAGATTTTTGATTTTTCCAGAGTTTTGGAGTTGAATTTCTTCTGCCTGTAGCGACACCCCAGCGACCTCTAAGTTTGAGAACGAAAGATCTCCGTCTACTTTCTCCAAAGCCATTCGGGAGAGGTCTTCAGAGAACTCTGGAGACGAGAGGTATTGCTGCAAAAAATAATACAATACACCAGCCGCTGCCAGAATAAGCAAAAAACCAACACTCAATGCTTTAACAACACGCTTTATCATGGAAGCTACCCTAATCGTAGTTGTTTATTAAATCAAGGCCAATGGGCTAGTGATTTCTTTTCTAAAGGGGGCTTCGGACCAAAGTGAAAAACGGCACTAGGTAGCACTTACGCCTTACAGATAAAACATAATGAACAATACAACAGAGAGCCCTATACTTAGGTGGGTTACGTTAGAGTGTTTGAACCTTTTAGGCAAACCGTGTTTATGGAGCCCCCGATTTCCGTTAGCTCCATTTTGCCAAAAGTAGCCACTACGGAGCTGTGCAACTGCGATCATCATAAAAGGGAGCCCTAGGCCCATCGTGAAGGTTTTACTAAACGCTCCATTCGTCGGCTCTTTTAACATGAATTCATAGACTAACCAGAGGGCAATCCAGATTGCGCACGGCACCACTACCACCCCAGTGTTGCTTTTGGGCTTTGCGCGCTGGAACTGTTGATAACTATATAACATGGGAAACCTAAAACGAAGCTTGCTCCGCTCCTAGGATCTGCACTTCTGTCTCCAGGATAATATCATGGTCATCCTTCGCCTTTTTCTGCGCTAGGGAGATCAGCGACAACATATCCGTCGCGCTGCACTTCCCTTTATTGACAAAGAAATTAGCATGTACTTCTGAGATTTCGGCGTTTCCAATGCTTGTGCCTTTCAGCCCCATTTGATCGACCAACTTACCCGCTCCTAAATCTGGACGTGGGTTTTTAAAAATACAACCCGCACTCGCCGCCTTCGGCTGACTCGTATTTCGCTTATTGCGCGATTCTAGCATCTTTTCCTGAATTTCCTCAGCAGGAGCAGGAACACCTTCAAAAACAACTTCTAGCGCAAAGTTATGGTCTAACTCGGGAACATTTCGGTAATGTGCAACAATCTCGTTACGAGGCTTGGTGATAATTTTCCCAATTTCGTTTAGGACAGTCATCTCTACTACTTGGTCGAAGGTTTCTGTACCCATCGCACCAGCATTCATGCGGAGGCTGCCTCCTACATTTCCAGGAATTCCTTCCATCCACTCAAACCCACCAATTCCAGCAGCTTGGGCCGCACTGGCTACCTTCTTAAAGCGAGCACCAACGCCACAGCGAATACGCTTATCGTCAAGTACCGTTACCGCGCCAAACTCTCCGCCAGCGGGGTGAATCACCGCGCCACGGATTCCGCCATCACGGACGAGGAGGTTAGAGCCTCGACCTACCACTCGGATCGACATGGCGCGCTCTTTGATGGTATTTACGATAGCTGCAAAAGCCTCAAAGGTGTGTGGTTCGAGCCAGTATTGCGCAGGCCCTCCAATCATCATTGTAGTATGACGGCGCATCGGCTCATAGAGGCACAAGTCCATTCCATCTACCGTAGGTAAATAGCGTTCTATGTCTTCCAGTACTGCGAGATCATTAGCGATCTTATAACCGACCTCGTGAATATTTCCCGCGCCTAGAGTAATCAAAAGGTCTCCCTTCTGGAGCTTATTTCCAACTCTGTAATGGGCGCTTTTAACTTCTCCCACTACTTCAGCCTTCGGCCCACCTGCTTCCTTGATCGCATCTACAATCGTTTGCGCTGACACCCCTTCGATCGGGTCTTCACTAGCGGCATAAATATCGGTCACATAGACATAATCGGCGTGCTTGAAGGCTTCGCCAAATTCCTTCGCCAACAACTGCGTACGGGAATAACGGTGGGGTTGAAAGGCCACAACTAGTCGCTTAGGCTCAAAGGCTCGCGCAGTTTTGAGCGTGGCCTCGACCTCGGTAGGGTGGTGTCCGTAATCATCTACAATACGGTAGTTCGGAGAGTAATACTTACTTTCAAAACGGCGCTTAGCTCCCGCGAAAGAGGCCATTGCGCCTCCTATAGACATTGAGTCCGCTTCATGGAGGTCTGCCAGTGCGTAGGCCGCCAGAGCATTGAGTACATTATGTCGCCCAGGAACTCCTAGTTCGATTCGTCCCAGAGGCTTGCCATGTTTATTGACCGTAAAATAGGTCGCTCCATGGCCTTCTAATAAGTCAGTAGCAGTGAAATCAGCATTCTCCCACCCGTAAGAAATACCCTTACCGGTCGGGGCAACTAGCTTAGTTGCGTTTTCGTCCTCCGCGCAGTAAATAACCTTTCCAGAGGTATTAGAAACTAGGGTGGCAAAAACTTCCATTACATGCTCTAGATCACGGTAGAAATCGAGGTGCTCGGCCTCAATATTCAGAATGATTGAGTGCTTAGGCTTATAAAGGACAAGTGTCCCATCGGATTCGTCACCTTCCGCGACGAGCATGCTTCCTTCATCCCACCGTGCATTGGTACGAAGTACGGGAATCTCAGCTCCGACGTAATAGCTAGGGTTCAGATTTGCTCGGCGAAGGACGTGAGCACTAAGTGCAGAAGTCGTAGTCTTGCCATGCGTACCAGCTACGACCACTCCATCCTTATTATGTAAAATCGCAGCCAAACATTCCGCACGGCGGAGAGTAGGAATTCCCTGCTCAGTCGCGGCCTTGCGCGCAGGGTTACTCTCGCGAATTGCGGAGGAATAAATCACATAATCACAACCTGCTACACACTCGGAAGTATGAGGACTAGAAAAACTAAGGCCCAGCCCGCGTAGTCGCTCTGTTTCCCGACTATTGACCCTATCTGAACCACTGACATCGTGCCCCATCTCAAGTAAAAGCTGCGCGAGGCCGCTCATCCCAGAGCCAGCCACCCCAATGAGGTGAATACGCAATGTTTTCTTCGGGTCTAAGAGAAGTTTAGTCAGGTTCTGCATGGGCTTAGGAAAGAGTGTTTTCGATCAAGTCACAAATCGCGCCTTCTGGATTTTGCGATAGGGCTTTGATGTTCTTGCTCAGCATTTCACACTGCGCTTTATCACTTAACAATGTAGAAATTAGTGATGCGAGCTTTTCTCCCGATAAATCGCGTTCTTGGTGAAGCAGTGCCGCTTCATGAGCAGTAAAGGCTTCTGCGTTCTTAGTCTGGTGATCATCGGCCGCTACTGGGTAGGGAACGAGAATAGAAGGCAGGCCTAAGTAAGAGAGCTCTGTCATACTAGAAGCCCCCGAGCGACAAACCACAACATCCGCCACCGCGTAGGCTGAGGGCATGTCATCACAAAAAGCCAGCGCCTTATGATTCGCCAGGCCCTCGGCTTCCTTAGAAACTCGCTCAAAATCAAATGAGCCTGCTACATGAAGAAACTGAACTGTCGCCGTTGACTTCTTAGCCGCCTCTACCACAAGCGAATTCAGCTTTTGCGCTCCTTGGCTACCGCCGAACACAAGCACGGTTTGATTCTTAGGGTCTAAGCCATATTTAGCCATCGCGGTCTCTCTTGCTGGCAAGGTTTTCATCTCGTCACGCAGTGGGGTTCCTACAACCTCGCAATCGGCATTTGGAAAAAAGGCCTTGGCTGGCTCCAGCCCCAAGAGGACCTTGTTCACGTATTTAGCAAGGAAACGGTTGGTCTTACCCGGAACCGCATTAGAATCATGGAGAAACGTTGGGACTCTAAGAGATTTCCCCGCAAACACAGGGCCAAAACAAGTAAAGCCACCCATTCCTACAACTGCCTCAATTTTTTTCTCCTCGATCAATTTCTTAGAAAGGCTCGTAACTTGAAAGAGGCTCTTCAGGAACTTAATCATCGCCAGTGAGGCCGTAGCAGGCTTCGGGCGCGAAGGCTGTGTAATAAAGGTGTATTGCGAGTATTTTTTAGCCGCTTCCTTATCCACCGCCTTTTCAGAAATTACAAGGTAGGGCGTATGGCCACGTTTTACTAATTCTTCTGCCAACGCAATTCCTGGAAACAAATGCCCCCCGGTTCCTCCACATGCAATTAATACGTTCATTGCATTGAAATATCTCTTTTTACCAAATTATCAAGTACTTAAGTTTACTAAACTACTTTACGTTCATTACTACCAATAATAGCAAAGGCCTATTCCTCATAATTTTTGCGTTTTTATGATTGCTATTGAGACGAATTCTCAATAGAAAGCTTTCCTCATGAAATATCAACTCTCTCTTCTCTGGCTTATTTTAGCCTTTTTGGTCTCCTGCTCAGAGCAAAACGGATCGGACGACACAGGGGCTAAATCTCTCCCTGAAAACTACACCATCATAACCACTTGCACCATGGTAACTGATGTCGTCAAAAACATTGCAGGCGATAAGGCGCAGGTCCTAGGCCTCATGAAAGAAGGGGTAGATCCGCACCTCTACAAGCCTACACGTGACGATCTAGTCACTCTCTCTAAAGGTGATGTCATTTTTTACTCAGGTCTTATGCTAGAAGGCCGTATGGCTGATTCGTTCGCCAAGATGGGGCGCGAAGGAGTCCCTTGCTACGCCGTTACCGAACTTCTCGATGACAAATACCTTTTAGAGCCTGATGATTTCGACGGACACTGGGATCCACACGTATGGAATGACGTCCAAGCCTGGAAAAGTGCGGCCGAAAAAGTAGGCGAGGCTCTCTCCGAGCTCGACCCTAAAAACGCCAGCGCGTACGCCGCTAACGCCCGAGCTTACTCCGAGAAACTCACCAAGCTCGACGACTACGCTAAGAAGTCGATCGCTACCATTCCAGAACAGTCTCGTGTTCTCATCACTGCCCATGACGCCTTCAACTACTTTGCACGTGCCTACGACATCAAGGTCATGGCCGCACAAGGAGTTACCACGGAGTCAGAAGCCGCAATTTCCGACATCCAAAATATCGTAGACTACATCGTAGCGAACGACATCCGCGCCATCTTTGTAGAAAACATTACTACCGATCGTAACCTCCAAGCCATTATCGAAGGAGCTAAGGCTAAAGGTCACGAGGTCTCTATCGGAGGAGAACTCTTCTCCGACGCCACTGGCCCTGCTGGCAGCTACGAAGGAACCTACATCGGAATGGTTGACCATAACGTCACCCTCATCACCCGTAAGCTGGGCGGAGAAGCCCCTGAAAAAGGCCTCAATTCACAGCTTTCAGGTCACTAATTCGACCCCATGAACATCCCCGCTCTCGAAGCCCACCACCTCACCGTCTGCTACGATAAGAAGCCCGCAGTGTGGGAGGCTAGCCTGGAAATCCCACAAGGCTCCCTCTCGGCCATCATCGGCCCTAATGGAGCGGGAAAATCCACATTTCTAAAGTCCGTACTAGGTATCATTCCGCGTAGTTCAGGCTCGGTCTCCTTCTTTGGCGAGCCCTATAAAAAGGTCAAGCAACGGGTCGCCTACGTCCCCCAGCGGGAGAGCGTCGATTGGGACTACCCCATTTCTGCCCGCGAGGTCGTCCTAATGGGACTCTACAAGACCATCGGGCTTTTTCGCCGCAAGACTAAGGATCATATCATCCAAGCAGAAAGCGCCCTCGATCGGGTCGGGATGCTGGACTACGCTGATCGCCAAATCGGAGAACTCTCTGGCGGACAACAGCAACGCGTATTTCTTGCTCGTGCACTGGTGCAAAAAGCTGACCTCTACATGATGGACGAGCCCTTTGCTGGTATCGATGCTACTACCGAAAAGGTCATTTTGGAACTCATGCAAAACCTCAAGGCCGGTGGATCCACCATTCTCTGTGTGCACCATGATTTACCTACCGTTGCCGACTACTTTGACCACCTCAGCCTCTTTAACCTTCATGTTGTAGCCAGCGGCCCCTTAGACGAAGTCTTTACTAAGGAGCAGCTCATGAAGTGCTATGGCGGGCGCTTAGAACTCCTCACTAAGTTGACCGAATCTCTCGGCCGACTAGAGGCGCTCAAAGCCTAATTTACCATCCGTCCTCATGCCTCTCGCCCTTACATTTGCAGACCTCATTCCCGCACACAACCTGCGGGTGGTCTATATGGGTGTAATTTCACTAGGGGTCGCGGCTGGACTATTGGGCTGTTTCCTCCTCTTTCGCAAACGCTCACTCCTCAGTGATACCGTGGGCCACGCTACCCTCCCTGGAGTCGCAGGTGGGTTTTTGGTCTCCGCCATGTTAAGCGATTTTGCGGGCAAAAATTTCCTCGCCCTCTTCGTCGGCTCCCTGATCTTCGGTTGGCTCTCTGTACAAGCCGTTCAGTTTATGGTACGCCATACCAAGCTTAAACAAGACGCGGCCCTCGCCATCTCCCTAACCTCCTTTTACGGCTTAGGGGTAGTCCTCCTCTCGGTTGTTCAAACCTCAGGCCTCCCAGATGCCTCGGGGTTAGAATATTACCTCTACGGCATGGTCGCCTCCATGGTTCAGCAAGAGGCGTGGGTTCTCTTCGCCACCGCCACTATCGCCAGTACTCTCACCGCTATTTTTCTAAAGGAACTCAACGCCTTATGCTTTGATGAAGCCTATGTCCAGACTCAGGGACTCCCTCATCGCTGGCTAGATCAGGCCCTCATGACCGCCTCTCTCGTCGTCGCGATTGTCGGGCTCCAAACGGTCGGCCTCCTCCTTATTATGGCCCTCTTTATCATTCCGCCTGCCTCCGCGCGACTCTGGACTAGCGATCTCAAGGCCACCCTCATCATCTCCGCCTCTATCGGAGCAGCTGGTGCCTTTGTCGGAGCACTATTTAGCGCCAATATTGACCACCTACCCGCTGGAGCCTCCATTATCCTCGCCACCGCCAGCCTCTTCATCGTGAGCCTCCTCTTTGGCTCGCGGAAAGGAGTCATCACCCGCCACCTGCAGTACTACGCCATCGAGCAACGCCTGGCACAAAACCAGTTTCTCCGCGCCGTCTTCGATAGCCTAGAAGCCCAGCAACAAGTACGCCTCTTTGTCGGTCATAAATTCTCTCGTGGTCTTGCCCTCACCGAATTCGATATCACGACCACCCTAGCCAAGCGAAACTGGCCACCTCAAAAGCGCGTTCACATCGCCAAAAGGCTCACCGCCCAAGGCTCCCTCAAACTCACCGCAGGAGGACGAGCGATCTTGACCGAAAAGGGACTCGACCGAGCCATCGAAACCGCAAAAACCCACCGCCTTACCGAGCTCTACCTCATCAACCACGCCGAAATCGCTCAGAAAAACGTGCACCAATTTGTAGAACGGATCGAAGAAATCACCACCCCTGAAATCGCCAACGACCTCCGCGGAATGTTTAAGCGTAAGCTCCAAGCCGACCTCATCCCCATCGAACCCCACGAAAGATAATGACCTGGCTCCCCTTAGACTCCTGGATTGTCGCCACCTCAGCCCTCGTCGCCATCGCTTGCGTGCTCCCGGGGTGCTTTCTCTTCCTCAGCCGCCAAAGCATGATGAGCCACGGCATCTCCCACGCCGTACTCCCAGGCATAGTCATCGGACACCTCGTCACAGGTGAGGTCAACACCCCCGCCCTCTTTATTGGAGCCATCCTAGCGGGCATCGCCTGCGCCGTCCTCACTCGCTTCTTACAGCGCCTCAGCGGAGTAGAAGAAGGCGCCGCCCTAGGCATCTCCTTCACCACCCTCTTTGCCCTCGGCTTAGTCATGCAGCGCCTCTTTGCTGACAATGTCCACATCGAGCCTAATCACATCCTCATGGGCAACCTCGAGGTCGCCGTCTTTTCCAGCCTCAGCCCCGAAAGCCCCGTTCCGCAAACCTTCTGGAAAGCCAGTGTCGCCGTTATTCTTAACCTCGTCTTCATCGTCGCCTTTTTCCGCGAACTCACCATTTCCACCTTTGACCCTAACCACGGGGACAGCGTCGAATCCCGCCCACGGCTCATGTACTACCTCCTCATGACCCTCAGCGCCATCACCTGTGTAGTCGCATTCGAAGCCGTCGGCAGTATCCTAGTCGTTGCCATGATCATCATGCCTCCAGCCATTGCTAGCTTCTTCACCAAAAGCCTCAAGCACCTCATCCTCCTCTCCATTATAATTGCCGTTTTCGGCTGTTTCCTAGGCCACCTCCTCAGCATCACCACCTTTGGCCCCCTCTTCGCCACCCTCTTCCAGCTCACCGAGACCAGCTCCACCAACACCGCCGCAGGAATCACCATCGTCCTCAGCGCTTTCCTAGCCCTAGCCTTCCTCTGGCAAAAGCTCCGCAAGGCTTAATATATTTTACATCAAGAACCGCCGATATTCATCGACACCTTCAGGCGGTGCCTGAAACAGAGAAAGTCTACTTCGCAATAAAGGGGGCCTCCCGACACAAGGCGATACCGTTAAAATCAATGCAGGTCGCCTTTTTCGCTCAGATCATTAATCTCGGTGATCGCGAGATAGACTCTCTTTTGCGAGTGCAGGGCCGCATACCAGAACCATTCTTTCTCACTGCTCCAGGATTTTTCAGAATCAAGAGCAAGAATCGTGGAGCGAACCTCGGTATGGTTTTTCCTGTTTCTCGCCGTTGCCACCTTCCAGAACCTGCCGCTTTCATCTTCCTCCTCCTGAAAGCGAGAAAGAATGAATCCATTTGCAGCCAAGCAGCTTAGAGGGTCATGTAGCCTCCTCGAAACTTTGTCATCCCATGTCCATTCTTCACCGTTTTGGTATCCGTCATCGCCCCATCCTCCATTATTGTGGATGTTACCGCCGCTTTCTGCGATTCTCTGAACGTATGTGAAGTTACGGTCAAAGCGAGTGAATTCAACCTCTCTAGTAGAGTCGTATTCTACTTCCGTGCTACCTATAGATCTACTAGAATTAAACCTGCAGCCTTGATCGCTTTAAGGTTTTCGAAAAAAGGATCTTTCTCAAGCCTTGGAGTCGGAACAGCTAGGTTGATAGGATCACCATCGGCATCCGTGTCTCCCTGCCATAAGCTCTCTAAAATTGGGTGTGGTGAATTGTGTGATGCTGAGTAAATGAAGGACTCGGCAAGGCGTAACTGAATATAGTCTACCGTTTTTAAGTGCGGGATCTGATTCAGGAAAGGTTCGATACTAACGTTACCTCCATAGCCATTAAAAAACTAACCAGGGCCCCAGAAAAGCCCCCAACTTCCACGCAAGAAGTAAGCGCGTTCTCCCTGTCCGAGTGCAGGTTCTTCGAGAATTACTGGAACAGATGTTCTGAGAGCAATATTATCAGTGCTCACTTCTCAGCCTCGCCAAGATAGTCTGAAGCTGACTTTACCGTTAGTGCCTAAATCGTTATCAGCTAGGTCAGTTAAATAATATCTACCGCTTCCCTCTCACCAGTCTTGTTTAGAGAGCCTCTAGCAATAGAGCCAAGTGTGAGGTCTCCAGACTCGACAGTTAAAGTCCAGTTACGAGCCGCTCCACTATTACTAGCATAGGCATCAAAGTGGAAGGTCCGTACTTGTGTTCTCGCTCCGGTTACTTCAACGTCGAAATCAATGTAGTAGTCCTCATTTCCAACCTGTCTGGCTAAATTAGACAAGGTAGGCTGAGCTGCAACATAATTAGACGACCCTCATGTCCCATCAGTACTTCCGCCTTGGTTACGCGTTTCTGCATTCGTACTAGCAGATGCTACTGCTCCTAATGTGTAAGACGCCGTTTGATCAGTGCTGGACCAAATGTCCCAATCTGCAACCACGGAGCTTATATTGAGGGTTTGACCATTTAAAGTGGTCAAAAGGGCGGTCAGGAGGAGAGAGCAAGTAATTTTATTCATCTACATATATGTATGTAGATGAATAAAATAACAGGACGCCACACCCTTGTCAAAAGAAGCTATTTACATAGCCAGCGCCCATGTTATAAACCACAAAAAAGGAGAACCGTTTCCGGTTCTCCTCATTTGAAATACTTAATTATTTAAAAAATTAAGCACGCTTGCGTCTAGCTACAAGAGCTAATCCACCAAGCCCGAGAAGAGCAGCGGATGTCGGCTCAGGAACTACAACTGGCACAACGTCGAAGGAAACCTCTAAACCTGTAAGAGCAAATCTATTGGTTCCAGCAGCTGTATCTGGAGTAATAGTAAATGCTGTAGTCGATGAAGCGAAGGTCACTGGACCATCAGCTGGGGATGTGAAGTTTTCAGAACCTGCATCTCCTACGATATCGAAGCCATCATTGACGTTATCACTATCAACAACGCTGATTCCTGTGAAAACAAGATTCGTTACATCAAATGCCGCATCAGAAATGTTCGATACTGTCAGTCCAGTAAAGGACAAGGACTCGCCGTCGCCTCCATCAATCGATCTAAGTTGAAGAGGGGTCGTCCCGTCTGGCGTAGAACCAACACCAAAACTTGATCCGTTACCGACAACTCTAGGAGAATCCGTCGCTGATGCGGTAGCTGTGTAGGCAACATCAAATGTAATACCTGAAACTGCATCGGTAACACTTGTAGTTGTTGTAGTGAAAATTGGAAAATCTCCATTAGGAAGGTCCAAGGACGCTCCACTAGCTCCGATCATAAAAACGAAAGGTGCCGCCAGTGATAAAATACGATTTTGTTTCATAGTTTTAATAGTTTTTTATAGTTACAATAATCACATTAATTATTATAATAACACAAAAATATCATCCACACATATCATTGGATAGCAAACTAAAAAAATGTTAATTTCAAAAAACTATCTAAGTTCATCTCGAAATTTCAAAAAAACTACAGTGCCTAATTTCAAAAAGTAAATAAAACCTGAAAAGTATCTGCGGTCAGGACTACTAGTATTGGTTTGATGTTGCTTGCTGTGCTTGTCGGCGGGTGCTGCTTGCGTAGTAGACAAAAAAAAAGCCCTCCGTAGTTAATTAAAACTACGGAGGGCATAAACCTGGCGACGACCTACTCTCGCGGGACCTATCGTCCGACTACCATCGG
>JALZUI010000139.1 GCA_023301545.1 Akkermansiaceae bacterium
AATCCTTACACAGGCGAAGAAAAAGTCTCAAACACAACCATCGGAGCTGGCATCGGAGCCGCTGGTGGAGCGATTGTAGGAGCCATCATCGGGAACAACACAGGAGACGGAGACGGAACCAAAGGCGCTCTCATCGGTGCTGGTATCGGCGGCGTAGCAGGTGGCGGTATCGGATACTACATGGATAAGCAAGAAGCCCAGATCAGAAAGCAGCTCGAAAGCTCAGGAGTTAGCGTTACCCGTTCAGGAAACGATATCATTCTCAACATGCCTGAGAGCATCACCTTCGATGTGGCACAGTCCAGCCTCAAATCTCAGTTCAATTCCACTCTTGATTCCGTCACCCTCGTCCTCAACGAGTATGATAAAACGGCTATCGGCATCGCTGGTCACACCGACTCTGATGGTAGTGATTCATACAACCAAAGCCTCTCCCAAAACCGTGCGTACAGCGTAGCAAACTACCTCCAGTCAAAAGGAGTTGCTCAAGGTCGTCTGAACGCTTCTGGATACGGTGAGCAATACCCAGTTGCTTCTAATGACACTGCGGCAGGTAAGTCCCAAAACCGCCGCGTTGAGCTCCGTATCGAGCCTATCGCAAGCCAATTCTAAGAACGCTCACTGAGTAAACACAAAAAAACCTGTGCAGATTATGCACAGGTTTTTTTATCTATTGAACTAAAGAACTAGTCTAAGAAGGCCGTCAGCGGGCTTGTTGCTTCTGCTTTAGAACCTACACGGGGAAGTCCCATTTCATAGGCTGCTCTTCCTGCCTCCACGGCCATATTGAAGGCTTGTCCCATTTTAACTGGATCTTGCGCAACGGCGATAGCGGTATTGACCAGTACGGCATCAGCCCCTGTTTCCATCGCTTCCGCAGCATGACTCGGAGCGCCTAATCCGGCATCAACTACTACAGGAATATTGGACTGGGCGATGATGATCTCCAGTTGATCTTTCGTGGAGAGCCCCTTGTTCGTTCCGATCGGAGATCCTAATGGCATCACTGTAGCCGTCCCCACTTCTTCTAGGCGTTTAGCCAGGACTGGGTCAGCATTAATATACGGTAAAACAGTGAAGCCCTCTTTTACGAGAACCTCGGCCGCTTTAAGAGTTTCGATGGGGTCAGGAAGAAGGTAATTAGGATCAGGGTGAATCTCCAACTTAATCCACTTTGGCAAACCCGCAGCTTCCGCTAGACGAGCCAGACGAATCGCCTCCTCGGCATTCATCGCACCACTGGTGTTTGCTAAAATAAGAAATTTCTCAGGATCCACGAAATCGAGAATGTTAGCAAACGGATCGCCTTTCCCGCTCATATCAGCACGACGTAAGGCCACGGTAACAATTTCAGCGCCAGAGGCTTCGATCGAAGCTTTCATCATCTCATTGGACGGGTATTTCCCGGTGCCAATCATGAGGCGAGAGCGAAATTCACGTCCCGCAATTACTAACTTTTCAGTTCCCAAATTCATAGCAAATCCCTGTCATGCTAGGGAAAAGGAAGCAAGGTAAAAAGGATTAAGAAGAAGTCCAACACTCATATTAATAAGAGATCGATAATCCCTCCCCCTAAATTTATCCTAAAAAAGTATTGGCAAACTTCTCTTAACTAGCCTAAAGCTTTTCCAGCGCACGGGTTAAAACTATTCCCAACTTTAGTTCTAAAGTTCAGTTTTCCAATCGCGGAGTAACATTCACTCCAATATCGTGCGTGGCAATCACTTGCCAATCCCCCTCACGCTCTTGTGCGTAATCTTTATTCTTTATGTCCCCTGACACTCCAGAACCAGCAGAACAAACTACCGATAACGCCCCTGCCCCTAAGAAGGCAACGCGCAAAGTCGCTAAAAAAGCGACGAAAAAGGTAGCCAAAAAAGCCACTAAAAAAACGGCCAAAAAAGTCGTTACGAAAGTAGCTGAGGATACGACTGCGACCAAGAAAGACCAACTTAACCTCTTCGCAGAAGAAGGGAAAACAGAAGAGTCTCCGAAGAAAAGACCATCTAGAAAACCTGCGAGAGCTCCTAAAGAGAAGAACGCTGAAGGTGGTAATGACTCCGAAGGAACGACAACAGACGCTCCGTCTGATAATGAAAATCGCCACGAAGGAAGACGCTCCAAACGACCTCACAACAAGAAGCGTCCAGACCGTAAGAAAAAGGAAATCGTCCTCACCGGTGACCCGATCGAAGTGAATGGTCTCCTTGAACTCGCCAATAAGGGCTTTGGATTCCTCCGCGTTCCACTCAAAGGCTTTACCCAAGCCCGCGACGACGTTTTTGTTCCGCCTGATCATATCCGGGAACATGGACTCCGCAATTGCGTATGGATTCATGGAATCGCTCGCTCAGGTCCTAAGGGCTTACAGCTTACCGAAATCCATAAAATCAATGGCGATCCAGTTGCCGATCGTGAGCCTGCTCCTATCTTTGAAGATCTCAAGGCCACGAACCCTGATAAGCGGATCTCCTTCGAAACGAAGGATGATTGCTTCAACACCCGTATTCTAGACCTCGTCGCCCCAGTGGGACGTGGTCAGCGAGGACTCATCGTAGCTCCTCCGCGTTCTGGTAAAACAACTCTCCTCATGGACATTGCTAAGGCAGCCATTAATCGCCACGAGGATGAGATCTACCCTATTTTCCTCCTCATTGATGAACGTCCTGAGGAAGTGACCGAATTTAAACGCGCCCTTCCAGATATCGAAATGTTTGCGAGTTCTAATGACTCGGGTAACCGTAACCACATGCGAATCGCGGAGCTCTGTATCGAGCGCGCTAAACGCCTGACAGAAGAAGGAAAGCACGTTCTCATCCTCATGGATTCACTTACCCGTCTAGCTCGCGCTTACAACCGCGGGGCCGATAGCGGTGGTGGCGGTAAAGGTGGAAAAGGCGGTAAAAACAAGGGATACCAATCTGGAGGCATCGTCTCTGGATCGCTAGAAGTCCCACGTCGCCTCTTCGCTGCTGCACGGAATACACGTGAAGCAGGATCACTTACAATCCTCGCTACGACGCTCGTTCAAACCAATTCCAAGGCTGACGAAGCGATATTCCAAGAATTTAAAGGTACAGGTAATATGGAGATCGTTCTCGATCGCCGTCTCGCAGACCACTACATCTACCCAGCTGTTGATATTTTCAAATCTGGAACACGTCGCGAAGAACTCCTTCTTCCTGAAATCACCCTTAAAAAGTTCCAGCTAATCCGCCGTGGCCTGAAAGGACAGAGACCTGACCAAGCGATGGAACGCCTCTTATTCTTCCTTAAAAAATTCCCTAGCAACGCGCAAATGTTACTAGAGATTAAGGGGTAAAGGAGACTACCTAAATCTTAGTTTTGAAAACCAAGGTGGATTTATCTTGGAATATTCACTGAACAAAACTAAGATTACATTGTAAATTATGAAAACTAACTCTCACAAATCAGGCTTCACCCTCATTGAATTATTGGTCGTAATCGCTATTATCGCCTCCCTGGCAGCTCTTTCTACTGCAGGAGTCTCTGGGTTTTTGAAAAAATCAAAGACTAAGCAATCCCAAATGCTAGCCGTAGCTATTGAATCTTCAATCAACCGATACCATGAAGAGTACGGAAGCTTCCCTCCTCCTATTATTACGGAAACCGCAGCAGCGCATACGATCCAATCA
>JALZUI010000140.1 GCA_023301545.1 Akkermansiaceae bacterium
CCTTGCTCTTTGAGCTTATCTTGGAGCTCGCTAGGATTAGGCGCTAGTATTGTATACTGCGCCCATACGGATGTATTTCCGGCTGCTACTTGCGGAGCCTGTACGGTCAGCGAGGATTCTTGCAGTGCTTGGGTGTAGGCCTTCGCTACTTGGTTTCTTTTCGCGATTTCTTCATCAAAAATTGCGATTTTTTCCAATAGAATAGCGGCTTGAATCGTATCAAAGCGGCCGTTGATTCCTAAAATGGGGTGATGGTGCTTCTGCTTTTGTCCATGAACGCGGATTTGCCCCATTAGATCTGCGAGCTGGTCGTCATCAGTGAATAATGCGCCTCCGTCACCATAGCAACCTAGAGGCTTGGAAGGAAAAAAGCTGGTCGAGCCAATCACAGATAAAGCGCCAGAGGGATTTCCGTGGTGGCTAGATCCATAACACTGCGCTGCGTCTTCGATGACAGGCAAGCCGTGCTTCTCTGCAATCACATTGATCGCGGTCATATCAGCAGGTTGTCCGTATATTCCTACTGGCATAATCGCCTTGGTCTTAGTCGTAATCGCCTTCTCTAATAGAGTAGGATCAAGGTTCCAAGTGTCTTCACAAATATCAATGAAGACGGGAGTGGCTCCGGTGAGCGCAATTACCTCCGCTGTGGAAATCCAGGTGTAAGGAATAGTAATGACCTCGTCCCCTACCCCGATTCCTAATGCCATCAGAGCGATGAGCAAGGAGTCCGTACCACTGGCTGTCGTGATACAATGCTTAACCCCCGTGCGCTCCGCTAAAACGGATTCAACTTCACTTACTTCTGGACCCAGAACATATTGCCCATGGGCGAGAACGTCTTGGATGCGAGCGTCAACCTTCTCTTTGATAAGAGCTTGCTGGGCTTTGAGATCGATGAATTGCATAAAGGCTATTCAATAGAAAAAATGGCGAACGCCATCAAAAAACCGCTAGCCCTTCAAACCTCAGTAGTTCTGAGGTGAAGGGAAGCGTGTAATAACTGACCGGGTCAGATAATCATTCCTGCAGCAACTGTTTCGTTAGTTCCTGGATCAACTAAGATAAAGGAACCGGTGTTACGGTTACGGCGGTAGGAATCATGAATGAGCGGCTTAGCAGTACGTAAGGAAATACGACCAATATCATTCATTTCAAAGGTTTCAACACCTTCTTCTTTTGTAATATTATTGATGTCGACCTTGTACTTAATTTCTTGAAGAACCGCTTTGGTCTCAAGAGAAGTATGTTTGATAAGGAACTTCTGACGGTTCTTCATTGGGGTCTTAGAGAACCAACAGATTTGCGCTTCAATATCTTGCTCTACCTTAGGCTGGTTACCTGGCTTAGCAATCATATCACCACGTGAAATATCGATTTCGTCTTCGAGTGTCATTACGACAGACTGAGGAGCAAATGCTGCTTCTAGTTCTTCTTCACCACAATGGATCGATTTGATCTTTGAGCTAAATCCACTCGGCATAACCGTGACTTCATCACCTTTCTTGAAAACACCACCACCTACACGACCAGAGAAGCCGCGGAAGTCAGGGAACTTATCAGACTGAGGACGAATAACCCACTGAATAGGGAAACGAGCATCAACGTGATTTTCTTCACCTCCAACGTAAACGTGTTCTAGGTGGTAAAGGAACGTTGGGCCTTCGTACCAAGGAGTCTTCTCTGACTTATCAACGACATTGTCTCCGAGGAGAGCTGAAATTGGGATTGGCTGAATATTAACAATGTTATTTAAACGTGAAGCGAAGGATTGGTATTCTTCAACGATTTCATTGAAGCGATCTTCGGAGAAGTCAACGAGGTCCATCTTGTTAACCGCGAGAATAACATGCTGAATCTTAAGCAGATCAGCAATGAAGGAGTGACGCTTAGTTTGCTCAATGACACCTGTACGAGCATCCACAAGGATAATCGCGAGGTCAGCAGTAGAAGCTCCCGTAACCATGTTACGAGTGTACTGAATGTGACCTGGGGTATCAGCGATGATGAACTTTCGGTTCGGAGTCGCGAAGTAGCGGTACGCTACATCAATTGTAATTCCTTGCTCACGTTCGGCTTTGAGGCCGTCTGTAAGAAGGGCGAGGTTGACGTTTTCGTCACCTTTTTTCTTAGAACTGGTTTCTACGGCTTCGAGTTGATCCTCGAAGATACTCTTGGAATCATAGAGAAGGCGCCCAATGAGGGTTGACTTCCCGTCGTCCACGGAACCAGCTGTTGTAAATCTTAGTAAATCCATTATATTTTAAAGTTATAGTTTTTGTTAAAAGGACTGGTCTGACTAAAAGTATCCTTCTTTTTTACGGTCTTCCATCGCAGTTTCCGAGCGCTTGTCATCCGCACGGTTACCACGTTCTGTTTGACGGGCAGCCGCCACTTCTTCGATTACACCGTCGATATCGTCAGCGTCAGATTCGAAACAACCTGTGATCGTAGCGTCTCCCATTGTACGGAAACGGATCTTACGGTTCACAACTTCTTCTCCTTCGCGAGGCTGAACATGTTCACAAACTGCAAGGATTGATCCATTACGAATAATGGTGTCGCGCTCATGAGCGAAGTACATTGAAGGAAGATCAATGTTTTCCTTCTTAATGTACATCCAGATGTCCATCTCCGTGAAGTTAGAAATCGGGAACACACGGAAGTGCTCACCTTGGTGCTTGTTACCATTAAAAATGTTCCAGAGCTCAGGGCGCTGGTTTTTAGGATCCCATACCCCGAAGTCATCACGGTGAGAGAAGAAACGCTCTTTAGCACGTGCCTTTTCTTCATCACGACGACCGCCACCTAGACATGCGTCATATTGGTGTTCTTCGATCGTATCGAGAAGGGTGGTAGTCTGGAGCTTATTACGTGAAGCATTAGGTCCTTTTTCTTCAACCACACGGCCATCATCGATAGACTTCTGTACAGAGCCTACAATCAAGTTAGCATTAATATCCTTAACGAACTTGTCGCGGAAATCAATTGTGTTTTGGAAGTTGTGCCCTGTGTCAACGTGGACAAGAGGGAAAGGAAGACGGGATGGGTAGAACGCCTTATAGGCGATGTGAGCCATGACAATGGAGTCTTTTCCGCCAGAGAATAGAAGCGCTGGGTTTTCAAACTGCGCTGCGGTTTCACGCAGCACATACATTGCTTCCGCCTCGATTTCGGAGAGATGATCAAGCGAGTAGTTCATAGATTTTGTTGGTTTTGGATAAAGTTATTTAGGTTTTCAACACAGCCTTCTAGCGTGTTGTTTTCGGTATCAATACGGAGTTCAGGAGATTCTGGCACCTCGAAGCCACTGTCTTTGCCCGTGAAATTTTTCACTTCCCCTGCAGCTGCTTTAGCGTAGAGACCTTTCACATCACGTTCGGCACAAGTTTCGAAACTGGCGTGCACATAAATCTCGTGAAAGTCCTCTCCTACAATCTCACGCGCCATATCGCGCAGCGCTTGCTTAGGAGTAATAACTGAAACAAAGGTAATTAACCCTTGGCTAGCAAAAAGCTTAGCAACCTCAGATGCTCGACGGACGTTTTCTAGACGGTCTTCATCAGTAAAAGAGAGGTTGTTGTTTACGCCTGTGCGCAAGTTATCTCCATCCAGAATCACAGTCATGCGACCTTGCTCATGGAGTTTGCGCTCAATCGCATT
>JALZUI010000141.1 GCA_023301545.1 Akkermansiaceae bacterium
AGATATTTAGGAAGGGATTTAATTGCCATGGTTTTATTTACGTACAAAATTAAAGGCTTACTTAAGATATGCAAATATTTTTTAAAGATAAATAGATGCACGCAGCGATCTAACATGTATAACGGAAGCATGAAAACCCTTGCCATCACGATGGGCGACCCCGCAGGAGTAGGCCCTGAGCTCTGCCTCCGCCTCTGCCAAGCCCCCCCGACTGACGAGGTTTCTTATCGAATTTATGGTAATCGCACCGTTTTAGAGCGTGTAGGCGCAGCCCTCTCACTCAGCCTTCAGCACGTCACCATTATCGACCACCCCATTCAAGCTGTGGAACAAATTGTTCCCGGCCAAGTCCAAGCGAACTGTGGAGAAGCTGCTTATGACTTTCTCACCTCTGCCATCGATGACGCCCTCACGGGACAAGTTGACGGCATTGTCACCTGCCCACTGAACAAGGCTGCGCTTGAGGCGGCTGGTATAGATTTCCCCGGCCATACCGAAATCCTTGTCGAGCGTACCCAAGCCCCCCAGCACGCCATGATGCTGAGCGGCAGTGAGCTCAGTTGCGCCCTAGTTACCACTCACATTGGCATCGCCCAAGTTCCGCAGGCAATCACGACCGAACGTATTATCGAAGTCGCCCAGCTCTCCGCCGCTGTCATGCAGCGCCGCCATCAACGCCCTGCCAAAATCGCCATCCTAGGACTCAACCCACATGCAGGCGAAGGAGGGCTCTTTGGCGACCGAGAAGAGGAACGTATCATCCAACCGGCCATCGATCAGCTCAGAGCCGCAGGAATGGACGTCATCGGCCCCCTCCCCCCGGATACAGCCTTCTTAACCCAAATCCGCCCCAATGTAGATGCCTATGTCTGCATGTACCATGATCAAGGTCTTATCCCTCTAAAAACCCTCTGCTTTGATGAAGGGGTTAACGTAACCCTCGGCCTCCCCATCGTCCGCACCTCAGTTGATCACGGAACCGCCTTTGACATCGCTTGGCAAGGCCAAGCCAACGTCCAAAGCCTCCAAGCCGCCGTCAAATTCGCCCTCGAACTCATCTAGTAACGTACACTAATACATGAAATATATTTACCCCATCCTCATTCTTTTAACCCTTAACTGTAATGCTGACTTTGTAGGGGTCGTTCAAAAAAATAATTTCGCCGAATCTAGCGACGGTAATATTTTCGCTAGAACACCAAAAAATCAAACGTTTCCCAATTCCCCAGGAAATTGTATCATGCAGGTTTTTAAAAAGTCAGGCCCGCATAGACACAATCTAATATGGCGACGGTCTTTAATCAATGACTACTGGCCTTGTGAGATATTTGTCACTAATAATGGAGAAGTTATCACTCTAGATGATCAATTAAGTTATGGGAAACACCCTGTAATTATTTATGACAAGATCGGTAGAATTTCTTACATTAGCCGGATACAGGATTTTCCGGAACTCCAAACGAATGAGAAAATTCTACGTACAGAAGCTGGCCTACGCTGGAGAGAATCTTCCAGGTATTTCCTATCTGAAACTACAAACTGTTTTGTCATAATCCCTCCAGACAAAGACCCTATTATTATTAAAATCCCCTCTGGGCTTCGATTGAGTTCTCATGACAAAGTCCCATGGGACAAGGTACAGAAGGAAATAAAACAAGCGATGAAAACAGAGGCTAGTAAGCCTTAAAAACGCGCCTTAAGCTTCAACCATATAAAAACCACTTGAAATGCCCCCTTCTTTAGACGTCCAAACAGAACTTTTCGCTTCAATCGAGTTGGATGATACAGTTGCCCTTCGCGACAAGTTGGAATCACTCGATCTACGTGATCACAAAGACCTCGGAGCTTGTCTAAGCTCGGCATCTCTCAAGGGTAATTTGAAGGTTATGCAAGTTCTCCTCGAATTCGGTGCGAGCCTACTATGGAAAAATAGCGATGGCGAGACTGCGTTCAGTTATGCTTGTGCTTACGATCAGTTTGATGCAGCAAAACTACTACACAAACATGGTGTAAATATCAACAGTGTGGACTCTAGTGGCGCAACTCCATTAGATTGGGCAATCTGCCATTCAAGCCCAGCATTACGTGAGTGGCTCAAACAAATGGGGGGCGCTCGAAACACTGATCATGCAGAATGGCCGTATCCACCCTCAACCGAAGAATGATACAAGAGCAGTTCTTCCCCTACTACTGAGGCTCTTTGCGTTTGAAACCCGTTTTATAAACAACCATATTAATGAAAAAGCATTCATCAAAGATCCTCATTCTAGCAGCCACAACCCTATGCTTTTAATTATGGTATAATGGGCGCCAGGCTAGTCCTCGCAAATTAGCAGGTGATATAATGCAGGAAGGTAGATCCATGGAAATGCTATGTGATCTTTGGGCCGAAGGTCATGATGGAAAATATCCGCTCGTATTATCAGAAATCATTACGGGCGGCCAAAGCGAAGGAATCACTGAAAGCGACCTCCAAAAATGGGATTACACAGCTCAGTTAACAAACACAGATAATGGAGGTCTCGTGATTTTGTCGCTTAAAAACCACCAGGCACTACCTAACAAGTATCAAAGTCAGAGTGAATAGTAGTGTGAAATTAGAGCGCTTAAACTAAGACCCCTCTGTGGTAATGAATCGACCTAGAAAATACCACTTGCAGAAACGTGCATAATTACGTACGCTATTGTCATGAAAACGATTTCAGCAACCTCAGCTCGTTCTGATTTATATAATCTCATCGACTCTGCCCTAGATGAGCATGAGCCTATTCAGATTACGGCAAAACGAGGTAATGCTGTTCTGGTTGGGGAAAATGATTGGCGAGCGATCCAAGAAACACTTTTTCTTCTGAGTGTTCCTGACATGAGAGATTCGATCATAAAGGGAATGCAGGAGCCTGTAGAGGAGTGTTTTGACTCGATTGACTTATGAGCTTCAAGCTGGTCTATACCTCTCAAGCAAAGAAAGACGCTAAAAAACACCGAGGCGGTAATCTAGCCCCTAAGGCTAAAATTTTACTTAAGCTTATCGAGTCTGATCCATTTGTAGATCCTCCTCCCTTCGAAGCTCTTGTAGGTGATTTACAAGGCGCCTACTCCCGAAGAATCAACATTCAACACCGATTGGTTTACGAAGTTCTAGAAAAAGAGCGCATCGTAAAAGTATTGAGACTTTGGACCCATTACTCTTAAATGGCTAGATCAATAAATGAGAGAGTGAAACCCAAAACCGCCCCCCTCTAAGAACATTTTTTCTATCTTTTTGATAGGCAGGGCCATTACAAATCGCTAAATTTAGACTAAAGTAATTTAACATTCCGCTTTTTCTTTTGAAGATGAATACAACTCGACGTTCATTCGCCCTATTATGTGCTAGTCTTTTCCTAGCGCTCACAACTCTCGTCTCAGCCAAAGAGGTTGACCCTAAATTATTGGCGCTGGAGGCCCAAGCCATCTCGGTTATTAACAAAGTTAAGGACTCTGTCGTTGCGATCCAACTCTTGTCTCCTGATGGAACAGTAGAGGGATCAGGCAGTGGCGTCATTGTTTCTGAGGACGGCTATGTTTTTACCGCTGCACACGTGGTCGAAGGAAAGAAAGTGGCCGAGGCTATCCTATCCGACGGTACGCATCACAAGATGGAAGTGCTCGGGATGAATCGGTACAGAGACTCCGCAATCTGCCGCTTGGTTGAAAAAGGGAAGAAATGGAATTTCACCCCGATTGGTAATTCCGATGCGGCCCAGGTCACTGATTGGGTAATTGCGATGGGGCACGGTCGTGGCTATGACGAGGATCGGAGCGCTCCTGTGCGCTTTGGACGAATCCGAGCGCACAACCCGGGACGTTTTATAACCTCCGATTGCCCGCTAATCGCAGGCGATTCTGGCGGACCTCTCTTTGCGATGGATGGCACGGTTGTCGCTATTAATTCCTCCATCAATGGCCTCGCTCGCTTTAATGTTCATGCTGGAGTCAGTGGATTTAAAGATGACCTCGACCGCATGCTAAAAGGCGAAGCATGGGGACAACTCCTTCCTAATGTCCTTTACACCCCAGAAACCCCTCTAATCGGAATCTCCTTTCCTAACGCTACGACCGATCAGTTGCGCCGCGTAGACCCTCGCCCCATTGTCGCACGATTAACCCCAGGCGGCCCTGCGGATCGAGCTGGTTTAATTCCTGGTGATCTGCTCCTCTCCATTGATGACGAAAAACTAGATACCATCATGGATGTCTACATTGCTCTGGGCCGAAAAAACCCTGGCAAAACAGTACAAGTCACCTTCCGCCGAGGCAATAAGGTAGGTAAAACAGAGGCCGTACTAATCGCACGTGGCAACGTCGATCCACGCTCAATCAGCGCCCCTCAGATCAAGGACACTGAGGATTCGCCCTACCTAAAAGATCAAGACAAACCCCGCCTAGAAAAGCAGATTACTGAAATTTTCGACTGGGTTGCACCGCTTGCCGAAACACATGGCGAAACTTACATACAACTCTTTGAGCGGTCCGCGATCTACGATCGAGAGGGTAATCTAACCCCCCTCCTGCAAGCAACGATCATCGACGATCAGCTGGCACTCGCTCCGCTCTCCGCTTACGTTGACCTGCCTAACGACTTAGTCGCATGGAGACCAGGAATTGACGCTTACCCTGTCAAATTAACAGGGGGCTACCTCGAACACGACCTAGCTGTGCTCAATATCCCTGGTCTTAAGGCCTCGCGTAAACTCTTTGATCACGTAAAGAATGCTAAATTAGGAGAGTTCCTAGTAGCAGTAGGAAATAGCGGAAATGAAAATAGCATTATCAGGCTCGGAGTAGTCAGCGTCGAGGAGCGTGATCTAGGAGCCAAATTCGGAGTCGGAGGAAACATAAACCAAACGGGCAAAGGGGCTATAATCACCTTTGTTCAAAAAGGATATGCGGCCTCTCGGATCGGCTTAAAGGAAGGTGACCTAGTCACTAAGTTCAACGGAGTCCCGATCAAAAGCTTCTCTGCGCTAGTGACTGAAATCAAAAAGCTACGGGTAGGCGATGAGATCAAGGCGGAGTACTCACGTAATGGCAAGAGGTTTACAGCCTCCTCTGCGATAGGGGCACAACTCAGTGATGGTGCCCGCATTGATATGATGGATCAGCTTGGGCGCAATAGCCTCTCGCAAAACACGAGTAATTTCCAAACTATTATTCAGAGTGACATCTTAGTCGAGCCTGAGGAATGTGGCGCTCCCATCTTTGGGGTCCAAGGCCACTTTATCGGCATGGCGGTTTCAGATGCAGGGCGTAACAAGAGCTACATTCTCTCCTCCGAGGTCATCAGCAAGGCCCTCCAGGAAGCACCTCAGAAGGTCGAAAACTCAAATCAAGCGAGCAACAAATCCCTCGCACAAGGATCTCAAGGTACACGATACCGTTCACAGACTCCATCCGAGCGCGAACAAGCCGAGCAGAATAGACGCCGACGTAATGAACAATTGGAACGCTTTTTCCAAGAATCCGACCCTGCGACCAACGATCTCGATCGCCTTTTTGAAAAGCTATTCGGGCGCTAAGATTAGGTCATATCTCCTTGCGTGTGGCCGATGCGTCACTTACCCCACCCTTGATGGTTGATCTTACCCCCTGGCAAATTTTACAATCCGTACTCCCCATGTACGGATTAATCATGCTTGGTGGCCTTCTCCGCAAAACTAAGGTTCTCGCACCAGAGGCTGACAGCTCCCTGATGAAGCTTGTAATCAACTGCCTCTACCCTCTCCTCATCATTGATAACATTCTCACCAGCGAATCGGTCAAAGATGCCAAACTGATCCTCTGGACCCTCCCGGTAGGGTTTTGCATCATCGTCTTTGGAATCCTGATCGCTAAAGGGCTCGCTACCGTAGCGGGAATCCCCAAGGGGCCAGAACGAAACACCTTTGCCACCACCAGCGGAATTCAGAACTATGGTTTTGCCGCCGTCCCCATCATTATGGCGCTCTTTCACTCCGACCTTTTAGGAGTTCAGTTCGTTCACTCGCTGGGCGTCGAAATCGCGCTCTGGACCTTTGGCATCGCCACTTTACAGGGCAAACGCCTACAAGGAATCAAAGCCGTCTTCACCCCTCCTGTTCTGGCCGTCATTATTGGACTAGCCCTCGTTTACTCGGGCTTGGGAGATCTCATCATTCAATCATCCACGCTGTCTCCTGCCGTCACGGTCGTCAACTGGCTCGGGGCCTGCTCTTTCCCGATGGCTCTTATGCTCGTAGGAGCTACCCTAGCAGATGAATTTCGCAACTCCCTTCCTACTCTCCGAGTCGGCCTCACCAGCACCCTCGCACGCCTCATCATCCTCCCTGCCATGATTCTGACGGCCATCTGGCTCATCCCCTTTCCGCGAGAGCTCGCCACGGTTCTGGTCGTCCAAGCAGCCATGCCCTCCGCAGTTATGCCCATCGTCCTGTCCCGCATTTATGGAGGTCACCCCGCCACCGCCGTACAAGTCGTTATGACCACCCAGCTCCTAGGAATCATTACCATCCCCCTCTGGATCACCTTAGGCTTACAGATCCTTAACCCCTAGCAGAACGGCCAACCCTTTAGACTTGAAACATCACTACGCGTAGGCAACACTGTTATATGAAAAGCATTCTAACGTTACTTGTCTTTTTCAACCTCATCGCCCACGCGAATGAAACCGATTTGACCGCTTTTTTAATCCCTCCAACTAGCTACAAGCAAACGCCCGAAACGCTAGAAAAGGCCTTTCCTGATAACAAATCTAAGCGCTACTTCGCGTGGCTTAATGAGGAGAAAACCCGCGCTATCTTTAAGCGTAATCGAGGAGGTCGATCCATTAACCTGACGATTCTCGATGGTCGTATTCCGATTGATGAGATGATCTTAGACTTCAAAGATGGTCGATACGAGGGCTCTACCGTCTCAATTTTTAATCGAGGAGATGGCTCTAAAATGTCCACGACTCAATTTACCGAACGCACAACGGAAATCTCCGACACCCTCTCTGAAATCCTACAAAAACGCCCCCGCGAACGTAAAGCTAATAAAACGAAAGGCGTTCTCACTAACGGTCTCGTATGGAAATCACCAAGAGGGATGGCCGCCCTAGAGTATAATGTTGAAGCTCCAAAAAAGCTCGAATTCGTCCGTCTAAGAGTTGGTAGTTACCTCAATAAAAATGGAATCTATGTAGCAGCTATGGATGACCGCTCTCAGGCCACAATTCGTAAATCTGAGTTTAAGAAAAATGTCGTTAAAGAAGGCTCTGACGTCTACATCGATAACATCCCCATGGTTGACCAAGGCTCCAAGGGGTATTGTGTGGTAGCCAGTATTCAACGTCTCTTCGAGTACTACGGGATCTCTTGTGACATGCACCAATTAGCCGAAATCGCAGGGAGCAAACCCGATACGGGAACGAGTAGCATAGAAACCAATAGGCAGCTCGGAGCCATAGACTACCTTTTTAAAACCCGCTATGATTGTCTCGCGATCAAACAAGGTAACGGGTTCAACGAAATCAAGGATCAAAAGTATGTTGGCAAGGAACTCTCTACCGACAAAATCGAGAACGAGATCGTAAAATCTATCGATAAGGGCATCCCCCTCCTTTGGAGTCTCACAGTCGGAAAATACCCAGAAGTACCCGCCCTCCATGAGCAAACCTCGGGTGGACACATGAGACTTATTATCGGCTATAATCTGGAGGAGCGACGCCTCTACTTTTCTGACTCATGGGGCGCTGGGCATGCGCTCAAACACATGAGCCTCGATGATGCGCTCAAAGCAACCAATGGCTTCTTCCTGCTCACACCTACAATCAATTAAGCGAAAGGTAAGAAGTCACGTCGATTTTTTCAGATATATGCTTTACTGTTCAAAAATACTAATGAAGAATATTTGAACACTATGTCTCGCTCGTACAATCTCAATCCTAAGCCGACAAAAAGTAGCTTTAGCCTCGACTATAAAGCCGAGCTTAATGAGGAGCAATATGCGGCTGTCAGCTCACAACCAGGCCCAGCGCTGGTGATCGCAGGTGCCGGATCAGGGAAAACGCGTACCCTCACTTACCGAGTTGCCTTTTTGATCGAAAAAGGATTCGAGCCCAAAAACATCCTTCTCCTCACCTTCACTAATAAAGCTTCCCGAGAAATGTTGGAGCGAGTTAAGGAACTTGTACCCGTAGATATTTCCGATCTCTGGGGAGGTACTTTTCACTCCATTTGTAACCGTATCCTACGCCGTCATGCCGGAGACATAGGCTTCACTTCTTCCTTTAGTATCCTCGATCGTGACGATCAAAAGAGCCTGCTGAATACCGTCATTGCCGATCTCGATATTGATGCCAAAGACAAGCGCTTCCCAAAGGCCGACGTACTCCTCACCATTTTTTCTCTCTCGCTGAATACAGGGGCTAACATCCAAGCTATTGTCCGTGAAAGTTACCCCTACTTTGAAGACTGGGTCGATCAGATCGAGGAAATCAATACGAAGTATGTTCAGAAAAAGAAGGACGTTAATTCGATGGATTTTGACGACCTCCTCGTCCTCACCGTCAAGCTCCTCAAAGGAGACCTCGACCTCCGCCAGCGTTACCAGAAAAAATTCCAGCACATCTTAGTGGATGAGTTTCAGGACACCAACCACGTTCAGAGCTCCCTCGTAAACCTCCTCGTCGCAGGACAAGAGAGTATTATGGTGGTCGGAGACGACGCTCAATCGATTTATTCCTGGCGTGGTGCGGATATGGAAAACATCCTCGGCTTTCCCGAACGGTTCAAAAATGCCCGTACCTTCCGCATTGAATCGAATTACCGCAGTGTTCCCGAGATTCTAGAGCTTTCCAACTCAGCCATTAAAGCCAACAGCAAGCAGTTCGAGAAAAACCTAAAAGCACACCGCCAAGGAGGGAGCGCTCGCCCAGCCCTCGTCGCTCTGGATGATCCAGCCCAGCAAGCGAACTTCGTCGCCCAACGTATTTTAGAACTCCGCGAGGAAGGAGTAGAGCTCGAAGAAATCGCGGTGCTCTACCGTGCGCATCATCAGTCCCTAGAGATCCAGATGGAACTCACTAACCGCGACATTCCCTTTCAAATCACCAGTGGGCTCCGCTTCTTTGAGCAAGCGCATATTAAAGACGTGGCCGCCTTTCTCCGATTTGTGGTCAACCGTAAAGACGAGATTAGCTTTAAACGCATGGTCTTAATGCTCCCGGGAGTCGGAAATATTGGGGCGGAGAAGCTCTGGCGCTCGTGGGTTGCCACGGGATGGCATGAGCGCGTAGAGAACCCCGCAAAATTTTCCAGTATCATGCTCGAGTTCCGCCCGCCTAAGAAAGCGGCTACGAGCTGGGAACAGCTCTGCTTCACACTAGACGAATTGATCGAAGGAGGAGAGTTCGCTCGTCCCTCTAAGATGGTTTACTCCGTGCTCGAAGGGGTATATGACGAATACATCCGCGCTAGTTTTGATAACTATGAGCAGCGTAAGCAAGACATCCAGCAGCTCATGGATTATGGCGAAGGCTTCGATGACATCATGGAGTTCCTAGCCCAGCTTTCGCTCATGAGCACGGTCGATGACTCTCCCTCAGGTAAAAAGGAACAACCCGACGACGAAAGCGTGGTTCTAAGCTCCATTCACCAGGCCAAAGGGTTAGAGTGGAAGGCCGTCTTCGTCATCTGGCTAACCGAGGGCATGTTCCCTAATGGCCGAATCCTCGATATGGATGACAGGGACGCCTTAGAGGAGGAACGTCGCCTCTTCTACGTAGCCCTCACCCGCGCCAAGGATGAGCTTTACCTAACTTACCCCATGATCAACCCCAAGAGCTACCGGGGCGATCTCGTACAAACACCCTCAAGTTTCCTCAACGACTTTCCTAGAACGCTCGTCGAAGAATGGAATGTCTCTAATACACCCACCTGGGATGAGGAAGATTATTTGGACGAGGACTTCGGGGACGATCCCTTTTAGCGCCTCTGTAATTCCCCTGTTGACATCTCAGCGAAACCTTAGACCATTTACCTATGGTATCAGAGATTTTTCAAGAAGCGGATTGGAAGTTAGTTCCTGGGTTTTCCTTTGAGGATATTACCTACCACGAGGCCGTTGTGGGCGGAACTGTTAGAATCGCCTTTAACCGCCCCGAGTGCCGAAACGCCTTTCGTCCTCAAACCGTTGACGAACTCAAAACCGCGCTAGATCACGCCCATGAAAACACTAGCATCGGAGTCGTCTTGCTTACCGGTAATGGCCCCTCTGCAAAAGATGGGGGCTGGGCCTTTTGCTCTGGTGGCGACCAACGTGTACGCGGTGATGACGGCTACCAATACGGAGATGGCGCATCCAGTGGGCGCTTACATATTCTTGAAGTCCAGCGTCTCATCCGCTTTATGCCGAAGGTGGTCATTGCTGTCGTACCAGGCTTTGCGGTCGGTGGCGGTCACTCGCTTCATGTCATTTGTGATATGACCCTCGCTTCACAAGAGCACGCTGTCTTTCAACAAAAGGATGCCGACGTTGCGAGCTTTGATGGAGGGTATGGCTCAGCCTACCTCGCCAAACAAGTAGGCCAAAAACGCGCACGCGAAATCTTCTTCCTCGGCCTCCGCTACACCGCCCAAGACGCCTTCGAAATGGGCATGGTTAACAAGGTTGTCCCTCACGCCGAACTTGAATCCAAAGCGCTCGAATGGGCCTGCTTAATCAACGAAAAGTCCCCCACCGCGCAGAAAATGCTCAAGTTCGCCTTTAACCTCACAGATGACGGAATGGTAGGCCAACAAGTCTTTGCGGGCGAGGCCACCCGACTCGCATACGGAACCCCTGAGGCCAAAGAAGGTCGCAGTGCCTTTGTCGAAAAACGAAAGCCTGATTTCTCCTCATTCCCTCGCCAATATTAAAGGAAGGTACTCGCTCTGGTCATTCCGCCGATTTTATGCTTAGATCAGAGCATATGAAACCTACCACCCTTTTCTTTGCACTCCTCGGCATTGCGCACGCTCAGCCTTCGCTCACCATTTACAACCAGAATTTCGCCGTCGTGCGGCAGGATGTGCCGCTGACCTTACAGGACGGAGAAACCACCGTTTCCTTTAATGCCGTCACCTCTCAGCTAGAACCTGATTCCGTCGTTTTCAGAGACCCTACAGGCGCTCTTGAGTTCCAGATCCTAGAGCAAAATTACCGGAACGACCCTGTTTCTCAGTCCCTCCTCCTTCACCAGTTTGAGGGACAAGAAATCGCCTTCCTCATCACCCCACAGGACGGAAGTGCATACGAAAAGGAGGCGCAAATCATTCGTAGTGGTTATGTCCGAGGAGGCGCCTCACAATCCCCTATCATTAAGCTGGATGGCATGATCCGCTTCGGCCTACCGGGACAACCGCTGTTCCCCAGCCTCGGCGCCGACTCTATTCTACGACCGACCCTCAGCTGGGCGCTCAAAAGCACCGCAGGAGAGGGCCAGGCCGAACTCTCCTACCTCTCTAAGGGCTTTAGTTGGAAATCAGATTACAACCTCGTTATCACAAAGGACTCAGACCAATCCTCCCTAAACGGCTGGATCACGCTAAACAATAATAGCGGAACGACCTTTGAAGAAGCTGAGGTTCAACTCATGGCGGGCGATGTTAATAAGGTCCATTACCTTGCTGACGCCCCATTTGGAGGGCGCAGAAGCAATTTAAGTAGTGCTAAAATGCTCCTAGATGAAACCGTTACGCAAAAGGAAATCGACTCTTTCCACCTCTACAGCGTAGCTCGCCCTGTGACCTTACGTGATCGAGAAACGAAGCAGGTCCAGTTTATTAAAAGCAACCAAGTCCTCGCCTCCAAATCTTATGTTTATGAGCCTCAGCGTAACCAGCGCTTTTATGGGTCTCTCAATAGTAAGGTAGGAAAGCTCGATGGGTTTTCAAAAGACGTCTCAATCTACTGGAGCTTTGAAAACACCACCGAAAACGGCCTCGGCATCCCCCTCCCTGCTGGAAAGGTACGCCTCTACCAAGAAGAAGACCAGAAGTTAGAATTTCTCGGAGAAAACACCATCGACCACACCCCGCAAAAGGAAGCGGTCGAGTTTTACACCGGTAACGCCTTTGACCTCGTCGGTGAACGAAAAGTTCTAGATTTCAAAATCAACGGTAAGACCATGATCGAAACCATCGAAGTCAAACTCCGCAACCGCTCCAAGGAAACAGTTACCATCAGCGCGCATGAAAAACTCCTCCGCTGGAGCGAATGGGAACTCCTGAAACAAAGCGCAGAATCGGAAAAGCTTAACTCCCACACCATTCGTTTCCAAGCCGAACTCGCTCCTGATGAAGAACGTGTCATCAACTACACCGTGAAGTATAGCTGGAAATAAGAGTCACAGGCTTGCCCCATTCAACAAGAACACAAAAAAAAGGGAGCGCCAAAACGCTCCCTTTTTCATTATTGCAACTACGCTTAAGAACTCGCCTTTTCGATACGCTCCAGCACTTCGCTGTACGCACCCATTACATCACCAAGATCTTGGCGGAAACGGTCTTTATCTAGCTTTTTACCTGTTTCCATATCCCATAAACGGCAGGTATCAGGGCTTACTTCATCCGCTAGGATAATTTTAGACGGGTCTTCTGTAGGGCGACCAAATTCGATTTTAAAGTCCACCAACTTAAGCCCACACTTAGCAAAAAACTCCTTCTGCACCTCATTAATAACCAGAGCCTGACGCTTCAGTTCAGCACACTCCTCAGGAGTCGCCAAGCCTAGCTCGCGAGCGTAATCATCGTTGATTAGTGGATCACCTAGCTCATCTGATTTGTAAGAAAACTCAACGATCGGATTCTTAAACTCGGTTCCTTCCTCTACAGCCATACGCTTAGAAAAATTCCCAGCCGCTACGTTACGGACAATCACCTCTACTAGTAGGATATTGACGTTCTTAACCAGAATATTGGTCTCATCAATATCTGCAACAATGTGAGTTTCAATCCCGCGCTCCTCTAGCATCTTATAGAGTAATAGCGTAATAGCCTTATTCAGCTTCCCTTTATTCTCGAATTCAGCCTTTTTCTCCGCATTGAAGGCGGTGGCTTCATCCTTATACTCCATGCGGAGCACATTAGGGTCATCAGTGGTATAAAGTCGTTTGGCTTTTCCTTCGTAGAGCGGCTGCATGGCCAAGTGCATAAGGTCTCCCCCTCGCTAGGTCAATCGTGTTTTTAACGATCTAGAGCAGTTATTGAAATACTTCCCGAAAGATTTTGCGTGCCTTTACCGTCATCCATGCTTAGCTCAGCTGTCTGCACGTTATGAATATTCCTAAGTTCCTCCCCTTTTTCCTGAAAATTTCCTTACCGCTCTATATTCTAGATCAAATCACTAAATGGTGGAGCGTCCTACACTTTGCCGAACCCTTCAAGGGCTCTAATATCACCACTGATCCACCTCTCGAGGTCATTCCAGGCTTCTTCTATCTCAACCGAATCCATAACCAAGGCATGGCCTGGGGAATCGGAAACGGCTCCGCTTGGGCTCCCCTCCTATTTCCTGTTATCCTCGTCTCCGCCCTCATCGGTATTCTCATCTTTTGGAAAAAGGGCGGCTTCCCTACCCGTACTACTCAGGTCGCCGGAGCCCTCGTCATCTCAGGCATCATAGGCAACTTTACCGACCGTATGGTTCAGGGCTTTTTCCTAGAAGCGTATAAAGATGAATCCCTTTTTACTCGTTGGACCGAAGGCTACGTCGTCGACCTCTTTGACTTCTACTTTCAAGCCTTCAGCTACCGCTACCCATGCTTCAACGTCGCCGATAGCTGCATCAGCATCGCCGCCACCCTCCTCATCCTCTCCGCTCTCTTCAGTAAAGAATACAAGGAACTCGCTAAGTAATTCTGTATTACCAGTTAGCAATAGAGCACTAAAAAACCCGCTAAACCTTTATAATTAAAGGCTTAGCGGGTTTTTGGTGGAAGATGACGGGCTTGAACCGCCGACCTACTGGGTGTAAACCAGTTGCTCT
>JALZUI010000142.1 GCA_023301545.1 Akkermansiaceae bacterium
TGGAGTAATAAATCATCGAGTAAAAAAGGAAATTTCCCAGCGAAGACCAGAAAAACCGATTGATTGGTATGAAGACCGCAAATTATCTGTCTCTGTTGGCGTTGACAAAGGCGAGAGCTCGTTCCCATGGTTGCTGCTTGGAATCGTAGCGCTAATTGTTGCTCTCGGTTTCATATTTATGAGGGGAGAACCAAAATGAACTGCCCCTAAAGTGCCATTCGGTACCAACAAAAACACACTCTCGAATAAACACTACCAAAAGCGCTTGATAAGCTGTGAGTAACTTCCTGAATAGTTATTCCTGCTTATTCACAATTTGAGTTTTACCCGATTTCAGAAGGTCTTCAGAAGTTTATTAGAATAGTTATTAGCGCGTGGAACTACGATGGCTATCATGACGAACAGTGTTTTAGGCCAGTTGTTCACAGTATGAAGAAGAAGAAAGGGTTCTTTCTATAAAATTATTAATTCATCTTTCTAAACTAAAAGAGCTTAGTTTCTAACGATTTAATGAGTAAATTGAAGCTCATTTTATAATTAGAACAATTCTAAAAAAAGAACTTGCAGAGAAGCTAAATCGCATTAGGTTTTTACCCAATTAATGATCGCTGACCCACAAGACCCTTATAATGGATTACGCATGACTAAGCAACGCAAAGTTGTTTATGATGTGCTCCTGGAGGAACGTGATCATCCAACGGCTCAATTAGTCTTTGAACGAGCGAAGGATAAGCTTTCGTCTGTTTCTCTGGCTACGATCTATAATTGCCTAGAAGCGCTTGTTAGTCACGATGTCGTGAAGCAAGTGAATGTCGATCGGGAGCCAAGTCGTTATTGCCCAAACCTGTCTGAGCATGGGCATTTCCACTGTAAAGAATCAGGGGAGATCATCGACGTACAATTTAAGCCAGATGTAAGTCTGGCGCAATTCTTAGACTTACCCGAAGGAGCGGTAATCGAAGACCTAGAACTAAATATCAAAGGATTTCTTAAATAAATACAATACACTATGAGCCTCATCGTAAATAATCTTCAAGCAAGTATCGAAGACTCTCCAATCCTTAAAGGCCTCAACTTAGAGGTTCCTAAGGGAGAAGTACACGCAATCATGGGACCTAACGGTTCTGGTAAATCTACACTTTCTAAGGTAATCGCTGGTCATGATGACTACGAGGTTCAAGGAGGATCAGTTACTCTGAACGGAGAAGCGCTCCTAGAGATGGAAGTAGATGAACGTTCACGTGCTGGACTCTTCCTTGCGTTCCAATACCCGTCAGAAGTTCCTGGAGTATCCAATGCGAACTTCATCCGTGCAGCACTGCAAGCGCGTCTCCCTAAGGGTGAAGAAATCGATGCGGTAGCGTACTACAAGTCACTGTATGAGAAAATGGACTACCTAGAAATGGATCGTCAATTTACAAAACGTGCTGTAAATGAAGGATTCTCCGGTGGTGAGAAGAAGCGTAATGAAGTTTTACAAATGATGATGTTGGACCCGACGTTCTGTATCTTAGATGAAACGGATTCAGGTCTCGATATTGATGCTCTAAAGGTTGTTGCTAAGGGTGTAAACTCTATGCGTTCTGCTGAGCGTGGTTTCCTCGTCATTACTCACTACCAACGCCTCCTAGAATACATCGAGCCGGATGTTGTTCACGTAATGTCTGATGGTAAGATTGTTAAATCAGGAGGAAAAGAACTCGCTCTCGAACTTGAAGAAAGCGGTTACGAATTCCTCAAAGAACCTGCAAACGCCTAAACCCATGTCAGCATACGAAGCAAATGAATCTGCGATTCTCGATGACGAGACCAAAGATGCGATTGATATTGACCGTTCCGTCGGTGATTTCTCTTTCCCAGAGAATCACAAGTACGATGCCGGTTACGGTCTGAGCAAAGACACGGTAGATTACATCTCCGGAGTTAAAAAGGAGAAGGACTGGATTCGTGAATTCCGTCACCGCGCACTAGAGGTGTTTGAGAGCAAGCCAATGCCTACTAACTGGGCGACGGATGACCTAAACAACATCGATTTTGATGCGATCCGTTACTACTTATCTGACGGCCAAGCTCCTAAGCGCAGCTGGGATGAGGTGCCTCCTGAGGTACTAGAGACCTTTGAGCGTCTAGGTGTCCCTGAACAAGAGCGTGCATTTCTGGCTGGAGTTGAGGCTCAGTATGACTCAGAAGCAGCTTACTCGAACATCAAAGAAGATTTAGAGAAAAAGGGTGTTATTTTCGTAAACTCAACAGAAGGACTCCGTGAGCACGAAGAAATTTTCCGCCCATGGTTCGGTAAAGTTATTCCTACAGGGGATAATAAGTTCTCTGCCCTAAACAGTGCGGTGTTCTCCGGTGGTTCCTTTATCTACGTGCCAAAAGGCCTTAAGTTAGAGGCTCCTCTACAAGCGTATTTCCGAATTAACTCGGAAAACTTTGGGCAGTTTGAGCGAACGCTCATTATTGCTGACGAAGGCTCAGAAATTACATACATGGAGGGATGTACCGCTCCTAAGTTTGAAACCGCTACGCTGCACTCAGCAGTGGTGGAACTAGTTGCTATGAAAGGCGCTAAGATCCAATACATTACAGTGCAAAACTGGTCTTCGAACGTCTTTAACCTCGTTACAAAACGTGGGGTTGCCCATGAAGATGCAGAGGTTCGCTGGATTGACTGTAACATTGGTTCTCGTTTGACGATGAAGTACCCTGGAGTAGTCATGAAAGGCCGTAAGGCACGTGGAGAGGTGATCTCGATCGCACTCGCTTCAGACGGGCAAGAGCAAGACACAGGCGCGAAGATGATTCACGCAGCGGATGAAACGACCTCGAACGTAGTTTCTAAGTCAATTTCTGTCGGTAAAGGTCGTTCGACCTACCGTGGTCAAGTCCACATTCCAAAGCACCTTAAGGGTTGTAAAAACAATACGGAGTGTGATGCCTTACTGATCAACTCCCAGTCTCGTACCGACACGTACCCAGCAATTACGGTTCGTGGTAATCAACATGCGACGCAGCACGAAGCTAGTGTTTCCCAGGTATCTGATGAAATGCTGTTCTACATGCAGCAGCGTGGAATCTCAGAAGGAGAGGCTATGTCTCTCGCGGTAAATGGGTTCATTAATGATCTCGCTCGCGAATTCCCGATGGAATACAGCGTGGAGCTTAAGCGCCTCATCGAATTGGAAATGGAAGGTTCCGTAGGTTAAACCCACTAACAAAGAATTAACATTATGTCAGAAGTTTTAGAACAAGATTTTGCCTCAGCTTCCGGTGAGCCTATCGATGGTGCACCTAAGTGGTTTAATACCCTCCGAGCAGAAGG